>DVFZ01000061.1 GCA_018712945.1 Candidatus Pullichristensenella stercorigallinarum | reverse complement strand
TAAAATCGGTTCCGGCGAAAGGTTGAAAACCCGTTGGGTTTTCAAGTCGGCAAAGCCGACCGATTTTGACGATTTGAAAAATCGGCAAAATCGCCTCCTGTGCGGCGGAACCGCAGATATTTTTGCGCAGGTAAATCCCATTTGCCGGAGAAAAAATATCTACCTTGCAATTTTTGCTTGTGTCGCGCAGTGGCGCGAGCAAAAATTGGAGAGGGTGGCCGGAGGCGCAGAATCCGCAGGATTCTGCGGTTTCGCCAAGGGCGAAACTGCCACGACTCAAATTGAAAATTTGAGGCGCGGCACCCGGCGGGGGAGCTTGCTTCCCCGTCCGCCAGCTTGTCATTTGCAAGTTGCAAAACTGTCGAAGGGAGGGCGGCGCGTGAGCGACGGTTTATATGAAATTCTGGCGTTGGCGGCGCGCTACTTCTTCGCGGCGCTTTTCCTGCTCATTGTTTTGCGTGCCTGGCGGGTGACGGTGCGCGACAGCCGCCGCGCCAGCAAGCTGCGCCGCTGGTCGCCCCAGACGGGGCTTTCCGGCGAACTGGTGGTGCTCGAAGGCGAAGGACGGGCGAGGCGCGGCATGCGCTATCCGGTTATCCGCGAGGGCACGCTGGGTAGCGCACGTTCGGCGGATATCCGGGTGCGGCACCCGTCGGTGCGGCCCAAACACGCGCGATTCGAACTGACCGACGAGGGTCTGGCGCTGACGGCCATTTCCGGGGCGAAGCTGGTTGATGGCGATGGCAAGCGCGTGCGCAGGCTGCTTTTGCGCGATGGCGACAGCTTTTACGCCGGTTCGGTGTTGCTTTCGCTGGTGCTGATTGACGCGGTGGGCCGCGCCGGCGATTACGCGCCGCAGGACGACGGCCTGTTTGACGCGCCCCGCATGCAGGCGCGCCCGGCCGCCGCCGCTGGTATTTCCGGCAACGGCTCTGGCGTGACGGAGCCGCGGTTTGAGCGGCCCATCCCCATGCGCGAGGATCGCGCCGTCCGGAGCGATCCTGCATGGACGGACGACGACCTCTTTTTCGACACAGGCGACGACGCCGACGAGGATAATTTCTAAACATGAAGGGACGAGATAAGTATTCATCCGCAAGCGGCTTTGACGCGGATACGCTTTTTGACCAGGCCCCGCAGCGCCCCGCGCGCAGCGGACGCAGCATTGAGGGCATGCGCCGGGCGCTGATGCGCTCGAATACGCGCCTGCTTTTGTCGGCGGTGATGCTGTTTCAGTTCACGGCTATGCTGCTGGTTTCCCTGCAGGAACAACCCGTGGACATGCAGGCGCTGATTCTGGCCGTGGCGCTCCCGGCAGCCACGTGGCTGGTGACCATGCTCTTTGGCAAAATCTGGCCCATCGACCGGGCAATTTTGATATTGGTCATGCTGTTGTGCTCCGTTGGCATCATTACACTTTCAGACATCGCCCGCGCCAAGATTACGCCGCTTACCCAGGCAATTTACGCTGCCGTCGGCATTGGAGCCATGGCGGTGGGCATTGTCTTTATCCGTTCTGTACGGCACTGGAAAAAGTGGATACTGCCCGGTATGGCGCTGTGCCTTGCGGCGCTGGCTTCGCCGTGGGCGTTTGGCACGGTGCAAAACGGGGCGCGCAACTGGATCACCATCATCCCCGAACGGCTTACATTGCAGCCTTCAGAGTTTATCAAGCCCGCCCTGATCCTCATCCTCGCCGCATCGCTGGCGGGACGGCCGCGCTTTGTGAAATGCCTGCCTGCCATCCTGTTTGCCGCCGTCTGCTGCGGAATTTTGCTGATTCAGCGCGATTTGGGCGCGGTGCTGCTCTATTTTATGACTACGCTTCTGATCTATTTCGCCGCTACATCCAACTGGCTGATTACCCTCGGCGGGCTGGGGGTGGGGGTGGCTGGCTCCATTCTGGCCTACAAGGCGCTGCCCTATGTGCAAACGCGCATCGCCATCTGGCAAAATCCCTGGAGCGACCCGACCGGCTCCGGTGGGCAGATCGTGCAGGCGCTCATAGCCATCGGCTCGGGCGGCCTGTTCGGCATGGGATTGGGCCTGGGCCGCCCGCGCGACATTCCCCTGTATCATTCAGACTTCATCTTCGCCGCCATTGCCGAGGAGTTCGGGCTGATCTTTTCCATCTGCCTGCTGGCCATCTATGTCATCATCATCATGCGCGGCATGGTGGTGGCCATGAACGCCCGCACGAGCTTTCATTCGCTGACCGCCTTTGGCATTGTCACCATGCTGGGCCTGCAAACCATGCTTATCGTCGGCGGCAATACAAAACTCATCCCCCTCACCGGCGTTACCCTGCCGCTGATTTCCTCGGGCGGTTCTTCGCTGGTGAGCACGTTTTTGTCCTTCGGCATCCTGCTGGGCATTTCCTCGATGAACGCCGAGGATGAGGCGCGGGATATCGACCGCCTGGAGATGCGCGAGGAGGTGGAAATGTGAGGGAATTGCGCGGGAAAATGCGTTTGGTAGGCGCGCTGATTGTGTGCCTGTTCGTGGGCTTGGGCGTGTGGTATGGCTATACGGTTTATTCGCAGGGCAGCGTTTGGGCGTCCAACCCCTACAACACCCGCTCCAATGGCTCCACCGCCCACATGGGCGATATCACCGACCGCGACGGCAATACGCTTGCGCACACCGCCTCGGACGGCACCCGCCAGTATCTTACCAGCGAATCCGCCCGCCGCGCCCTTTCACAGACTATCGGCGACCAGATGGGCATGAGCGGCACCGGCGTGGAAAATTACTATTCTTCCACGCTTTTGAACATCTCCGGTTCGCTGATTGATAAACTGCGCTCGGCCTTTTCCGGCGAGGAGCGCGTTGGTTCCAGCATACAGCTCACCATCGACGCCGAGCTGACCGCCTACATTTCCTCGATTTTCCCCGAGGGCAAAGACGGCGCGGTGTGCGTCATCAACTACAAGACCGGCGAAGTCCTTTCGTGGGTATCCAAGCCGGATTATGACCCCAGCGACCTGCTCGACGGCAGCACCGAGGGCGACAACATCGCCGATACCGCGTTTTTGAACCGCTGTTTGCAGGGCCTGTACATGCCTGGCTCCACCTTCAAGATTGTCACGCTGACCTCGGCGCTCGAGGCCGACCCCAATGTGCTCAATCAGAAATTCATCTGTTCCGGCTCATGGGATTACGAGGGCGGCACCATCGTCTGCGCCGGAGGCGCGGTGCATGGCGAGGTCGATTTGATGACCGCCTTTGCCAAGAGCTGCAACATCACCTTCGGCAAGCTCGCCTACCAGCTCGGGGAAGAACGCCTGCGCGCCACGGCGGAAAAATTCGGCTTCAACGAAAATTTCAAGTTCGGCGATTTCATGATTTACAATTCGTCCTTTCCGGACGTGAACAGCGTCGGCGGCCTGGTGTGGGCGGGCGTGGGGCAGAGCGAGGTGCTGGCCACCCCGCAGCACATGGCGATGATTGCCGGGGCGGTGGCCAACGACGGCGTGATGATGAAGCCAGTGCTCGTCAAGCGCATCGAAAATTCGTTGGGCATCACCACGCACACGCTGGAAACCAGCGTCTACCGCCAGGTGATGGACGCCTCCACCGCCGATACCATTGCCCGGGCCATGTATCAGGCCGTGCAGTCCGGTACCGCATCGCGCGCCGCCATTTCCGGCTATACCGTCTGCGGCAAGACCGGTTCGGCGGAGACCAGCGACGATAAGTCTGTGCCCACCAACGCCTGGTTCGTCGGCTATATCCGCGACGACAGCAAGCCCTACGCCGTGGCCGTCGTGGTGGAACAGGGCGGCGCGGGAAGTACCGTGGCCACGCCCATCGGCCGGCAGGCATTGGAAAAGGCCATCGAGGTCGTGGGATAGGAGGGGAGCGCGTGCGTTCGGAGGAATTCGCGCTGAAGATGAAAAACCTGCCCGATTCGCCGGGTTGTTACCTGATGAAGTGCGAGGGGCGCATCATCTATGTGGGCAAGGCGGTCAACTTGAAAAACCGCGTGCGCCAGTATTTTCAGTCCAGCAAAAACCACACCCCCAAGGTGCAGGCCATGGTGGAGCATGTGGATGATTTTGATATCGTGCTGGTGGACAGCGAAATGGAGGCGCTGGCGCTGGAGTTGAACCTCATCAAGCGCTACCGCCCCAAGTACAATATACTGCTCAAGGATGACAAGCACTTTCCCTATATCCGCGTCGATTTGTCCCAGGACTTTCCGCGCCTGGAGCTGGTGCGCAAGCAGGCGCGCGACGGCGCGCGCTATTTCGGACCCTACAAGGACGCGACCGCCGTGCGCGAGGTGCTGGACGTGGCGCGCATGGTGTTTCCCATACGCACCTGCAACCGCGTCATCCGCCCGGATCACCCCCAGCGCCCCTGCGTGCACCACGAAATTGGCCAGTGTCTGGCGCCCTGCGCCGGCCTTGCCACGCGCGAGGAATACCACGCCGTGCTCGGCAGGGCCATGGAGTTCCTCTCCGGCAAGGATGGCCCCGTGCTCGCGGAGCTGAAAGAACGCATGGCCGAGGCCGCAAAGGCCCTCAACTACGAGCGCGCCGCCGTCTACCGCGACCGCATCCGCGCCGTGGAGGACGTGATGCAGCGCCAGAAGGCCATCTCCACGCACGCAAGCGATCAGGATGTCATCGCCGTCGTGCCCGAGGAGGCCGACGCCATCATTCAAATGCTGTATATCCGCTCCGGCCGCCTGATTGGCTCGGAGCACTACGTGCTCGAGGGCGGCGGCTCAGAGCTGCCCGGCGAGGCCATCCTGCAATTTATCCTGCAATACTACGACGCGGAAAATATGCCCCCGCAGGAGCTCATCCTTTCGGCGGAGCCGCCGGAGCGGGACGTGCTCGAGCAGCTTTTGACGGAGCTGCACGGCCGCCGCACCTATATCGTCACCCCCATGCGCGGCGAAAAGCGCAAATTGGTGTCCATGGCGCTCAAAAATGCCCGCGACGAGGCGGAAAAGCGCCGCAAAAAGCTCTCCAGAAGCCGCGAGCGCACCGTGGGCGCGGCGCAGGAATTGCAGCGCGTGCTTGGCCTTGCTACCTATCCGCGCCGCATTGAGGGATACGATATTTCCAACACGCAGGGGGCGCTGTCCGTGGCCTCCATGGTGGTGATGATCGACGGCGCTTCCGCGCGCAAGGAATACCGCCACTTCCGCATCAAGACTGTGGTGGGCGCGAACGACTTTGCCTCCATGCACGAGGTTATCACCCGCCGCCTTTCCCACGGCCTGCGCGAACCGGAGGGAAAATTCGGGGAAATGCCGGATTTGATTCTCATCGACGGCGGCCGCGGCCAGCTTTCCGCGGCGCAGGACGCCATGCACGCGCTGGGGCTGTCCATCCCCATGTTCGGCCTGGCCAAACGCATCGAGGAAATCGTGCTGCCAGACCGCGAGGAAAGCCTCCTGCTCGACCGCTCCAGCCCGGCTTTGCACATGATTCAGCGCCTGCGCGACGAGGCGCACCGCTTTGCCATTACCCACCATCGCCAGCTGCGCGGCCGCCATTCGGTATCCAGCGCCCTGAGCACCGTGCCCGGCATCGGCGACAAGCGCCGCCGTGCCCTGCTCACGCATTTCAAGAGCGTGGAGGCCCTGCGCGCCGCCAGCCTGGAGGAGATCGCCGCCGTGCCCGGCATGTCGCGCCCGGCGGCGGAGAATGTGTGGAACTTTTTGCATCCCGGCGATTGACAGCCGCAGGGGAATCCTTATAATGGAACAGGGATACAGAGGAGGAAGATGACGATGAACTATGAAAAGCTGGACGCCCTGATTGAATCCCGTCGGGAGGAATTCCTGAGCGATTTGGCCCGTTGGCTGGCCGTGCCCTCGGTGCAGGGCGAGGCGGAGGAAGGCGCTCCCTTTGGGCGCGAAAACCGCCGCATGCTCGATTTGGCGCTGGAGGACGCACGCCGCTATGGCTTTGCCACCCGCATGTTCGACGGCTACGCCGGCGACATCACCATGGGTGATGGCGAAAAGACGCTGGGTATCCTCTGCCATCTGGACGTGGTGCCGGCCGGCGACGGCTGGACGGTGGAGCCGTTCGCTCTTACCCGGCGCGACGGCAATCTGATTGGCCGCGGCGTGTTGGACGACAAAGGCCCGGCGCTGGCGGCGCTGTATGCCATGCGCTGCGTGCGCGACGCGGGCGTGGAGTTGAAAGACAGCGTGCGCCTCATCCTCGGTTGCGACGAGGAGACCGGTATGCGCGATATGCGCTATTACAACGAGCACACCGCTTCGCCCGATTACGGTTTTTCCCCGGACGCGGAATATCCGGTCATCAACATCGAAAAGGGCGGGTTGAGCATATTGCTTTCCAAGAACACCACCGGCGAGGACGGCGCGGAAATGCCCGTCTATGAGCTTTACGCTGGCGAGCGGCCTAACGTGGTGCCGGGCCTGGCCCGCGCCGTGGTAGGCTGTCAGGACGTGGAAGCGTTGCGCCAGCGCCTGGAGCTGATTGCCGCCGCGCGTGGCTTTGAGCTTTCCCTGTGCGATTTGGGCGAAGGCCGCGCGGAAATCACCGCCGTGGGCAAGTCTGCCCATGCCTCCACGCCGCATCTGGGCAAGAACGCCGCCGGCATGCTTTTGATTGCCCTTTCGGAATTGGGCGCGGGCGGCGGCAGCCGCGAGGCCATTCAAACGCTGGCGGCCTGCCTGGGCATCTCCGGACAGGGCAAGCTGCTGGGCATTGCCATCATGGACGATCTCAGCGGCCCGCTTACCTGCAACCTCGGCATCCTGCGCTACGACGGCGCGGTACTCAGCGCACAGCTCGATATCCGCTATCCGCTCTGCGCCTCCGAGGAAAAGATCTGCGGCCAGATTGCCATGAAGGTCTCTCCGGCACAGATCGCCGTTACCCGTCTTTCCGGCCACGCGCCGCACCACGTCCCCGCCAACCACAAGGTTGTCAAGGGCCTGCTCAAGGCGTACAGCGAGGTCACCGGCCACGAGGGCTACGCCTTCGCCATCGGTGGCGGCACCTATTCGCGCTGCATGCCCAACACCGTGGCCTTCGGCCCCTGCTTCCCCGGCGATGTGGATACCTGCCACATGCCGGATGAGTGGTTCTCGCTGGAGAATATGATGCTCAGTATCCGCATCATGGCGCACGCCATCGCAGAACTGGCCGGGCAGGTGGACTGAGATGAGCGCGGTATTTTCCATTGCTATTGACGGCCCTTCGGGCGCGGGGAAGTCCTCCGTAGCCCGGGCCGTGGCCAAAAGGCTGGGCGCGATGTATCTGGATACCGGGGCGATGTATCGCGCCATAGGGCTTTACATGCTTAAAACCGGCGTGCCGCTGGACGACGCGCAAGCCATTGCCGCCAACTGCGCCGGTGCGGATGTGCGTGTCGGCTATGACGCGGAAGGGCGGCAGAGCGTCTATCTTGGCGATGAAGACGTATCCGAGGCCATCCGCGCGGCGGAAGTCTCGCTGGCAGCCTCGGCGGTTTCCACCGTGCCGGAGGTGCGCGCGCGCATGGTCGCCCTGCAAAGGGAGATCGCCAAGGGGCATAGCGTGGTCATGGACGGGCGCGATATTGGTACCAAGGTGCTGCCCGACGCTACGCTCAAGATCTATCTCACCGCATCGGTGGATGTGCGCGCCTGGCGAAGGCATCTTGAACTGGCCCAGAAAGGCATGAACGAACCGTATGAAAAGGTGCGGGAAGAACTGATCCGCCGCGACGAACTCGATACCCATCGCGCCGCCTCGCCTCTGTGCCGGGCGGAGGACGCTGTGGAAGTGGATTGCTCGCAGATGACGCTCGCACAGGTCGAAGAAAGGATTGCGGCGCTCGCGCGCGAGGCAATGGGGGCGAAAGCGTGAAAAATTGGCTTTATGACTTTTTGAAGCCTCTCGTGCGCGCATATTACTTTCTGGTGTGGGGCGTGCGGGCTGCGGGTGCGGAAAACGTGAGCGCGCCGGGCGGCTATGTGCTGTGCTCCAATCACGTCCATGCGCGCGACCCGTTCGTGCTGGCCACATGCGTGCGCCGCCGGTTGCGCTTTATGGCCAAGGCGGAGCTGTTCAAAAACCGCATCGTAGGCGGGTTTATTTCCGCCATTGGCGCTTTTCCCATCCGCCGGGGCGAGAGCGACCTGGGCGCGGTGCGCGAATCAATTAAGATTTTAAACGATGGACATGTGCTGGGCATTTTTCCACAGGGCACGCGCAGCCGTGAAAACCAGCATACCCACATGGAGCCGGGCGTGGCGCTCATCGCCCTGCGCGCCGGGGCAAAGGTGGTTCCGGCCTATATTGACGGCCCCTATCGGCTTTTCCGCCGCACGCGCGTGGTTTTTGGCCCGCCTGTCGCCTTTGACGACTTGGGCCGCCGCTTTGACCGCGCCACCCTCGACGCCGCTACCGCGCGCATTGAGGAAGCGATCTGGGCGCTGAAACCAGAGGGCTGACGGCCAAACGGAAATTATAAATCATACAAAAAGCGACGCTGACTTTTGCCAGCGTCGCTTTTTTGCCACAGCCTGTTGTTCAACGGGCTTGCGAGTTCGGAGAGCCACAGACTTCTATCACTTCCTCTATTGAAAGATCCAGCGCGTTGATGAGTTTAAGGAACGTCGATAGGCTCATTTTCCGCGTCCCGCGTTCGATATGGCCATAAAAGGGCAGGGAGCGCTGGATCGCCGCCGCGCATTCCCTTTGCGTCATACCTTTCGCTTTGCGGACGCGGCGAAGATACTGGCCCAAGGCAACAAAGTTGATTTCCACATTATTCCCTCCAGTTTAATACAATATCGGCATTAAGATTATTATAATGCAATTTTCGCATTAAATCAAGCCTTTTCAGCCCTATACTAAGAGCAAAGCAATCCGGGTGAGAAGGTGGAAATCATTGTCAAAACCCCGCAGGATACCTCTGGGGAAAAGCAATATCATCGGCCAAAAGGTTATGCGGCTGCGGAAAGCGAAAGGCATTAAGCAAAAGGAGCTGGTAGCCATGCTACAAAGCCGCGGCATGGATATTTGCGAAACCAGCATGTCCAGGCTGGAAGGCCAAACCCGGCAGGTACAGGATTACGAGTTGCCCGTTATTGCGGATGCGCTGGGCGTTTCGGTGGAATGGTTGCTCAGCGATGAGGAGACATAGCCGGCTTTGCGGCAAACAAAAAGAGGAGCGTTTTGCACGGCTCCTCTTTTTGTTTATATCGCGTTTTACAGTTCCAACGGCGTTCCGGCTCCCTGCAAGGGCGTCAGATCGCGCAGCCATTCGCCAAAGGATAGCATCTCTGCCGGGAAGATCAAAAACGCGGCAAAGATGAGAACGGCCAGGATCAGCATCAGCCACAGCCCCGCAATGGCAAAGGCGCGCTTGGGCTGCCGCTTGGACAGAAACGCCAGCAAAAACAGAACGATGATATTTACGCCCGGTATGCAGGCCAGGACGATCGTCCACATCCAGCTCAGCACGGACACGCGGTTGCGGGAAGTTCTACCTTCGCGGCTCATATCAAGCGCTCCTTTCGGATTTTGCAAATGCACAAATATACGCTTTCATTATACACGAGCACACCCGGCGCGTCAAATGCAGGAGGCGAATCTTCCATACTTTGTCGAATTCGCGTCCACAGGAAGGCTATTTCCGGATCATGCCGCAATACTGGGAGAACAGGAAAGCCTGGAATTCCGGGGTGGCTACGCCGTCGGCGTTGACATACTCCATGGCGCGCTGCGCGTCTACCACGGCGGCTTGCGTCGCTTCGTTGAATTGCCCCTCTACGCCGCGCACGGCCTCACGGTCCAGATAACCCAGTTCCCACAGCTGTCTTTGCAGGCTCTCCACCGGGCCCATGCTCTCGCCGTCCGGGTCGCTGTCGCCCAGTTGCAGGGTGGTAAACGACTGCGTTTCGTCGTACATGGTGGTGCCGGAGGGCGGCGTGGCTTCGGAATAGAGGTGTTCCTGGAAAGTCACGCTGGCCACACCCGTCTGCTCAAGGCCCATGTTGGCCTGCACGGCGCGCACCGCGGCGGCGGTGGCAGAACCGTACTGGCCGTCAACCGTGCCATCAAAGTACCCAAGCTCCGCCAGCCGCGTTTGCAAATAGACCACCAATTCGCCGGACGCACCCTCCGAAAGCTCGGTCATGGCCAGCGTGTAGGGGTAATAGCGGTCGCCGGTCACAGCCTGCGTGGCCGTGGGCGTATAGGCGGGCGCGCTGTCCGAATACAGAAGCGCCTGCAAAGCGGCCGTGGCCACGCCCGTTTCTTCCAGACCAGCGGCGCGCTGGAACAGCTTTACCGCCGAAACCGTGGCGCTGGCATAGCGGCCATTGGGCGTGCCGTTGGCGTAGCCCAGTTCCACCAGCCGGGTCTGAAGCCGCGTCACCGCGTCGCCGGAATCGCCCTCCTGCAACAGCGTGTAACCGCCGGCGAGGATGGCCTCGGCCTCTGCGCTGCCGTTGGCGGGAGCGTCGTCGGAAATCAGCTGCGTATAGAGGGAATACGTCACCACGCCGTCTTCGGCCACGCCCACCACGCGCTGGAAAGCCATGACTGCCGCAGTTGTGGCCGCGTCGAACGTGCCGGTGGCGCTGCCCTCCATGTAGCCCAGCTCAATCAGACGCTGCTGGATGCGTTCCACGGTAGAGCCGATATTGCCCTCTGAAAGCGTGTCAAGGTTGGAAACGTCCGCCGCCTGCGTCGGGGCGACCGTCGCGCCGCCATAGGTGCGCGCGTCGCTGGTAAACAGCTCTTCCTGCATTGATACGATGGCCACGCTGCTGGAGCCATTGCCATAGGCTTCAAAGAACAGGGATACGGCCGCGGCGGTTTCCTGGTCGTAATAGCCCGTAATGTGGGTGATGGGGTAGCCCAGTTCGCGCAGACGGTATTGCAGGGCCAGCACGTTGCTGCCCGAGGCGCCCAGCTGAAGTTCGGTGTAATTGCCGTTGATGGCTTCGGCATACGCCTGCGAGCTGTACGCGGGCGCGGTATCCGCGTAGAGCATTTCCTGTAGGCTGACGGTGGCAATACCCGTCTGCATGGTGCCGTAGCTCAGCTCAAACAGCTGCACGGCCTGCTCGGTAAGCGTGTCAAACACGCCGGAGATATCGCCCGGATAATAGCCCAGATCCCGCAGGCGCAGTTGCAGGGATTGTACGCTCTGCCCCTGGTCGCCAAGGCGGAGCTGCGTATAGCCGGTTTCCGTATTCTCGTCCTCATTGCCGACGGAGACAAAGCCCTGGTCGATCCAGTTTTCGTCCAGCACCGTCACCCGGCCGTTTGCGTCCAAGGAAAACGGCGAATCCGGATCCTCCGGCGCGGCGGTAGGCGTGGTCGTGGCATAGGGAACTGATATGTTCACCGAAAGATCCGGCGCGGACTGAGCCGCGACGGTTTCGTCCTGCGGGGTGCATCCGCCGAGCGTCGCCGCGCACAAAATCAAAAGCGCGGCGAGAAAAAACAGGGCGGCTCTGTTGCGCATATGCGTCCCTCCAGAAAATGGAATCCTGCTTACTGTTAGACGAAGATACAACGGCTTTGGTTCACGCCTCCGGCTGCGTGCTCAAAAGGCGGACGATGGTTTCCAGCGCCTCGTTAAAGGCGCGCAAATCCTCTTCATCCAGCGCGCATGTCCAATCAAACAGATGGTCGCACAGCCCGCGATAAATTTGCGAAAGGCGCTTGCGCCCCTCCTCACAGATCACCACGTTGACCACGCGCCGGTCGGCGCTGTTGCGTTCGCGCATGACCAGCCCTTCTTCAATCAGCCGGTCTACCAGCGGGGTGATGTTCGGCTTGGCAATGCCGAAGCTGCGGGAGATTTCCGTAATGGATAAAGAGCCGCGGTGATCCAGCATTACCAGCACCTGCACATGGGAAAGCGGCATGCCAAACTCGGCCTGCAAAGTGGGCGGGGGTAACAGCTTGCGCCGCATCAGCGGCCATGCCTGAAACAGCATATCGTATAGATGCCCCAGCATCGCATTCCTTTTTTCATCCCTGTTTAAATCGCTCATGACGCACACCTCCGCAAGCGCTATGGCGCGTATTCATATTCCCATATAAACATTCTATGCGCATTTGCGATGAAACGCAAGCGCAAACCAGGCACAATTCCGGGTCATTCCGGCAAATTCTCGTCATTTTCCGGAGCGGCATAAATGCTGACCGAGCCCTCTGCGTAGACAAGCGGCCAGTTTTCCGCAAAATAGGCCTCATCCAGAGCGTAATTGTAGCGCTCGCTGTTGGTGATGACCACATAGTCCACGCCATACTGGGCAAACAGGTCAAGGTTCTGGGAGGGGTTTTCCAGCATTTGCCGCTCGTCAAGGGCGGCCTGCTCATAATTGATGCCGTGGAAGTACAGATAGCTGCCAGTGCCACAGACAATCTGCCGCCCGGCCAGGGCCGCGACAAGGTTGTTATGCTGGTCGCCGGTGAGGTATACCGCGTCGGCGGGCAGCTCGTCGCGGATGTATTCCACCGCCGCCACTTCGTCTGCCGAAAAGAGCTGGTAATCCGATACCGCTTCGCGCGCCAGCGACAGCGCGCCCGAGGTCAGCGACACCGCCAGAAATACCGCCGCCAACAGCGCACGCCCGGGAATGCCGCGCAGCCGTCTCCAAACGGTTACGAGATAGTTTCCGACCAGCGGCAGCATCAGCATGAACGCCACGTAAAACAGCTTGTTGTTGTCGTAGGGGTTTGGCTGGAATTGTATCAGCTCCGCCGTCACGTATACAAATAGGGCGCCCAGCGACAACGCGCGCCCGCGCCCCTTGCACAGCAGCGCCGCCGGCACCATCAGCAGATACACCGGACCGACATTCTTGATCCAGAACCAGAAGTACCCGTCGATGAGACGGCCGGTGGCGGTGTCGTAATTGACCCAGTTAAAGCGCAACGAGAGCGAACCGGTGGTGGCGCTGCCGCCCACCGTCTGCGGAATGGACCAGGTTAAAACCTGGGGCAGGGCCAGCGCCGCCGCGATGCCCGCGTAGAGGGCGTAATCAATGAGCACTTTTTTGCGGTCTTCAGCGTGCAGCAGCGTCCACAAAAGACAGCCCGCCGAAATCAGCGCCAGCGCGAAGAACGAATGCGTGTGGATCATCGGCATTGCCCCGGCCAACACACCAAGGATGATATACAGCCGCCTGTTGCCCTCGCGCAGTGCCAACGACAATAGATACAGGGCGGGGACGACCATCGTCCAGCCCGCCAGCAGCGTGCGCTGGGGGATCATCATATCGCAAATGACGTTTACCCAGCGGATGTTGTTTTCCACCATGTTGGCGGGGGCGGCGTAATAGCCGGTGAACACATTCTGGAAAAGCGTCGGGTCCTGCCATACGCCGTCGAGCACATAGAAGAATCCAAGGCCGCCGTTCAAAAACATCAGCAGGTAGGACACGACCACCGCCGCACGTGAATGCGTCAGCTCCCAGGCAAGGATGACAAACCCAAGGAATACCAGGCCCATCATCAGGCTGCCGGGAATGACAAACGAGGCCGCCAAACCCGTGCCCAGGCTTATCATCGAAGCCGAAAGGGCGTCCATCAGGAAGGGATAGCCCAGCAACACATCCTGAATCAGCGTGTAATCCGGCGGGTAAGCGCTGCCCTGCAAGCCCGTGGCGATGCCCAGATGCAGGCAGAGATCGCCGTAGGTGGATTGGCCCACGTGCAAAGCGCCGTCCACCTCGCGCAGCGTATGCGTGTATTGCAGATAGACCGAAAGCATCAACAGAGGCACAACCAGCGCCAACGGCAACCAGGCAGGCATGTCGCCACAGAAAGGCTGTCTTTCGCCCTCCAGCTTCAGAGGATCGGGCTTTTCCGTGAGGAACAGGCGCGAAAGCGCCGCCAGCGCCGCTGCCAGTCCCAGCGCCGCATACTGCGCCGCCGCCGTGAAGCGCAGCGCATAGGCGAACAGCGACGGCAGCCACATCATCATCAACAGCCCGGCTGTCAGCCCCAGCCACAGCCGCACCAGGCCGTCGCGCCGCTTGAACAGCGCGTCCGCCAATACATAACCGCATATCTCAAAGCCAAACAGCAGCAAAATTCCGCCCATGGAAACCTCCGCAATTCAGGTTGATTCTCGAATTATAGCATTTCCCGTCGCGGCCTGTAAAGCGATGTCGGAAGTTGCCACATATATATTGCATTTTAATTGCCTTTTATTACGATAGTATGGAGATAATTATGAAAAAATTTCGATTTTTTTCCGAAACTGTGCACAATGATGCAAAACAGTTGAAATTTGCCGTATTCTGATATAGAATATAGGCTAGAATGCGAATGCCGCAGGCATTTGCGGAAGGGGTAGACGTTCGTGAAAAGAAGGACGATCTGCGTGGCTTTGTTGCTGGCGCTTGCGCTGCTCTTTGGCTGCGCTTGCGCGGAGGGCGTTATTTCCACAACGGTCACCATGCGCGTGTCTCATATGACACAGGACGCGGTGGTGGACGCGGGGGAGGATCTTTCGATGGAAGTCAACATCGAAGGCGTGTCGCCAGCCTCTTACCAGTGGTATTTCAACGATGCGCCCATCGAGGGCGCCAACCAGCGCGTTTATAATATCGTCAATGCCTCCGTGGAGGATGCGGGCGTATACCGCCTCGACGCCTTTGACGCGGATGGGAGTATGCTGTTGAGCATGGATATCGCCGCGCGCGTGATCGACGATACGGTGCCCAAATCGGGCGATGATTCCCTTCCAGTGGGCGTAGCGTTTGCGGTGCTGGCCGTGGCCGTTGTCGCGCTTTCGGCAAAACTATTGCGCCGCCGCGCGGCCTGATTTTGAGCCTGTTTCCGGCGACCAGAGCGCATGGTCGCCGTTTTTTTGTGTCTGCCATGAAAAGGAAATAGCACATTGGAGGAAGCATCCTTGAACAAACCCTTTGAATTCGAGCTTTTGCACGTTTGCGCCCAGACCGGCGCGCGCCGTGGCCGGCTGCATACGCCGCATGGCGTGATTGAAACGCCGGTGTTCATGCCTGTGGGCACGCAGGCCACGGTCAAGACCATGTCGCCCGACGAGCTTAAAGAGATCGGCGCGCAGATCATCCTTTCCAACACCTACCATCTGCACCTGCGCCCGGGCGAGGACCTGGTCGCCCGGGCCGGCGGCCTGCATGGCTTTATGCACTGGGACAAGCCCATCCTCACCGATAGCGGCGGCTTTCAGGTGTTTTCGCTGGCGGATTTGCGCAAATTGCGCGAGGAAGGCGTGGAGTTCCGCTCGCATCTGGATGGCAGCCGCCATTTTTTCGCCCCGGAAACCTCCATCGCCATCCAGGAAAAGCTGGGGGCGGATATTATCATGCAGTTTGACGAGTGCTCGCCCTATCCCTGCGATTACCCGCGCGCGCAGGAGGCCATGAAGCGCACGCTGCGCTGGCTGGAGCGCTGCATGGCGGCCAAGACGCGCGACGACCAGGCGCTCTTTGGCATTGTGCAGGGCGCGTTCTACCGCGATTTGCGCGTGGAGTGCGCGCGGCAGATGGCCTCGCTCGACCTGCCGGGCCTGGGCATCGGAGGCCTGAGTGTGGGCGAACCCAAGGAAGTCATGTACGAAATGCTCGAGGCCATCAACCCCGTGCTGCCGCAAAGCAAGCCGCGCTACCTGATGGGCGTCGGCTCGCCGGACTGTCTGATCGAGGGCGTGTTGCGCGGCGTGGATATGTTCGATTGCGTGCTGGCTACCCGCGTGGCCCGCAACGGCACCGTCTTTACCCACGACGGCCGCCTGGTGGTCAAAAATGCCCGCTACGCCGAGGATTTTGACCCCATCGACAAGGATTGCGACTGCTACGCCTGCCGGAATTTTTCCCGCGCCTATATCCGCCATTTGTTCAAGGCGGGGGAAATCCTCGGTTTGCGGCTGGCTTCCATCCACAACCTGCGCTTCCTCACCCGCATGATGGAGGAGATGCGCGCGGCCATCGAGCAGGATGCCCTGCGCGACTGGGCGGAGGCATTCTACGCCCGCCATGGCCGGGATAACTGGTAGAGCGCGGCTGTCCGGGTGTCTGCGGCAGGCGCCGCTCTTGTGCGCCGGCTTCGTTTCCGCCAGCCAGTGTGGCTTGCGGAAATGCTATGGGTTCCCAGGATCCGGCTCATATAGCCCCATCTTTCAAACCATCAGGAAACTTTTACAATCCCGACACACTAAATTGAAGATAAAAAGTTGTATTTGTCTCCAAATTGGGATATAATGTCTTTCAGGCATTTATATTATCAGAATTGCAAAGGGGTCTGAACATGTTGAACTGGAACAATCTTCTCACGGCCTTCGCGGAAACGGCCGGTACGGCGACCACGACCGACGCGGCGGCGCAGAGCGGCGGCATGATCAGTACCATCATCATGTTGGTGGTGATGGTGGCGATCTTCTACTTCCTCCTCATCCGCCCGCAGCGCAAGAAGGACAAGAAGGTCAAGGAAATGCTCAATGCCCTCAAAGCGGGCGACCGTATTTGCACCATCGGCGGCATTTATGGCACCATCGTTTCCATTAAGGACGATACCGTCACCTTGGCCGTCGGTTCCGCCAAGAATCAGATGGTCATGGCGCGCTGGGCGATCCGCAGCGTCGAGGACGCGCCCGTAGAAAACGACGCCGAGCCGCAGGTGTAAGCTGCTGTTCAGCCTTCAACCGCCCTTTGTGGGCGGTTTTTGCATTTTTTGCATAGCAAAGGCTTTACAGGCGGCGCTGCGGCGCCCTTTACGCCGCGCGCCGCCTGTAAAGCCCTGATTTGCCGCCGGGAGGCTGCGTGCTTGGCGCAGGATTCGTCCGTCGGGTGAGCCTGATTTATAAGCGTTGCCTTTACGCCGCGCGCGTTTCGTGTTATAATGAATCCTGCCACGGGCGCAAGCCTGCGGGCAGAAAAAATGCGGAGGAAGACCTTTGGCTGAAATGAAAGCGCCGGGCCGCACGCGCGGCAGGCTGATTGGAGGCGTGTTGTTGGGCCTGGCGCTGGGCGCGCTCTCGCCATATATGCTCGCGTTCGCCTCGCTTTTATTCCTGGCGCCGGTATTGACGGCGCGGCTCTACGCTTTTGCGGGCGTATGGCCGGCGGTTGTTTCCTGCCTCGCGCAAACCGGCGCGGCCTATGCTTTTTTCGGGCCGGCGTTGGCCGCGGTTGTGCTGCTTCTGCTGGTGGCGCCGCTGCTGGCGACGCTATGGCTGGTGCAGGGCGGGCGTTCTCTGGCGGATGTGCTGCGCCTGAGCATCCCGATTTGGATGCTTTGCGCGGCGCTGTCGGTGGCCGCGGCGCGCTGGGCGGCGGGCACGAACCTGGCCGACTACATCGCCAATCTGTTACGCGGTCAGATTGAATCCATGCCTTCAGGCATGCAAGATGTGTTTTTATCGCTCATTTATGGTGGGGAAACGCCGGCGGCGCTCAACTTTCTCACCTATAACCTTGGGTTCATGGATCCCACCGAGCGTGCGCGCGGCATCGCCTCGCTGACGGAGATGGTGCGCAATACGTTGGCGCTGTATATGACGGGCATGCTGCTTTCCTCGGCGGCGCTCACGGCGCTTTTGTGCGCCGCCTGGCCGATGCGCTGCCTCGACCGCGAAGGAAGGCTGGAAAAGGGCCGCTGGATGCCGCTTTCCGGATGGCATCTGTCCGGTTCCCTGGCCGTCTGCGCGGCGGTTTCCTTTGTGGCGGCGTTGATTGTATCTGCCCTTTCCCCGGTTTCGCAGGCGCAGAGCGTGTGCGTGGCCGTGCAAATGCTTGCGGCGCTGGCCTTCCGCGTGCAGGCTGTCGGCTCGCTGGAGCGGCGTTTGGGCGCGATGGGCGTTCGGCCAGGGGCGCGGGCGTTTTTGATTGTGGTTTTGCTGCTGGTCGCGCCGCTGAGCGAGTTGATGGTGTATTACGGCATGGTTTCGGCGCTGTTCGGCCCCACGCATGGCGCAGTGACGCGCTATCTGGAACACCGCCGCAGGGAACGCGGCGACGGGGATGAATTCCCCGACGACCACGACGATGGCGACGCCGGCGCGGGCAACTGATGCGGCTCCCGTTTGGAAAACGAACGCCAACGGGCGTCCTTTCCGCATGGGCAGCGCTTTGCGCCTCTCTCCGCCAAACCGTGCCGGAACGAAAATATACGCTATGTATTCTTGAAACATACGCAGTATGACAAGGAGGAGAAACGGTTATGAAGGTGATCCTGCTTCAAGACGTAAAGGGAACGGGCAAGAAGGATCAGATTGTGGAAGTGTCCGACGGCTACGCGCGCAATTTTCTCCTGCCGCGCAAGCTGGCGCGCGAGGCCACGGCTGAGGCGCTAAACGCCGTAGAAAGCGCGCGCAAGGCGGAGAAACACCGCGAAGCCGTGCGTTTGGCCGAGGCCGAGGAAACCGCGCGCGCCCTCAAGGGCAAGGTCATCAAGCTCACAGCGCGCGGCGGCGAGGGCGGCAAGCTCTACGGCGCGATCACCAACGAGCAGATTGCCCAGGCGCTCAAGGCCCAGCATGGCGTGGAGGTTGACAAGCGCCGCATCGAGCTGGAGGAGCCGGTCAAGACCGCCGGGCAGGTGCTGTGCACCGTGCGCCTGACTGCCGGAGTGAGCGCGCGCATGCTGGTCAATGTGACGGTTGAGAGCAAGTAGCATGGAGCAGTTTACCCATGAGGCGCGCACCGTGCCCAACCATCCCGAATCCGAACGGTCGGTGTTGGGGGCGATGCTGCGCTCTAATGAAGCGGCGCTGTTGGCCATGGAATCGCTGACAGACGACGATTTTTACGACCCTGCCAACCGCGAGGTCTTTTCCGCCATGCGCACGCTGTCGGAATCCGGCCGCGCCATCGACTTGGTGACGCTGGATGCCGAGCTTGCCCGCCGGGGCAAGCTGGAGGCGGTGGGCGGCGCGCAATACCTGATTGAACTGGCGCGCGCGGTGCCGTCGGCGTCGAATGTGCGCGCCTACATACGCATTGTGGATGAAAAATCCACCCTGCGCAAGCTCATCCGCGCTGCCGAGAGCATCCTCAACGCCAGCTATGACGGCGAGCGTGAAACGCGCGAGATCCTCGAAGAAGCAGAGCGCGCCATTTACGATATCACCATGCGCAAGGGCGGCGAGCAGCTCCAGCCCATCCAGCCGGTGCTGCTTGCCACCTTTGAAAAGATTGAAGAGCTGGTGAAAAACCACGGCCGCATTGAAGGCGTGCCCACCGGCTATACGGAGCTGGACGACCTGCTCACCGGCCTGCACGGGGGCGAGCTGGTGCTCATCGCCGCGCGGCCTTCCATGGGCAAGACCAGCTTCGGCATGAACATCGTCGAAAACGCGGCTATCCGCGCCGGGAAAAAGACGGCGGTGTTCTCGCTGGAAATGCCCGCCGAGCAGCTCGCCATGCGCATGCTTTGCACCGAGGCGAAGGTGGATATGCAGCGCGTGCGCCGCGGCCAGATTTCCGACGACGAATGGGGCAAGCTCTCCGAGGCGATGATTGGCATTGGCCCCAGCGGCATGTTTGTGGACGCATCTTCGGGCGTAACCGTGGCCGAGGTACGTTCCAAGGCGCGCAGGCTCCAGCTTGAACAGGGGCTGGATCTGATTATGATCGACTATATACAGCTCATGACCGCCTCCGGCCGCTTTGGAAGCCGTCAGGAGGAGGTTTCGGCCATTTCCCGCTCGCTCAAGGGCCTGGCCACGGAACTGGGCGTGCCGGTCATTGCGCTTTCCCAGCTCTCCCGCGCGCCCACGGGCCGCGCCAACCACCGGCCGATGCTTTCCGACATCCGCGAATCCGGCGCCATCGAGCAGGACGCGGACGTGGTGATGTTTATTCACCGCGAGGACTACTACGAGCCGGAAACCGCTGAAAAAAATATCGCCGAGATCATCGTGGCCAAGCAGCGCAATGGTGCGCTGGGCACGGTGAAACTCGGCTGGAAGGGCGAGTATACCTGGTTTATGGATTTGTCGCCGCGCGCCCGTGAAGCGTCCGCGCCTCCCGGTTAAGGCCGGATGGCACAGATGCGCGGGATGGCGGTCATTCGTTGCGGCCGGCGGCGGCGCAGTCGGGGCACAGGCCCTGTTCGCGCTCCGCGCAGTCGTCGCACAGCATAGCCCCGCACACCGGGCAGCCGCGCAGAGAGCGCGCATCCGCGACGCGGTGGCACATGGCGCATTCCATCATCGACATTGAAAAAACACCCCTTCGCAAAGAGTTCGCCGGCGCGGACGGCCCGGAAACTTTTCCGGGCGTTTGCATTGTCAGTATGCTTCGCGGAGGGGCGTTTTATGCGTCATGGTATTTTTTGGCAAACACCTCGGGAAATGGCGGCGGAAGAAAAACTCCCGCCGCCGGGCTTCCTTGGCTTGGCGCGGTTTCGGAAATTCCCGCCAACGACTGGTTCGCTTGGGGCAACGCGGCGTCTTTTGTCAATGCGTTGGCCTGGCGCAAAGCGGCCGCGTTCGCAGCTGGTTTTCCTTCAGAAAAGCGCCTTGGTTTGAGGCAACGGGTTTGCGCCTTGCCCTGTTGTTTTGCATGCCGGTTCCGCGCCGTTCCTCAGAGGGGATTCCTGGCCATGGCTAACGCTTCAGGCAGACGATCAGGTTGCCGCATTCGTCAATGGAAAGCTGCACCGTAGCCCGTTCGCAGGGGTTGAATGGGTTGACCACGCACACGGGCGGCGCGGCGGGCACGCCGTGCGGCGCGCAGGAGGGCGGACAGGGCGGCGGGCAGGCCGGGCCGCACCCGCAGGGACGGGGCGGGCGCGGCGGTTCGCAGGGCTTGGGTGGCCTGCACCCGCAGGGCTTCTGGGAGAACAGGGGCATACGTACCATCGGTTCATCCGGTGCGCAGGCGCCCGGGTAAAGGGGCGGTCTGTTATGCATAAGGGAACATCCTTTCCCGACACGCGCGCGTGTCGCAGAGATCAAAGGCCGTTTTACCGGTCATTTTTATCTTATGCCGCTTGACGAAAAGCGGTTTGCGCGCAAAAATGGCTATACTGCATACAGGAGAAGGAGGAGTTTTATGCGGCGCGATATACGCGCGGAGGCGCTCAATGTCCTGCTGATCATCGCTGGGCTTTTGCTGGCAACGCTGGGGTACCGTCTATACCTGATTCCCAACAATGTGGCGCCCGGCGGCTTTACGGGCATCGGCCAGATCGTCAATCACCTTGCCCCGGCGGTGGGCGTGGGTATGGTGAACCTGATCCTCAATGTGCCTTTGTTTTTGCTGTCTCTGCGCTCGATGGGGCTGGGGTTTGGATTGCGTTCGCTGGCTGGTTCGGTCGGCCTTTCCCTGCTGTTGGACTACCTGCCGGTGCCGGCGATGACCGACGATATACTGCTCGCGGCCATTTTCGGCGGTGTGCTGTGCGGCGCGGGATTTGGACTGGTGCTGCGCGGCCATGCTACCACCGGCGGCTCGGATATGCTGGCCGCGCTTTTGCACCGGCGCTTTCCGGCGCTGAAGGTCAGCGTCTGCCTTTTTACGGTGGATGCCACAGTGGTGGTTGTCTCGGGGTTTGTATTTGACGCTTCGGCGGCGATGTACGCCCTCATCAGCGCGTTTGTGATGAATGTGGTCATGGACCAGGTGTTGGAAGGCCCGGGCCTGGCGCGTTCGCACTTTATCATTACCACCCATGGCGACGAGATTGCCGCGCGCATCATGCAGGAACTCGACCGCGGCGTGACCGCTCTGGACGCAAAGGGCATGTACAGCGGCGAGGGGCGCACGATGCTCCTGTGTGTAGTCAGCCGCATGGAGGCTGTGCGGCTGCGCACGATCGTCTTTTCCGTAGACCCGCGCGCCTTTGTCATTGCCCACAATGTCCACGAGGCGCTGGGCGAGGGATTCAAGGAACTGCCCAAACCCAACCAAAACACCCCGTAAATTCCATTCCAGTGCGCCATTTGCAGAAAAAACTGGGCGTTTTGATGGCAAAGGCGCACAGCGCGGCAAGATGTGCTATAATCAATGCAAACAGCCAACGGGAGGATACGCGATGCTGAAAAGAATTATTGCGCTGGGAATGGCGCTTATATTGCTGACGGTCCCGGCGCTGGGGGAAAGCGGCCAGGTTGCCGAGCTGGAGGCGCGCATTGCCGAGCTGGAGGCGGAAAATGCCGAGCTGCGCGAACTTCTGTCGCAGGAGGAGAGCGCCCGCCTGCTCGCCGCGCGTTTCAACGGCGGCGTGATCACCGTCAGCGAGGCAAAGGCTGAATACGACTACCTGGCTTACTATTACGAGCAACTGGGTATGAATCCAGACGATTACGAGGACGTCATCAAAAATGAGGTGCTCAACAACCTCACCGAAGACGCGATTCTCGTCCTCAAGGCGCAGGAGATGGGCGTGTACGAACCCAGCGCTGAGGAAGAAGCGGAAATTCGCCAGCGTGCGGAGGAAAGCCTCAATGAAATGATCGAGTACTATCTGGCATTTCAAGCTGATCCCGCCCTCAGCGACGAGGAGAACCGCGCGGCAGTGGAGGAATTCCTTGCCGGGGAAGGCACCACGCTGGAAAGCCTGATGGAAAGCCTGACTTCGCAGGGTTGGCGCGACCGGCTCTACGAGGCCGTGACGGCGGACTTTGCCGTTACTGACGAGCAGTTGCGCGCCTACTATGACGAGGCCTGCGCCACCGCTGAACTTACCTATACCGCCGACCCGCAGAGCTACGAGACCGACCGTCTCAATGGCGAAACCGTTTTCTGGAACCCGGAGGGCTACCGCCGCGTCAAGCGCGTGCTGATCGCCTTCAGCGATGAAAACGCAGCGCGCATGGCGGAGCTGAACGCCCAGATTGAGGAAACGGGCGATCAGGCGACCATCAGCGCCGCCCTGGCGGAAATCGAAACGATTTACCGCTCGCTGGACGACATTGTGGCTGAGGTACAGGGCCGCATTGCGGCGGGCGACGATTTTAACCTGCTCATCGACGAATACGGCGCCGATCCCTACATGGCTTCCGGCGCGGGGAGAGAGGACGGCTATTACGTCAGCGTCGGCAGCCAGCAGCTCGACCCGGATTTCGTGGCCGCGGCCATGGCCCTGAACGAGCCGGGCGATATTTCCGAACCCATCGAGTGCGCTGAAGGCGTGTATATCCTGCGCTATGAGGGCGACGTCACGCCCGGGGCGGTGGATTATGAAACCTTCCTTACCGATGAGACCATGCGCGCGAATGTGGAGGAAAGCCTCCGTTCGGAATACTACAATGCAACGGTCGAACAGTGGTTGTCTGAAGCGGAGATCGAGCTCTACCCGGAAAACTTCTGACGGACAAAAATTTGCCGCATGGCTTTGGTCATGCGGCTTTTCCATGGAGGAAAGGCATGGACAGGCGTGAAGAAAGCATCCGCCGTTGGTTTGACATGTGGCTGCAAAAAAAGGATACGGGCATTGAAGAGTTGTTTTCCCAGGACGCGGTATACATCGAAAGTTGGGGGCCGGAGTATCGGGGCGTTGAGAAGATCCGCCACTGGTTTGCGGAGTGGAACACGCGCGGCAGCGTTCTGGCCTGGGACATTCGCGGCTTTTTCCATAAAGAAGACCAGACCGTGGCCCAATGGTATTTCCGCAACGCCATGGATGACGGCCGTATGGAGGAATTCGACGGCATGACCCTCGTGCGCTGGAGCGAGATGGGGCAAATCTGCTTTTTGCAGGAGTTCGGCTGCAACCTGAACCGCTATGATCCCTATGCCGGTGGGGATGCGCCGCACTTTGCCGGGGACGCGCCGAAGTGGTTTTAAAGGAGAAAGAAATATGGAGATCAAGGCGCTTGCGCAACGCTTTTCCATCTGCAAACTGGCGGACTTTTCCGGCTTGAAGGAACTGAACGGCTGTTGGTTCATGGCCCGGACGGACGAGGAGATTTCGCTGGTGTGCGGAGAGGCGGACGTGCCGCCCTCCGCCCTGGTGCGAAGCGACGGCTGGCGCGGCTTTCGCATTGAAGGCATGCTGGATTTTTCCCTCGTAGGCGTGCTGGCCAAGCTCTCGGCGGTGTTGGCGCAAAGCGGCGTCGGCATTTTCGCCGTATCTACATATAACACGGACTACATTCTCACCAAAGCGGACGATTATCCCCAGGCACTGGAGGCGTTGAAGCGGGCAGGATATCGGGTTATATAAAAACGCCCGCTGTTATATCCTGTTAACTTGACAGCGGCCCCGGTGTTTTGTACACTGAAGCCATAAGCGATTTGTAAAGGACAGGAGGGTTTCCCATGAAAAAACTCGGCTTTGGCCTGATGCGCCTGCCGCTTCTTGATGCGGACGATCCCAAGAGTATCGACCTGGAAACGGTAAAATCCATGGTAGACCGCTTTCTGGAGCGGGGCTTTACCTATTTTGACACCGCCTACGCCTATCATCAGGGCATGAGCGAGATTACAGCCCGGCGCGCCCTGGTGGAGCGCCACCCCCGCGATTCGTTTTTGCTGGCAGACAAGATGCCCGCGTTCCTGGTCAAGGGGCCGGAGGATTACCCGCGCATTTTTGCCGAGCAGCTCGAAAAGTGTGGCGTGGAGTATTTCGACTATTACCTTCTGCACAACCTGGGCGCAAAGACCTTTGCCGAAAGCGCCCGCTGGGGCGGTTTTGAGTTCCTCATGAAAATGAAGCGCGAGGGCCGCGCCCGGCATGTGGGCTTTTCCTTCCACGATACGCCCGAGCTGCTGGAGCGCATACTCACCGAATATCCGGATATGGAGTTTGTGCAGTTGCAAATCAACTATGCGGACTGGGAAAACGCCACCATCCAGTCCCGCCGCTGCTACGAGGTGGCGCGCGCCCACGGCAAGCCGGTCATCGTCATGGAGCCGGTCAAGGGCGGCTCGCTGGCGCGCGTGCCCGAGGCGGCAGAGGCCATCTTTGAAGCGTGCGCAAGCGGCCACAGCCCCGCCTCCTGGGCGGTGCGCTACGCCGCCTCGCTGGAGGGCGTGATGATGGTACTCAGCGGCATGAGTAACCCCGAACAACTCGAGGAAAACACGGGCTTTATGGCGGATTTCCAGCCCCTTTCCGCTGCCGAACAGGAGGCCGTCGGGCGCGTGGCGAAGATCATGAACGATTCCATCGCCATCGCCTGCACCGGTTGCGCCTACTGCGTGGACGGCTGCCCGAAGCATATCCCCATTCCCAAGGACTTCGCGCTGTTCAACGACCAGAGCCGCTTCCGCCTCATGCCCTCGCATACGGTGTATTACAACAACCTGGTGGCGCAAGGCCACGGCCGGGCTGGGGACTGCATTGCCTGCGGCCAGTGTGAGAGCCATTGTCCACAGCATTTGCCGATCATTGAGCGTCTCCGGGATGTGTCGGCAGTGTTCGACGCGAAGGACTGACCCGGTTTTCCCACAAAAGACGGCCGTCGAAAGGCGGCCGCTTTTCTATGCGTGGAAACGCCATGGAATCCAACGAAGTATTGTCCAAAGTGATACACAAAAGCAATAGCACCGCCATATTTTTTCTGTATAATAAGCGCCAGCATGATATGAGGTGATCAATTTGCGGCGAGCAATGTCGCTTTTTCTGGCGCTTCTTCTGGCGCTGGTTTGTATCCCTGGCATTGCGGAGGAATACGCGGAAGGGGCTAGGGGAGACGAGGTGGAGCGCTTTCAACAGCGTCTTGCCGATCTTGGCTATTTGACCGGTTCTGTAGACGGCATTTACGGCCGGCAGACCACCACTGCTGTCAGCTTATTTCAGGAATTAAACGGCCTTACAAGCACAGGCATTGTGGATGAGGCGACATTGGAAGCCATCTACTCTACGCAGGCGCGGCAGCTTCGAGAAGGGCTTGAACGCGACGACGAGGGCGAGGCTGTCCAGCTTTTGCAAGAAAGGCTCATCTTGCTCGGCTTTCTGGATGATGATGCCGATGGAAAGTATGGCAAAAATACTGAAAACGCGGTAGCAGCCTTTCAAGAGCATCTCATTGCTCAGGGCGTGTCGCGCGTCGCCTCCACGGGCGAGGCGACGCCGGTGACGCAAGAATATCTCTTTGACGAGGCGCGTTCTACATACCTGAAGGATTTGAGTCTTGGCGTTGAAGATTCCGAGGTGCGCCGCGTAGAGCGCCGCCTGCGTGCCCTTGGCTATCTGGATGATACGCCTGACAGCGCATTTGACGATTATACCGAGGATGTGGTGCGGGCGTTTCAGAGCGCCGCGGGCCTCAATGTCACCGGCACGGTGGACAAGCAGACCATTGACGCGCTGTTTTCCACGTCCGCGCCTGCGTCCGAGCGCTTTGTGGCGCACGATATCTACGCGGGCGATACGGGCGCGGCGGTAGAGGCCGTGCAGGCGGCGCTGGCGCAATACGGTATGCTGGCGGCGGAGCCGGACGGCAAATACGGCTCGGATACGGAAGAAGCGTTGGAACGTTTTTACAACTACCTCAGCGAAAACGGTAGCCCCTACGCCGAGCACTTTGCCATGTACGACGGCGTGACGGCGGCGGCGCAGGATTTGCTGGCCGACGAGGATTTCTTTGTGTACCGCGAGGATGTGACCTCCGGCGCTTCCGAGGCGGAGATCCTGCGCGTGCAGCGCCGGCTTTATACGCTGTACTATATCTCCGAATCAATTATTGACGGCGAGGTCGGTTCCAAGACTGAGGCGGCCATCCGCGAATTCCAGGCCAACAACCGCCTGGAGGAAACGGGCGTGGCCGATGAGGAGACGCAGCGCGCGCTCTTTTCCGCAAATGCCATGGGCAAAAATACCAAATATAAGCTCAAGGTAAGCATTGATGATCAGCGCGTCTATGTCTACGGTCTCAATACCTTTGGCGAATACGAGCTGGATCGGACGTTTATCTGCTCCACAGGTTTGGGCAATAGCACGCCTCCGGGCATCTATACCACCACGACGGAGCCGCTCAACCGCTGGCAATACTTCCAGAAGTTTGAGTGCTGGGCGCAGTATTCCTTCCGCATCACCGGCGATATCTGGTTCCATTCCGTGCTTTATGACGCGCCGGATACCAGCACGCTGCGCTATGGTTCGGTGTATGCCCTGGGCAGCAAGGCTTCCCATGGTTGCGTGCGCCTGCAAGTGGAGGACGCGAAGTGGATTTATGAAAACTGCGATGAGGGCACAATTGTAGTGGTCTATTGAGCAAAACTCTGGCGGCAGGCGTACATCGCGCCTGCCGCCGATGGTTACTTTGCGTTTGTCATGGATTGATACAGCTTCATCAATTCAGCAACGCAGGAGCTTTCCGTCGTGGTTTTGATATCAAAGCCATATGCCCGCATGACAGCGCGGTCGTTATCTTGGTGGGCTTTGCGCAGTTCGGGAGGCATCAATACATCATCATAGAGCACTGCGAGGTTGCTATTAGGATAGAGGGCACGGGCAGTCAAAATCTCACGTGCCGTTTGTTCAATTCTGGTTTTTTGCTCATCCGTGGGTATAGGCCACGGAAAGTTATTATAGACAATATCTTTTGAATAGCTGTAATCGCTCTTCAATCTCATACAGGTAGTACGCATCCATGCCATATGTACATTTGAAATGATGATACCAAAATCATACAATGAAGCATCAGGAATGATTTGTACCCTGTCTGTTACAATAGTTCCTGCTTTGATAAATCCCATCGGAACATATCGTCTTGCTTGAGATGATACGCGAGGAACTATTATAAAATCTTTGTCTGTGGGCTGTGTTCGCTGTGCAAACAAAGTAGGAGTCGAGGCAAATTTCCGGATTCCGGCGGCAATGCTGTTTTCTCTCACTTCTTTACATTTCTTGACCCGTTCCATGATCAGTGGGCACTTTTTTAATTCTTCAGGCGAAGCTCCTACAAGCCAAAGACACCAACGTTTGTTGCCTTTAATATATTCAGACGCGCCCACCAGAGGGCGAATGAATTTTTTCGCATTTGGGTCTTTTGCAAGAAAATCCTCCAACGCATCGTCCTCAATAATCAAATTTCCACCATCTGCAGGCTTGTTGCCATAAATCATTTTGGGAACATCACAAATAGGTGTGCTCCTGCTTCTGACAAGAATATTGTCGCCATCAAACAGATAATAGTTGATGTTCTTTGCGACTGTAACTTTGCCGTTGTCATACAAATACTTCTTTTGACGGGCAAATTTTGCAAATCCAATAATTACACAATGCACATGAGCCTTTGCGCTTGCTTCGCTATCCCACACGAAAGTTTTATACGCATAGTTAATAATATCGCCTTGCATGAAATCCCAAAAACGCGCAACGGTTTCTCCCTGCACGATGGAATTTGTCGACACAAAAGACACCTCTATTTTTGTTCCGCTGATATAATCCGAAGCTTTTTTATACCATCCGCACACAAAGTCAAGATTTTTGACCCCAGGAAACAATGCGTGCATATCCTTTTTCTGTTCCGCTGTCATATAAGTAAAACCGTGAAACGGCGGATTCCCCATAATATAAGACAGCCTGTGCTTCGGCACGATGCTTTCCCAGTCCATCCGCAGGGCGTTCCCTTCCACAATACAGGCGTTTGTTTTCAACGGCAAAAAGTCAAGGTGCATTAAAACAATGCTTTCCGTTTCCTTCATCATCTGGCTTTCCGCGATCCATAATGCCGTCCTGGCCACGGTTACGGCGAAATCATTGATTTCTATTCCGTAAAACTGGCTGATGGAAACCTGTATCGGGCTGTAATTGGCGTCGCCAAACGAAATTTGGCCTTTGGACAGCAGGCTCAGAACCTCATTTTCCATGCGGCGAAGCGACAAATATGTTTCCGTAAGAAAATTGCCGCTTCCGCAGGCGGGATCCAAAAACAGAAGCGACGCCAGTTTTCTTTGGAAATCCCGCAGCTTTCTGTCCCGCGTCCGAATGACGGCGATTTCTTTTATCGCGGTCAATTCCGCGTTCAAATCGCTGAGGAAGAGAGGGTCTATGACCTTGTGGATGTTCTCGATGGAAGTATAGTGCATCCCGCCGGAACGGCGCGTTTCTGGATTCAATGTGCTTTCAAATACAGCGCCGAAAATCGTCGGGCTGATTTCCGCCCAGTTGAAATTCTCGCTGGCCTTTACAAGGATCAAATCCCTGATTTCGTCCGTAAACGGGGGAATTTCAATATCCTCATTGGCAAACAAGCCGCCGTTGACATAGGGGAATGCCGCCAAGGTGGGGTTATCGTCCTTCAGGTAAGGGTCGCGTTTTTCCGGAGGCGTATCCAGAATGCGGAACAGATCGACAATGGCCCGGCGCATCTCCCGGGTATTGAATGCAGCAAGATAGTCATGAAACATTCCGTGACGGCCAAATATACCGGCGTCCTCCGCGTACAGACAGAAAACCAGGCGAACGCACAAAACATTTAGGCTCTGCATGGCCCGTTCACTTTCAGGGTTCGCATATTGTTTTGCAAAAGCGTCGTAGAGCAGGCCGACAATTTCGCCAGCCGCAATGGAAACTTCCATTTCGCGCTTCAAATGTTCGCTGCCCGTATCGACGAGAAATTGCAGGCGGTAGTATTCTTTCTCCAGATTTTCAAGCAGTATTTTTTCCGGTTCGCCGCTGGGGCGCTCCATATCATATACATAAAATTCTGCAAAATTGCAGGTGACGACCCAGCGCGGGTGTTGCGACAGCGGCAATTCGGTGATATATCTTTTTGCCTGCTGAAATGGCGTCAACAAAGTGCCGTCCGACTGCTTGATGGGCTTGTTCAAATCTTTTCCCAAGCCCTTCTGTTCAACCAGCACTTTTGTAGACGGTATCGTGCCATCAATAAAACTGGTATGATCCAAATGCACCTGTTCTTCAAACGTTATAAACTGTTCGGGATGTTCGATTCCATATACATCGCGAAGCAGGGAAAGCCAAAAAGGCTGACTTTCGCCTTTTTCATAGCCCTTGCCCTTCCAATAGGCCGCAAACTCCTTTGCCGCCGCACGTTGCTGTGCGTCTGTCATTATACGTAACCCCCTGTCGGGTATAGATAACCAAGCAACAGTATAACACAAGCCGGATTTCTTCTCAATATCATTTGTGAAGAATCCCTGTGCCTTCAAAGCCATTTTGCGTAGCCGGGAATGAAAACAGGCCGTCAAGGGTTTGTATGTTTCTGCATAATATATAGAACGACGCCCCGGGAAACTGGCGCTCCCGGAGCGGTTCTTTATCAATAATTAATGCACCCTACGCCTGCGAAAGCCGCGCGCCTTCCACGCGCAATACCAGCCCCGCCCGCGCCCCGGCAATATCAGCAATATCCGTGCAGGTGACAATGGCCTGCACGCCGTCCAGGTGCGAAAGCAGGCGGCGGCGGCGCTCGGGGTCCAGCTCGCTCATTACGTCGTCCAGCAACAATACCGGCGCTTCACCGCTCTCCGCGCGGATGACGTCCAGCTCCGCCAGACGCACCGACAGCGCCGCCGTGCGCTGCTGCCCCTGCGAACCGAACAGGCGCAGCTCACGGCCGTCCACGCAGAAGCGCACGTCGTCGCGGTGTACGCCTGCGCTGGTGGTCATGCGCCGCACGTCCACCTCACGAGCCTTGCGCAGCGCCGCGAGGATGTCGCCGTCCTCCACATTGGGCGCGTAGGCGATGGAAAGGGCTTCCCGCTCGCAGGCGATATCCGCGTGCGTGCGCGCCGCCGCCGCGCTCAGGCGCTGGATGTACTCCGCGCGCGCGGCCATGATTTCCGATCCGGCGCGGGCGAGCTGCTCATCCCAGCTTTCCAGCGTTTCCAGGTTGCCTGTGCGCAAAAGCTCGTTGCGCTGCTTGAGTGCGCGCGCGTAGCGCTGTAAGGCGTAATAGTAGGAAGGGCGGATCTGCGAAACGGCAATGTCGATAAACCGCCGCCGTTCGGCGGGGCCGTCCTTGACCAGGCGCAAATCCTCCGGCGAGAACAGAACGCCGGTCACATGCCCCATCAGCTCCCCGGAACGGGAAATTTCCGAGCCGTTGACGCGGATTTTGCGCCGCCCGGCACTGGGAATGGCGATTTCCACCGTATGCGTGCCGTCGCGCCGCTCGGCTTCCACGGCCACACGGCAGAAATCCTCGCCCCAGCGAATCAGTTCCCGGTCCTGCCGCGTGCGGTGCGAACGGCCTGTGCAGCACAGATACACCGCTTCCAGCAAATTGGTCTTGCCCTGCGCGTTGTCGCCCGCCAGCACCGTAACGCCCGCGCAGGGCCGAAGCTCCGCGCGCGCGTAGTTGCGGTAATTGGTCAATTCAAGCGAGCATATGCGCATGGCGTTCCTTTCAAAAATCGCCCCGCGCGGGGGCGAGAAATGCCGTCAAAACCCCAGAGAGAGCGCGAGAGGGCGGGGCCCTTTCGCGTTTTCAATCGTCCCCGGCGACATGTGCGGCGGGGACGGGGCGATTTTTGCGTCGGGAAATTCCATTTCCCAGAGCAAAAATCGCTTCCTTGCAAATTTCGCTTGTGTCGCGTAGCGGCGCGAGCGAAATTTGGAGAGGGTGGCCGCGGCGGGGGAGCTTGCTTCCCCGTCCGCAAGCTTGTCAAAAATACTTTTTTGACAAGCTGAATCGCCCCGCGCGGGGGCGATGGTCAGGCGGGGGAGGGTCAGCCCTGCTTTTTGCGGCTTTCCAGCTTCTTGCGCATTTCCGCGTTGAGCACGCGCTTGCGCATGCGGATGGACTTGGGGGTGATCTCCACCAGCTCGTCGTCGTCGATAAATTCCAGCGCCTCCTCCAACGTGGGAATGCGCACGCCGGTAATCTTCAGCGCTTCCTCAGCGGCGGCGGAGTTGCGGCTGTTGGTCATGTGCTTTTTCTTGCAGACGTTCACGTCGATATCGCCCGGACGGGAGTTGCGACCCACAATCATGCCCGAATACACCTTCGTGCCCGGTTCGATGAACAGCTCGCCGCGATCCTGCGCGTAGAACAGGGCGTAGCTGGTGGCTTCGCCCGCCTCAAAGGCGACCAGGGAGCCGGAGAGTCGCGTGGGGATGTCGCCCTTGACGGGTTCGTAGGTTTCAAACACGGCGCTCATTACGCCTTCACCGTGGGTATCGGTGAGGAATTCGCTGCGGTAGCCAAACAGCCCGCGCGAGGGGATGAGGAATTCCAGCCGCATGCGGTCCTGCCCATGCATGGTCAAAAGCGTGCCGCGCCGGCGGCCCAGCTTTTCGATGACTACGCCGGAATACTCCGTGGGTACGTCGCACACCACGCGCTCGATGGGTTCGCACTTTTCGCCGTCGATGTCCTTGTAAAGCACCACCGGCTTGGTGACCTGGAACTCGTAGCCCTGCCGCCGCATCGTCTCGATGAGGATAGAGAGGTGCAGTTCGCCGCGGCCGGACACGCGGAAGGCGTCGGTGGTTTCGGTGTCCTCCACGCGCAGGGAAACGTCGGTCTGCATCTCCTTCATCAGACGCGCGCGCAGGTGGCGCGAGGTCACGTACTGCCCTTCGGTGCCGGCGAAGGGGCTGTCGTTGACGCAGAAGGTCATGGACACAGTCGGCTCGTCGATCTTTACAAATGGCAGAGGATCGGCCATGGCCGGGTCGCAAATGGTGTCGCCGATGAACAGCTCATCAAAGCCGGACACGGCCACGATATCGCCCACGCGCGCGCTTTCGCAGCTCACGCGCTTAAGGCCGTCGAACTCATACAGACCGCCCAGCCGCGCCGCGGGCGAGGTAAAGCTGGAGCCATAGGCGCAGCGGATGGCCATCTGCCCGGCGTGGATGGAGCCGCGCTCGATGCGGCCCACGCCGATGCGGCCCACGTAGTCGTTGTAGTCGATGGTGGAGATCAGCAGCTGCAACGGCGCGTCCGGGTCGCCCTCCGGGGCGGGGATGTGGTTGAGGATGGCCTCAAACAGCGGGCGCAAATCCTGCCCGGGAACCTGCCAGTCGGTGGTGGCGGTGCCGTCGCGGCCCGAGGCGAAGATGATGGGGCTGTCAAGCTGTTCGTCCGAGGCGTCCAACTCCAAAAGCAGCTCCAACGTTTCGTCCACCACCTCGGCGCAGCGCGCGTCGGGGCGGTCGGTCTTGTTGACCACGATGATGACCTTCAAGTCCAGCTCCAACGCCTTTTTAAGCACAAAGCGCGTCTGCGGCATAGGCCCTTCGAAGGAGTCCACCAGCAAAAGCACGCCGCTGACCATTTTCAAAACGCGCTCTACCTCGCCGGAGAAATCGGCGTGGCCTGGGGTATCGACAATGTTAATTTTTACGCCTTCATAGTGTACGGCGGTGTTTTTGGACAGGATGGTGATGCCGCGCTCGCGCTCCAGGTCGTTGGAATCCATTACGCGGTCGGCCACCTGCTGGTTTTTGCGGAACACGCCGCCCTGCTTGAGCATTTCGTCCACCAGCGTGGTCTTGCCGTGGTCTACGTGGGCGATGATGGCGATGTTGCGAATGTCGTCTCTCACAATTTTCACAAATAAGGCTCCTTTGTCAGACAAGGTCGTCGGCGGTCATGCGGTCGGCGGTTTCGGCGAGCACAAGGCCCTCGTTGTTTTCGCAGGCCAGACGAATCGACCATTCGTTTTCAAACATCAGTACGTCGCGCCCGGCGCGGTCGATGGCCGGCACGGTGGTGGAGGTCAGGCGCAGCTTGTCCGGCGGCTTGGGCGTTTTGACAATCCAGCGCACAAAGCGGAAGGGCAGGTTTTCGCGCAGAATCACCACGCCGTATTCGCTCTTTAAGCGGTATTCGAGCACGTCCATCTGCAACACGCCCACCACGCCGGCGATCATTTCCTCGCGGCCGATGTTGGGGCGCTTGAAGGTTTGAATCGCGCCCTCCTGCGAAAGCTGGGAAACGCCCTTCAAAAACTGCTTGCGCTTCATGGAATCCTCGGGGCTGACGCGGCAGAAAAACTCCGGCGCGAACAGCGGGATGCCCTGATAGCGCACCGGCGCGCCCGTGCACAGCGTATCGCCCAAGCGGAAGATGCCGGGGTCGAACAGGCCGATGATGTCGCCGGGATAGGCCTTTTCCACCGTCTCATGCTCCTGCGCCATGAATTGCTGCGGTTGGGAGAGCTTGACCTTTTCCCCCGTGGAGGAATGCCACACGGTCATGCCCTTTTCAAACACGCCCGAGCACACGCGCATGAACGCCAGCCGGTCGCGGTGGGCGGGGTTCATGTTGGCCTGAATTTTGAAGATAAAGCCGGTGAATTTCTCGTCCGCGGGGTCAATGGGGCCCTGGTCGGCAACGCGCGGCGTGGGCGACTTGGTGTAGGAAAGGAAGCGCTTCAAAAACGGCTCCACGCCGAAATTGTTGCTGGCCGAGCCGAAGAACATCGGCGTCAGCTTGCCTTCCAGAATCATGTCCAAATCGAACGGGTCGCCCGCCACGTCCAGAAGCTCCACATCCTCCAACAGCTTGTCGTAATAGCTCTGGCCAATGGCCTGCGGCAGGCGGGGGTCGTCCAGGGGAATGGTTTCCACTTCCACCTGCTTCTGGCCGTGGTCGCCGCCGCGGTACAGCTCCACCACGCGCGTGTCGCGGTGGTACACGCCCTGAAAATCGCCGTGGATGCCAATGGGCCAGTTTACCGGGCAGGAGCGGATGCCCAATACGTTTTCCAGTTCCTCCATCAACTCAAACGGGTCGCGCCCGGCGCGGTCCAGCTTGTTGACAAAGGTGAAGATGGGAATCGAGCGCATGCGGCACACTTTGAACAGCTTGATAGTCTGCTCCTCCACGCCCTTGGCATTGTCGATGAGCATCACGGCGCTGTCCGCGGCTACGAGGGTGCGGTAGGTGTCTTCGGAAAAGTCCTGATGGCCCGGGGTATCCAGTATGTTGATGCGGAAGCCGTCGAAATCAAACTGCATCGCGGACGATGTGACCGAGATGCCGCGCTGTTTTTCAATCTCCATCCAGTCCGAAGTGGCGTGGCGCGCGGCCTTGCGCGCCTTGACCGAACCGGCCTGCCGGATGGCTCCGCCGTAGAGCAGCAGTTTTTCCGTCAGCGTGGTCTTGCCCGCGTCCGGGTGGGAGATGATGGCGAACGTGCGCCTGCGCGCCACTTCCGCCGGAAGCTCCGGGTGCAGCATGTGCCTTCC
>DVFZ01000060.1 GCA_018712945.1 Candidatus Pullichristensenella stercorigallinarum | reverse complement strand
GTCGTGCTCTGCATCCGCTTCGCGCTTCCGCCGCCCCTGTGCTCACCGTCTTCCCGCTCAAACGGTTTCTTCCCCAGTTCTTCCCGCTCCTGGTCCACCTGCGCGTCCAGTTCGGCAAGATATGCCTTCGGCGTGACCGCAATCTCTACCAGCTTCTTTTTGTTCTTGTTTGCCTTGGCCTTGATGTGCGTCGAATCCGTATACAGAATCGCTCCGCCCACCAGTCCCTTTTCCACGCATTGCCTCAGGATCTCGTTGAAGATTTCCTCCGCTATGCTTATATATTCGTCGCGTCCTCACTCTTCTCCTTTTGGGTTTTCCCCTCTTTCCAAAATTATTTGACTGTCCTTTGTCAGCGGTCTGAAACTGTCGTCTAAATGGCGCTGGCTTGTTTGTCGAAGAAGCCCCATGGCGAAGGCGCGACGGAGCTTCCTTAACAGGCTGCGTATACTTTCGTTTTTTATCGAATAAGCATCCATTTGATATTTGACAATATGGTTCTTCAAGTATTCCTCACATGAATCTCTGGCGGAAGTACCAAAGCCCATGCGGCCCGTTCCAGAGGGCGCATGGGCTTCGTTGACAATTGGAGCAAGCGCTGGGCGCGCGGCGTTCGCCAACTTGCGGCCGGCTTTCAAGCTGGCTTACTCGATATTCCTATGGCGCGCTTCCATTTTTGCATGATCCAGCTGCATTTTCTCCTCCAGCATGACGATGATGATGTCATAGAGGAGGAAACAGTGCTGCTCAAACAGCGCGCCCATCGGCTGGATGGAGGGGACGCAACGCTCGTCTGTGCCGTTGAACACATAGGCGGGCACGAAGAGGACGCAATCGGCGAGCTGCGGCGTTTTCTGGCGCGGCGCGCCCGTGATCACGGCGATCCGCGCGCCCGTGAGTTTTGCGCGCTCGACGACGTAGTGGATGTGGCCGATCTGGCCGGAACCGTTCACGGCAATGAAGAGGTCGCCCTCCCCCATGCCCGGCGTCGTGTCGTCCCAAATCCAATGCACTTCTTTCCCCAAGTGCATAAGGCGCATGGAGAACGCGCGGGCGGCGATGCCCTCGCGGCCGACGCCCATTACAAAAATGCGGTTGGCGGCAATGATCTCGTCCATCAGCGCCTCGATCTGCCCGACGTCCTGCGCCTCAAAGACCTTGCGATGTTCTTCCAGAACGATCCTGTACAGTTCCTGATAGCGGGTTTCCGTATTCATCTTTAAGCTCCTTTCAGTTGAGCGCCTTGGCCTGCATGGCGCGCATGCGGCGCTTTTTTACCTGCTTGTCGGAGAGGTAGTTCAAGCCCATGACCAGGATGAGGATTGTGCCCCAAATCAGCTTCTTGGCATATGGCGAAAGGCGCAGAATCGTAAAGGCGCTGGAGAGAACCTGCATCAGCAGGATCGCGCACACGACACCCGCCACCTTGCCCCGGCCGCCATCGGGGTGGATGCCGCCGATGACACACACGAGCATGGCCTGCAAAAGATAGGTGTCGCCATAGCCCACCTTGGCGGAATTGACGCGGCTGATGATGATCAGCCCGGAGATGCCGCTGAGGATGGCGATGACGAGGAACACGCCGATGGTAAAGCGCTCGTTGTTGATCGCGGAGAATCGCGCCGCGGTCGGGTTGCCGCCGAAAAGATAGAGCTTGCGGCCAAAGCCCGTCTTGCCAAGGAAGAACGCCAGCGCCACAGCGACCACCAGGAACAGCAGGAAGATCAGCGGCACGCCGAACACCTCCGCCGTGCCAAAGGCCGTGAAGGCCTCTGGCAGACCCGTGATGCCGCGTCCGCCGGTGAGCGCCATGCCGATGCCCGTATAGAGCGTCATCGTGCCCAACGTGGCGATCAGGGGATTGGCCGAAAGCTTTGCGACCATGAAGCCGTTGAACAGGCCGAAGACGACGGCGCTGGCCATCGCCACGCAGACGGCCAAAAGAATCGCCGTGCCTTCGCTCAGCCCAGGGAACCAGTTCCCTGTGAGAATCATGGCGGCAAAAATGCCCGTCGTATTGGCGTTGGCGATCACGGACAAGTCGATGCCGCCAATCATGAAGGAAAACATCATGCCCAGCGCCAGAAAGCCGAACTCAGGGATTTGGTACGCCATGGAGCGCAGATTGCGCGCGGAGTACATCGAATCGCCGAATACGAAGGCAAAGACGACCATCACAAGCAGCAAAACCGCGAACAGTATGGCCAAATTCTTATCTGTGGCGATAAGCCTCTTAATGCGTTTCATCTGCACCCTCCTATTCGGTAAAGATCAGGTTCTTGCGGTTCTTGACCCGCGTCTGATACGACGTGATCGCCACAGAGATCACCAGCAGCGCGCCCACGAACAAATCGTTCCACGAGGAGGACAGGCCCAGGAGAATCAGCGTGGAGTTGAGCAGGTAGATCACCAGCGTGCCCAGGAGCACGCCCAGAACCTTGCCCTGTCCGCCGGTGGACTTTGTGCCGCCGATGACCGCGCCCGCGATGACCATCAGTTCATCGCCAACCAGTTTGTTCGGGTAGGCGGCGCGCACCTGCGCGATGTACATCACGCCCATGATCCCCGCCAGCGCCCCGATATAGGCATAGACGAACAGGCGGATCTTCAGCGGGCTGAAGCCGGCGCGGACGGCAGATTCTTCGGAATTGCCCAGGGCCACCACGCCACGGCCGATCATGGTTCTGTTGATGATGAACCACGTCAGCACTACCGCGGCCGCCACGGGCACAAAGGAAGCCGTAAGGCTCATAAGCCCAGACTCCGTTTCAAATTGGAGGATCGCCGCTGAGCCGAAACGGCCGAGGCTGGAGGGCAGTATGCCGGAGCCGATGGTGCTGTCGCTGATGAAGGTGGTCATAATGCCGTGGAAGAGGTTCTGGGTGCCCAGCGTAATGATGAAGGCCGGCAGGCGCAGCCAATGGACGAGCAGCGCGTTGCACAGGCCAAGGGCGATGCCAATCAGCGTGGAAACGATGAAGGGGAAGGCGATGTTGTTAATTCCCGTCTGCATCATCAGCAGCGTGCTGACATAGCCGCCAAAGAGCGCCACGGACATGAAGGAAACGTCGATGCCGCCGGAGAGCATGACGACCAGCAAGCCCATCGCCACGACCATCGTGCAGGAGGCGGAGCGGATGATGTCAAACAGCGTCATCAGGCTCAAAAAGGACGGGTTGACGATGGTGACAAAAATGCTGTACAGGAGAATGATCGCAATCAGTATTTTCTCCGGTCCATTGATCAAAACGCGCTTCATCGCTTCTCCGTCCCCTTTCTGTAAGCGCTGCCAATCATATCCGCAATGCGCTTTTCCACATCCGGCTGCGCCAGTTCTTCTTCGTCCAGCTTGGCCACGCAGCGCTGGTCGGCCATCACCATAACGCGGTTGGAATTGGCGAGCAGCTCCTCCATCTCGTCCGTGATCATGATGACCGCCATGCCCTCGGAGGCGAAGCGCTGGATCATTTCATAGATCTCGGCCTTGGAACCGATATCCACGCCAACGGTGGGCGTGTCCATGATGAAGAGCTTGGGGTCGGTCGCTACCCACTTGGCGATGACGCCCTTTTGCTGGTTGCCGCCGGAAAGCGAGCCGATCAGCGTTTCGATGGAAGGCGTGCGTATCTTCAAGCGGGCGACGCTGTCTGTCGCCAGGCCCTTTTCGCGCTCCAGGTCGAGGATGCCGCACTTGACGATATCGTCAACCATCGCGGAGGAAATGTTCTCGCGGATGCTGCGATCCGGAAACATGCCCTGCGTGGAGCGGTCCTCGGGGAGCAGGGCGATGCCCGTCTTTTTGGCGTGATAAGGCGAAGTAATGCTTACCGCCTGACCCTCAAAGACGATCTTGCCGCTGTCCGGAGGATTGAGCCCGAACAGCGAGAGCGCCAGCTCCGTCCTGCCCGAGCCGAGCAGGCCGGTAACGCCCAGTATATCGCCGCGGCGCACCTCGAAAGAGATGTCCTGATAATTGCCCTTCTTGGTCAAGCCCTCCACCTGCAGCACCGGCCTGTCGTCGGCAACTGAGCGCTTATAGCGGGGGTATTCCACATCCCGGCCCGTCATATGGTAGGCCAATTTTTTCTGATCCAGCTCGCGGGGATCGAAATCGCCGACCTTTTTGCCATCGCGAAAGATCGTGATCTGATCGGCGACGCGGAAGACTTCGTCGAGCTTGTGGCTGATGAAGACGATGGCAAGGCCCGCTGCCTTGAGTTCGACGACCACCTTGAGCAGATTGTCGACCTCCTGCTTGGTCAGCGCCGTCGTCGGTTCATCCATAAACAGTATCTTGGCATCCTGCGCCAAAGCCCGGCAGATCGCGGTGAGCTGACGGTTGGCCATGGAAGTTTCCATGATCGTCGCGTTCAGATCGAGCGAAACGCCAATACGCTTTGTCTGTTCGCTGGCGATGCGATAGGCTTCCTTCCAGTTCATCAACTTCTTTCCAGTCTGACGCAGGCAGTTGATGGCAATGTTTTCGGCGACCGTCATATGAGGAAACAGCGACAGATCCTGATAGATCACCTGCACGCCTTCATTCATCGCCTGCGTCGGGGTGAGCTTGGTATAGCTGTGGCCGTTGAGCCAGATCGTTCCCGCGTCGCTGGTATAGACGCCGGAAGCCGTCTTGACGAACGTAGACTTGCCGGAGCCGTTCTCGCCGACGAGACAGTGGATCTCCCCTTTATGGATCTCAACGCTCACATCGTCGAGCGCCTGCACGCCGATGAACGCCTTGCTGATATGTTCGGCGCGAAGTATGATTTCTGCCATCGCTATCCCTCCATTTGACCAAATACTGCCCGACTTGCGTCGGGCAGTGAAGCAACACGAAATCCGATCAGAAGTTGTAGTCGTCGATATTGTCGGCGCTGAAGATCAGCGGCGCGTTGCCGTAGGCAATCGTACCTTCAACCGTCACGGACTCATAGCCGGGGGCCAGCAGGTCGGTGCCCGTCTCCACGCCCTGGCCGGAGGCCAACAGGTACGCGGCGTAGCAGGCGGCATAGCCGGCATCCGCCGGACGCCAGGCCTGGCCATGCACCATGGAGCCATCCTTCAGATAGGTGGCGGACATGGACGGCAGCGCCAGGGAGACAACCTTGATGCTGTCCTGGAGGTTGCGATCCTGAATGGCCTGGCAGATGCCGCCGCCATGCGCGGAGCAGTCGAAGATGACCTTGATATCCGGATAGGCGCGGATCAGCTCGGCGGTCTTGTCATAGGCGCCCTCAATGCTGTTGCCATCCTCGTAGGGTTCTTCGCTGACGCATACCATGTCGGGATAGTTCTCGCTGATGTAATCCACCGCAGCCTGATACCACACCATGTGGGTTTCCATCGTCAGGCCGCCAACGAAACCGGCATACTGGCCTTCGCCGCCGGCCGCCTGCGCCACCGCTTCGCCCATCAGCCTGCCGAACTCTTCGTTCACGAACGCCTCGACATCCAGATCGACGCTGTCGGCGATGCCGGGGGCCTCATGGCTGACCACGACGATGCCGGCCTCACGCGCCTTGGTGATGGTGGGAATGAGGGCCTCGGGGTCGTTGGGGACCACGCAAATGGCGTCCACGCCCTGGGAAATCAGATCCTCCATCAGAGAAATCTGCAGCGCGGCGTCGCCGCTCTCCGGGAAGAGCACGTAGCAGTTCAGGCCGGTGTCGGCCGCGAGCTGGTTGACGCCGACTTCCATGTCGTCAAACCAAGAGTCGCTCTGCTTGACGATCATCACGACGGTGTACTCGGAGATATCCTTCTCCTCCTCCGCCATCGCGCCGACGGTGCCGCAGACAAGCAGCATGAGCATCAGGAGCATTGCAAGAAGCTTTTTCATGGGTTTCCCTCCTTTGATGATCACTTTAACGCTTTCGCGCAAAGTACGCTCAACATCTTTATTATACCGGCGAGGAATTCCATGAAAATGCAATAATCAAAGATAAATGTATAAAAATCAACTTGAGATCCCGGCGCTTTGCCGGTGATTTTTATATTCCGAAGGCGACAAACCGGTGATGCGCTTGAACGTGCGGCTGAAGTAATGCTGGTTGCTGAAGCCGACAGCAAAGGCGATCTCATAGACCATCATATCCGTTTCATCCATCAGCTTCTTCGCCATCTTCACGCGATAGCAGTTGATAAAATCATTGATGCTCTCGCCGTATTCCCGCTTGAAGACGTTGCCGAGGTAATTTGCGGAATAGTTGAGGATCTCCGAGAGCTTGCGCACGCAGAGCGTCTCATCGCCATAATGCTCCTTGATATACTCCGCCGCCTTGAGGGAGATGCCGCGGTTTTTTTCGTTGTAGACGCGGAACATGTCTTCGCGGATAACGTTGAGCGCCGCCAATATACCGCGCTTGAGGCGCTCGGGCGATTCGGGAATCTTGTCGCCGGCGAAAAACAATTCCTCGATAAAGCCGTCCGCCGCCAGACCGTTTTCCAGCATGATGGACATCAACAGCGTCGAGCACTTGCACAGATAAAAGCAGCGCTGCGCCTGGGTAAGCGTCCGCGAAGCGTCCAGGCAGGCAAACAGCGCCGATACCTCCGCCTGCACTTCCTGATACTGCATGCCGCGCAGCTTGGCGTCGATGGCGTCCAAATGGCTCTGCACTTCCAAAATGGAAGGGTCTTTGCGGAAATCGACGATATCATAAACATGGTCGTTTTTAAACATCTCTCGGTAGTCCAGCGCTGCGTCCGCGCTGTGGTAGGAATCGCGCACGTGTTCCAGGCCCCGCACTTCCACGCCTTTGCCGATATAGACGTCCACGCCCTCGAGCCCTTCCAGGGCGGAAGCAATCCGCTCGAGCAACTCGCTGAGGCGCACGGAATCGAACGGCGACGCCGAACTGAACAAAAGCACATAGCGGGCGTTTTCCATGTTGAAGAGGTCGGCCTCGGGCACATCGGAGATCTGCTGCGCGATCTGTTGCTCCGCCATGCGCAGCAGCATTTGAAAGCGCATCTCGCCCATCGCCTCATCGCGGCGGCGGATGCAGATTACCGCCACGGTAAAGCAGTCTCCCCGCAGGTCGATTCCATAAATCCCGCGCATCTCCTCGATCTGCCGCGGCTGGACGGAGCCGCGCAGTATGTCGGAAAGCACCTTCTGCTTGATCGTGCCGCGCTGTTGCATGACGAACTCGCGCAGCTGCCGGTTGACTGCTTCCTCTTTCTTTCGCGCTTCCAACCGTTCGTACAGCTTGACGCCCACTGCCTCCACGTCCTTGGGGGTCAGCGGTTTAAGCAGATAATCAAGCGCGCCGTGCCGCAACGCCTCCTGCGCGTAGTCGAACGCCTCATAGCCGGAGATGATGACCGTTTCCACATTGGCGTCGATCTCAGAAAGCTTTTTCAGCAGCGTGATGCCGTCAAGGTCCGGCATGTTGATGTCCAGGAGCATGGCGTCCGTCTGCCCGCGCTCGAGGATTTCCCAAGCGTCCTTGCCATTCAGCGCCCATTCGATCTCGAACATGCCAAGCCGGCCCAACGTCCGGCAAACGCCCCGCACGATCAGCGATTCATCGTCTGCCACGAGCAATCTATACATCGCGTTTCCCCTCCAGTTTTTTCAGCCGCAGCCAGGCGATGGTGTGCCCAAACGCGCGCTGGTAGCGCAGGCCGTATCCCGCCCCGAAGGACATGGCGATGCGATCGTGTACGTTGGAGATGCCTATCCCGTAATTCTCGCCTTCGTGGACGCTGCTGCGGTCCTGCAAAAAGGCGTTCATCGCCCGGATTGTCTCCTCAGTGGCCGTCTCGCCGTCGTCCTCCACAGCAAGAATCACGCAGTCTTTTTCCTCATAACCGAATATCTCTATATGGCAGATCCTGTCGTGGTTTTTCTGCATGGCGTGGATGATGGAATTCTCCACCAGCGGCTGAAGAATCAGCTTGGGCGTGTTGAAATCAAGCAGGCTCTCCGGTATCATGAAGCGCACGAATATCTGGCCTTCATAGCGCGCCCTCTGGATATCGAGATAGAGCTGCACATGCCGTATCTCCTCGCGGATGGAGATGAAGTCCCGGCCCTTGCTGATGCTCACGCGGAAAAACTCCGCGAGCTTTTGCGTGATCTCAATGGCCTGATCCGCCTCTCCGGCGTCAATCAACCAGACGATGGTCGAAAGCGTGTTGTAGAGAAAGTGCGGGTTGATCTGGAACTCCAATGCCCGAATTTGCGCTTCCTTTTTCTTCTGCTGTTCCTCGTGATAGTCGGCGATGGCCGTTTCCAGGCGGTTGAACACGTCGTCATAGCGCTCGTTGAGGATGGCTATCTCGTCTCCGGCGATGGGATTTCCCTCCAAAGACGCGGGGAAGCGATTTTGGTTCATCCGCCGGATCAGGGCGTAGAGCGGCTTTGTAAAGCTGTGCGAAACGATGGAGCCGAGGATGAAGCAGACGATCACGCTCAACACCGCCAGCCCCAGCATCAGCTTCAACGTCGGGCCGAACATCAGCGTGAAGATGCGCGTGGGGATGCTCTCGACGAGCGTGTATCCCCAGCGGTCGTTGCGCAGATAGCTGAGCAGTTGCGCGTCGCTGGCGCGCAGATCGCCGCGGCTGCCCGGGAAGGTGCAAGTGGATATTTGCAGCACATCCGTGACGTCGCGGGCAAACTTCTCCCCGGAAGTGCAAAAGGCGATTTTGCCATCCATCACCACGAAGAATTCCGTGCCGCGATCTCTCTCATAGGTGGAAAAAAGGTCTGCAAATTCTATGTTTTTGTAGAGGATGACCAGCCGCGCCGTCTCCTCCCCGCTGGTCGGGGAAAGAATCATGCGCTCGTAGGGGACGACTTCCACACCGTCCACCGTGCGCGGCTCTCCCCAGGCGTCGAAGATCTCGAATTCCTCATCCGGCAGCGTGTGATAGTCCGCCACGGCAGTATGGCGCACGCTGGGAAAATCCTTGACCGTATAGGAAAGCATGCGCCCGTCCCCGAGAATGAGCATGACTTCATAGGCGTTTTCCGAGGCAAACAGGTTGGTCATGCGGCGCTCTACGTAGCGCTCGGCCTCGAAGAGCTCCTGGTCTGACATGATTGAAGAGGCTTGCGGGTCGCAATAATCGCGCACAGTGTTATCATAGACGAAGATCAGCGCGTTCTCATGAATCGTTTTCATGCGCGTGGAGATGCGAAAATCTATAAAATCCAGGTAATTCTGGCTCACCTGCACGCCATTGGATTCCAGCGTCCGCGAAAACAGCCTCAAAGAGACTGTGCCCAGGACGGCCGCGGGGATGATTGCCATCATCGCAAACAGAGCCGTCATCCGCATGCGCATGGAGCGCTTCGCCCTTCTTCGCGCCATGCCGTTACGCCCCTTTCAGCCGGAAGGAAATACAGCAACCATATTATCATTATAACCGAAATCATTCTCGCCTGCAACAAAGGCGTCCTTCAAGGAAGCGCGGGAAACCGGCAGGCGGCAGCGAGCGTGCGCACGCACGATATATGGGAAGAGGCCGATCCTCTCCCGTATGCCCCTGTTCATCGCAGCCGCGGGATAACAATCCCATCCTTCCTGACAGAAGAAGGAGGGGACGATGTGGAGGTTTGCGAAACCCCATCAGGGAAAGGCATTTCGCCTGAAAGCGGGCGGCTTGCTCGCTGATGGGGCTACCGGAACCATCAGCAAGGTTCCTTCGGTATTTTTCAAAGCGAGGGCCTGTATCCACGGCGGGCTGGGCCTAGGTTATGTGGGACATGGAGTACTCCTGTTCTATTGATTCTTGGGGTTGGTTGTGCGACGATTATGCGTAATGTTCTCACTCCTATCGGGGGGGGCTGCATTCTGGCTCCATCCTTTTTGCGCAATTTGTTATACCTCGCTTCTCAGATGTATATCTACATACCATCATCAACCGGAGATAATGTACAATAAGTTGCGCAAAAAGGAATAGACATGGTATTCAGGCAGCTGATAGAATGGAGTTGGTACACAAACATTCGAAAGGAGCCTGAGGACCATGTCTGAGAAGATTGTAACACTGAACGAGG
>DVFZ01000059.1 GCA_018712945.1 Candidatus Pullichristensenella stercorigallinarum | reverse complement strand
GCAAACGCAAAAATTGCCCTGAACAAAGAGAAATCAGAGGCAATTTTTGCTTCCTGCGTCAGCTGCACAAGCAGCCTGCGGTCACTTACGTCTATGTAAGCTCCCTTGGCTGCAAGTTTGCTTCCTTGTCTTGCAGGCTTTCTCATCCCTCTGGCAGTCTGTTGACTTTGTCAACATCCTGGGGGGACGGCAATTCCGCCGTCTCCCGTTTTTTATGCCTTCCCGAACACCGCCGCGTACACATCGTCCTGCTCCGGCAGGTGGGTCACATAGCCGATGGGGATGCGGTTTTTCGTGGCTTCGACCACAGTCCTCGCGCCCTCCTCCCCAAACGCGCCGCATAGCTCGATGCAGCCCACGCCCTCGCGCTCCAGCGCCTTGGCCGCCGCGCAGGCTTCCGCAAGGCTGGAAACGCCCCAGATGCGCGCCCTGCCACCGCGGATTTCCGCCCGGTCGCGCACGGCGTCGAAGTCTCCAAGGATGATAAAGGCAAATTTCATAAGATTCCTCCCCTGTATATTTCGCGGCCCCGGCCGCGTTTTTTTATTCCAGTTCCACGATTTTCCCGCGGTAATGGCGGCGGATGACGGCCAGACGCTTGCGGGAATACCCCATTTTTATCAGCGCGTTCAACGGCAGGCTGTTGAACATCATGTTCCGCCCTACCCAGACGTTTGGAATGCGGGAAACAAAGAGCAGCCGTTCGCCCTGCGCAGTGCGGAAAACACCCACCGCCTGCGCGTCCCGCCAGCGGATGAACCCGCTGCCGCCCTTCTTGCCCGGAATGCGGGAGCGCACGCCCCGCCGGTCGATGGTAATCCTGCAAAGGCAAAAATATACGCAACTGCCCAGAAGAAGCGGAAATATGGCCAGAAAAAAGAAACCATATCCGCCTGCCCGGAAATCTTCCCGCGTCAGGCCCAATCCGGCGATGCGGAGCCATGCCCATACCGCGCAGACGATTCCGCAGAAAGCCGCCGCCGGCCAGAACAGCAGGAAACGATATGTTTCCGGCGTGCGCTCCCGCCCTTTCCGCTCCGGCTTTTCCCGGAAGGTTTGCGCCGTCTGAAAATTCCCACCGGCAGCCAAAGCGTCCGGCGGCAGATACAGGGGGACGATTTGGCCCGGATAACAGCGGCGGATTGCCGCCATGCAGCGGCGCGAGTAAGGTAGCCTGACAAGTATATGGGGCGGCTGCGTCCGGCCCAGGGCCTCCGGATTGTCCCAGAGGTTCGGAATGCGCGAGATGTAGATCAGCCGCCTGCGCGTATACGTCTGCGTATGCAGCACGCAGACCGAACGCACCTGCCGCCAACGCATGCCGCCGGTTTTTTTTTCGCGAAACGCGGACGCGCACGCCTCTTTCGTCGATCACGGCCCGGCAAAGGAAAGCGTGAATGAAGCAGCCCAGCATCATCGCCCCCAAAGCGATGTAAAGGACGAGAAGAAAGAGCAGGGCAGACAGAGGCTGAAGGGCGATCCGCGCAGGCGTCATCTCCCGCAGGGCGTGGATTCCCCACAAAAGCCAGAAAACGAACTCCGCCCCAATGATGGCCGTCTTCGCCGGGTAGAGCAGCGACCGGCATACCGCGCCCTTTTTGCGCATGGGTTTCCCTCCCTTCGCGCCTCTGCCCATATTCTACCACATTCGCCCATGCCGCTTCAACCGTGCGCATTTTTCGCGCCGCAACGGTATAAATGCCCCAAAATCTGCCGACGATAAGAGCATCACCCCACGAAACGGAGGGAAAACGCTTGATTCGACGGCTTTTTTGCGCCCTTGTGGCGCTGACGCTTTGCATCTCCTTCGCGGCCCCGGCGCGGGCTGAGGAAATATCTGACTTTATCCGCCTGCATGTGGTGGCCTCGGGCGATTCCGACTGGGAGCAGGAGGTCAAGTTGGCCGTGCGCGACGCCTGCCTGGAAGCGGTGCGCGGCTTTGCCGCCGACTGCGGCAGCGCGGACGAAACCTACGCCGCCGTCAACGCCAACCTTGCCGCCCTGCGCAGCGCGGCGGTCGTAGCGGCGCGAAAAATGGGCTTCGAGGGCGAAGTGACGGTGGAAACTGGCGTGTTTGCCTTTCCCGACCGCGTCTATGGGGAGCTGTTCGTGCCCGCGGGCGACTACCGCGCCCTGCGCGTGACGCTGGGCGAGGGAGAGGGCCACAACTGGTGGTGCGTGCTCTATCCCTCCCTGTGCGTGCTGGACGAAACGGCCTATTACGCCGGGGAAGTGCCGCCCATCGAGTTTTACTCCAGCGTGGGCCGCTTTCTGAGCGATCTGTTTGGAGGTTAGCATGAACGTGGGAAAACGCATCCTGATTCTGGTGCTGGCGCTTCTGCTGGTGATGCCATCTTCCTATTCGGCGGTGGTGCTGGAGGTAGGCTCCTCCGGCGAAAACGTGCGCAAGGTGCAGCAAAGGCTGATCCAATACGACTACCTTTCCGGCGAGGCCGACGGCAAATACGGCGAGCAGACGCGCGACGCGGTGATGCTCTTTCAGCGCCGCAACGGCCTGACCGTGGATGGCCGCGTGGGGCCGGACACGGCGGCGGCGCTGGGCGTGACGCTTTCCTCGTCCGGTTCCTCGTCCTCCTCATCCTCAGCGACGATCATCTCCGCCGACCACCGGCTGCTTTCCAAGCTGGTTTACGCCGAGGCGCGCGGGGAAAGCTACAAGGGGCAGGTGGCCGTGGCGGCGGTGGTGCTCAATCGCGTGGAAAGCTCGTCCTTTCCCAACACCATCAGCGGCGTAATTTACCAGAGCGGGGCGTTTTCCTGCGTTTCCAATGGCTCCATCAACAACACGCCCGATTCCACCGCCATCCGCGCCGCGCTGGACGCCCTCAACGGCTGGGACCCCACGGGCGGCTGCCTGTATTATTACAACCCCAGCGCGACCAGCGACGAGTGGATTCGCACCCGCACGGTCAAAACGGTTATCGGCAACCACTATTTTGCGGTATAGGGAGGGACGCATATGCAGGCCTCACGCCTGAAAGACAGGGATTATGTGCGCGCGGCGCTGCTGGCGGCCTGCGTGCTGCTGGTGGCGCTGGTGGTGCTGATCTTCAAACAGGCCGCTGATGTGCGGGCATTGAGCACGCGCTTGAATGCCGTGTATCAAAAGGCGTTTTATGAAACCTGCGAGCTGATGGAGGGCATGTCCACCAACCTGCGCAAGCTGTTGGTAACCGGCAGCGCCCAGCAGGAGCAGATTCTGCTTTCGGAAATCTCCCGGCAGGCGCAGGGCGCGCAGGACAACCTCGCCCAGCTTCCCCTGGGCGAGGGCGCGGTGTCGGCGACAATCAAGTTCGTCAACCAGGCCGGGGATTTCGCCACCTCGCTGGCGGGGAAGCTGGCCGGCGGAGCCGCCGTCAGCGACGCGGACTATGAAACCATCGCCACGCTGTCGGAAACGGCGGGCGAGCTGTCCGTGGGCCTGGGCGAGCTGCTTGCCCGCTATGAAGCGGGCGAGGACGTGTTTGCCGGGGACTACACGGAAACCGGCGAAGAGAGCCTCTACCCCCTGACCAACCCGGCGACGTCCTATCCGACGCTGCTCTACGACGGCCCCTTCTCCGACGCGGCCGGGCAGACCGAGTACCGGGCGCTTGCAGGGCTGGAAGAGGTGGACCAGGCCGGGGCGGAGCGCGCCCTGCGCGCCTTCCTGGGCGCGGAAGCCGTGACCGGGCTGCGCTTTGAAAACGAGAGCAGCATCCCGGTGGATTGCTATGAATTCTCCGTCACCGCCAACGGATACAGCCTGTCGGCGGGCGTAACCAAGGCGGGCGGGCAGATCCTCTATATACTGCCCAACGAGGATGTGACAGACGTCACCCTGACCGACGAACAGGCGGTGGCGTCGGCGCGGGCCTTCCTGACTGCGCGCGGCTACGGCGATATGCAGGAAAGCTACTTCAGCCGCTATGACGGCATCCTTACCGTCAATTTTGCCGCCGTGCAGGACGGCGTGGTACTCTATCCCGACCTTGTGAAAGTACAGGTATCCCTGCGCGACGGCGCGATCATCGGCCTGGAGGCGGGCGGCTATCTGCGCAACCATGTGCAGCGCGAATTTACCTTGCCCGCGCTCAGCGAGGAGGACGCCCTCGCCCGCCTTGGCGGACGGCTGACGGCCCAGACGGCGCGGCTGTGCGTGATTCCCGAAAACGCGGAGGAATACCTCTGCTACGAGATTACCGCTTCGGATGCCAGCGGCGAATACCTGGTGTATATCGACGCGCAGACCGGCGCGGAGCGGGAGATTTTGCAGGTCATCAGCGACGAAAACGGCGCGCTGGTCATGTAAGCGGCAAAGGCGTTTTCCCGGAATCCCTTGTAGGGCCTTCCCTGCGTGGCCGTCTGGCCCCAGGGAAGGCGGTTGGAAAGGAGCACACGAAATGGATGTATTTTCACATGGGAATACGCTTTCACACAGGCACGCGCCTTCGCATAGCATGCAGCAGACAGTGTATGCGGAGCGTGAAACCATGATTTCGAGAGGAGATTTGTTCAGCGCCAGCTTAGACCCCGTGGTCGGCTCGGAGCAGGGCGGCATCCGGCCCGTGCTGGTGATCCAGAACGATGTCGGCAACCGTTACAGCCCTACAGTGATCGTGCTGGCCATCACCGGCCAGGTCAATAAGGCGCGCCTGCCCACGCATGTGCCCGTGCCCGCAGGCAACACCGGGCTGCAAAAGGATAGCGTTATCCTCGCCGAGCAAATCCGCACGCTGGACAAACGCCGCCTGCGCGAGCGCATCGGCTCGCTGCCCCCGGAGATCATGGAAAAGGTCAGCGAGGCCCTGCGCGTCTCCCTGGCCGTGGACAAGGATGGGGGCGCGCACGCGCCGCGCGGCGTGGGCCCGGCATGATGCACCGGCGCAAAAAGAGAACGCTTTCCCTATTGGAAAGACGTTCTCCAGTTTTTGCTTAAATCGCCTGGTTATGGCTGCCACGCGCGCTCTCATGCGCGGATTTGACGTTGTACATATGCCGGTCGGCGGCGGCGAGCACCGCTTCGGCCGTGGTATGGGCATGGCCAAATTCCGCCCAGCCGGCGCTGAAGGCCACATCGAAGGGGTCGTTGCTCAAGCGGTTGAGCGCTTCCAGATGGCTGCGCAGCCGCGCTACCGTTTCGCGCATTTCATCCTCGCTTTCACGCTGGCAGAGGAGCACAAATTCATCGCCGCCAATGCGGGCCAGGAAGTCGTTGTGCTCGGCGCAGGCGCACTTGAGCGCTTCGGCCATGCGCATCAGGGCGCGGTCGCCGGCGGCGTGGCCGTATGTATCGTTGATGTGCTTGAAGCGGTCCAGATCCACCATCAGCGCAAACAGCCGCTGCCCTTCACCCGGGACTGATTGCGCGCGCAGGCCCAGGTACTGCGAAAAACGCCGCCGGTTGTTCAGCCCTGTGAGCGGGTCGGAAAAGATTTGCTCGTTTTGTACGTTTATGTAGACGAACAGTATGGCGATGGCCACCATTACCCACAAAATCGTTACGCCGTAGAGCAACCATTGAACCACGATGCCAATGACCGGCGGCAGCATGAACAGCGTCAGGTCAATGCGCTCGGTGCGGGTTAGTTGGCGCGAAGCCGGCCGGCGCCAGATCAGACTGAGCGCGAAGAGCAGGTACGTCAGCGAAACTACAGCGTGCAGGGCGAACAGACGGCCGCGATGATAGACATTCGCCGCGTCCACGGAAAAAATCCAGCCCGTCCAGACGCTCGATATGCACAGCGCGGCGTTGAGTATAAATGGCGCAAGGTAGGCGCCCTGCCATCTGCGCAGGCGCTCCGCGTCCGCGTAGATATGAAAATCGCAATAGCGCAGCCAGAAATACGCCGAAAGCGGCGTAAAAACGTAATAGGCCGTACAAACGGCGTAGAAAAGCAACCGCGCACCGGAAAAGGTGCAGCCGTCCAGCAGCAGCATCAGTGAATCCAGCACCAACATCAGGGCGCAGGCCGATACGAGTTTGTAAAACAAGCGCTCCCTCACCGACGAAAGCCCTGACCGGCCCTGGCCGATGGCAACAATAATCAGGATCAACAGCCCAATGGCGTTGACCTCCAAGTACAGCACCGGATACAGGCGCTGGGCCATTGACATTGGAACACCCCTTCATATGCGCATGCGCAACCGGCGGCGTCTGCGCGCTTCGGGGAAGGAGGCGCGCGCCGCTTACCGGCCGTTAACCGGCATGCTGCCGCAATAGCGCTTTTATCTTATCCATCAGGAAATGTTTTGTAGCATTTATTATAGCATAACTCATGCGATACCACAAGATTGCCGGGAAAGAAATGAATGCTTTATAAAAATTTTACGAAAGCAACACACCAACGGCAAAAAGGCTGGCCGTAGGCGTATCCGGCGCGCGCCAGAAGGCCTCGACGGCTCTGTGCAGCGCCTGCGAGGAGAAAAAAGCGCGCAAAAGCTGCGCGGACGATAACGCCGCTGCGCCCACCAGCGCCACCGAAAGAAGAATCGAAACCGCAATCAGCCAGCCCTTGCGCATCCGCCGCACCCCCATGCCCCATTATATTCATCCAAAGCGCGGACATGCAGCCCCGTCCGCCCCGTCGCGGCCAAAAATACAAAAAACCGTCCGCCCCGAAAGGGTAGACGGTTCAGAGCGCTGACAAAGCCTGCAAACGCGAAAATTGCCCAGATCAAAGAGAAATCAGAGGCAGTTTTTGTTTTCCTGCGTCAGCTGCACATGCAGCCTGCGGTCACTTACGTCCATGTAAGCTCCCTTGTCTGCAAGTTTGCTTCCTTGTCTTGCAGGCTTTCTCATCCCTCTGGCAGTCTGTTGACTTTGTCAACATCCTG
>DVFZ01000058.1 GCA_018712945.1 Candidatus Pullichristensenella stercorigallinarum | reverse complement strand
CTCCTTGAGCTGCGTGGGCGTCCAGAAGGATTCGCATTCGGCGCAGTACTGGCCTTCATAGGCGCTCTTGTAGATGTCGCCCTGCTCATAGAACTTCTTGAAGATCTTCTGCACGGCCTTGACGTGGCGCTCGTCGGTGGTGCGGATGAAGTCGTCGTATTCGATGTTCATCAGCTTCCACAAATCCTTGGTGGCGGCGACGATTTCATCCACGAATTCCTTGGGCGTTTTGCCCGCCTGCGCGGCCTTGCGTTCGATTTTCTGGCCGTGCTCATCTGTGCCGGTGAGGAAGTAGGCGTCGTAGCCGGTCTGCTTTTTGAAGCGGGTCATGGTATCGGCGGCCACGGTGGTGTAGGTGTGGCCGATGTGCATGTTGCCGCTGGGGTAGTAGATGGGCGTGGTGATGTAGAACGTGCCCTTTTTCTCCATGGGGAATCCCTCCTGCATTTTTCGCGGGCGAACCAAAAAGAAGCGCCCCCTCCGACGAGGGGCGCTTGCGCGCGGTACCACCCTGCTTCACATGAAAACCATGCCTCTGAACGGCCAAAGCCGCCCGCGCCTGTAACGGGACGCCCCGCCGGACGCTACTGCCCTTCGCGCCCGGGGCTCTGGAGCCATGTTCGCGCGCCGTTCCACCGCCGGCTTGCACCTTTCCCGGCTCTCTGAAAGGCTTTTGGACGCGCTACTCTTTCCTTCATCGCCTTTAGCCCTATTATACCCGGAAAAGGCGCGCCTGTCAACGCGGGTGGGGATACGAATTTATCTTATTCCAAACTTTGACCAAACGCGTGAACCGTCTGCTCAGAGCCCTTATCGGCAATCGTTTTTCCCATCACCTTTTCGATGATTGCAAGCAGTCTTTTCGCTCTGCTGACGAAATAGCGGTCAAAGTCATCGGCGATGAAGGCGGAATAATCGATTAAATGGGACTCGATTCGATCGCGCAATGTTTCTTCGTCGATATTGGCGTCGCGCATAATCCTTTTGCTGTATACGCTGGGTGCGTATCCGCCAATGGAACGATTGGATGCAGGCAGTAACGGCGTTTTATTCACGATGGAGTTCCACATTTCCCGCTTATATCCCTTTTTCACGCAATAAGTTTCAGGAAAAATATGGTGAATATCGGGCGATTCATCCATACTTTTTACCAAATCCATGGTCGTTCCCTTGACGAAATCTTTGCACTGCTCGCGGTAGATCAGAGCCATAATGCCTTTGTATGCGGCGCTGTTTCTTGTTTGCAGCGAAAGCAGGCGTGTTGCCGAGAAAAAGGAAGCGTTGACCGTTCGGGACGAGCCGTCGTTGCCGCGGATCAGTGCGACAATATCGTCGATATCATTGGCATACCGGCTTTCATTTGCGCCGCCGTACATTTCGCCCATGATGCCGCACCAAAACCACTGCTCCAAGATGCTCTGCGTGCGAGGCTTCTCAAAGACGCTCTTTCCAATTACGGCGCAGATTGCCGCAAGCGGAATCAACTGCGTCGGATATGGCAAATCCCTTTGGCGGAATACATATTGACCAAACAAAAATTTACGCGCCATGCGATACCCGTCCAGTACAGCCGCCTTATTGGCCTGGTAAACTTCAAACGGCAAGTCGAGAATATCTTTTCTTTTGCAGGTGGTCATGGTTGGAGCGCGGAAGTTGCTGTAAAGCGTGATGGTTTGCAAAAAGGCGGATTCATCAACGCTGTACATAACGTCCGTGTTCAACGGTTCATGTTTGCCCCAAATCTGGTCGCGGCATGCTTCCCAGTCTTTGCGAAGGTCATGCCCATAAGTCGCATAAGTGGCCGTAACCAATTCGAATACAGTCAGCGCTACGCCGCCCGTGTTCACGTTTTCAAAGACCTTGCAGACGGCCTCGCGTGGTGTGGATTTGTCCAGCTTGATGACCGGCAGTTTGTATCCCGTCATCGTTTCAATAACCTCTTTGCGGAAGCGCTTGTATTTTGACCTGATTTCTGATGTATAGCCGTGATATTCTTTATAACCATCCGCCCAGTCTTCGCGCGCGCCGCTATCGAAAATAATGTTCAAAGGGAACATCTCGTGTTCAAATTCAAGCGCGCGGGTGGAAATATCAAGCCGGACGTCGCGATCAAAATTCTCCTTGAGCTTCCGGTCTTCGGGGACAGACAGAATTGCCTCCAAACGGTCGTCCTCGTCATTCAGACATTTGTTTATATCCAGATAGTAGTAGCGTTTGATGGCTTTTTTCTTCTCTGTAACCGTAGAAACAGGCTCGCGGGAAAAGGTGGCGCGATACATTGAAGTCAGGCGCTGCTGCCCATCCAGAACGAGGAATTCCGGAACGGAGCCATCGACCGTTACTCCTTCGATAGGGCGATATTTGAAACGCACACTTTCGCTGCCATATTCCAAACACATGATTGCGCCCATCGGGTAACCCTGCGTCAGGCTTGCCAGAATATTGCGAATTCTGTCGTCGTCCCATGTCCAACCGCGTTGAAAATCCGGCAACTGTATCTTGCCGCTGTTAACGTCATACATCAGTTGCTCGAGGCTCGTGTCATTTGAAGTTGGGGCTATGTTGATGGCCATACGTCGCCTCCGATCGCGGTTTTTCGGTCGTAGCTTCGTTCAATATATATCGTTTGGGAAGAACGGGTCAGGCCTCATCCGCCTGCGCGCCCAATTTTTCGATGGCGCAGATGGCCAACGCGCATTCGAGGCGCTTGCGCTCCAGCTCGCACTCCATGTCATACGGCTTGGAGATATCGCCGTTGAAGGCTTCGGCGTTGGCCGCGCAGCCGCCGCCGCAGAAGAAACGCGCCCAGCACGCTCCGCACTTTTCCTTGGAAAGCACGGTGTTGGCGGCGAAGCGCTTTTGCATTTCCGCGTCGAATTCGCCGGTCAGCACGCTGCCCATTTTGTAGCCGGGGCGGCCGACAAACTGATGGCAGGGGTAGATGTCGCCCTCAGGGGTGACGGCCACGTATTCGTTGCCCGCGCCGCAGCCCTTGACGCGCTTTTTCACGCACGGGCCGCCGTCGAGGTCAACCATAAAGTGGAAAAAGTTCATCCACGGGCCGTTCTTGCGCCGCTCCAAGTACACCTTGGCGAAGCGGTCGTACTCGGCGAGTATGTCCGGCAACATTTCCCTTGTCAGCGCGAAGGGCGAGCCTTCCTCCAGCACCACCGGCTCAATGGAGAGCTGCTCAAAGCCCTCGTCGGCCAGGGCCAGCACGTCGTTGCCGAAATCGAGGTTGCGGGCGGTGTAGGTGCCGCGCACGTAGTACTGCCCGTCGCCGCGCAGCTTGACCAGTTTTTTCGCCCGTTTCACGGCCTCGTCGAACGAACCCTTGCCGTTCACCATCGGGCGCATGTAGTCGTGCACCTCGCGGCGGCCGTCGATGGAGAGCACGATGTTGTGCATCTCGCGGTTCAAAAATTCGATGCGCTCGTCGGTCAGCCCCAGGCAGTTGGTGGTGATGGTGAGCTGGAAGCGCTTGTTGTGTTTCTTTTCCAGCTCGCGGGCGTAGAGCACCAAGTCGTGCACCACGTCGTAATTCATCAGCGGCTCGCCGCCGAAGAAGTCCACCTCGAGCTGATGGCGGTTGCCGGAGTGGGCCACCAGCCAGTCCAGCGCCTTTTTGCCCGTCTCCAACGGCAAAAGCGAGCGTTCGCCGTGGAAGTCGCCCGTGGAGGCAAAGCAGTAGCGGCAGCGCAGGTTGCAATCGTGCGCCGCGTGCAGGCACATGGCCTTGACGATGCCGGGCTCGCCAATCTCGAGATTGGAATAATCGTGCTCGGACAAAATGGCCCCCTGCGCGCGCAGGGCTTCGATTTCGGAAAGCAGCTCGTCCACCTCGGCGGCGGGATATTTTGCAAGCAGCGCCGGCCGGGGGTCATTGCCCGCTTCAAGGGCCGTGAGCGCTTCAAAGGCCATATCGTCCAGCACATGTACAGAACCGCTGAGCACATCCAAGGCGATATTCACGCCCAGCGCCCGGAAACAATGCAGCATGGTTTTCCTCCTTATGTGCAAGGCGCAGAAAACCCGCGGCCAACGCCGCGGGCCTCCGCCGCGCCAGATCGCGCGTTTACTTCTTCTGGCAGGACTGGTTCGCCACCGTGCAGCTGGTCTTGCAGGCGCTCTGGCAGGAGGCCTGGCACTCGCCGCAGCCGCCGGTCTGGGCGCTCTGGCTCAGGCAGGGCTTCTGGATGGTCTGAATGTGCTTCATCCGTATTCACCTCGTTCATCAATTCGCGGCGCGGGCCGCTATCGTGTCTATTATACACGACGCGGCCCGCGTACGCAAGGGAAATCTGTGAAATTTACCGTTAGGACAGTTTCGAATAGCGCGAAGAAATCCAGGCGCTGCTTCCGTTATAGGTGACGTTGTACCAGCGCACGCCGCGGTTGTCCACGGAACTGGAGCCGCGGTAGGTGAGGTTCGTGCCCTTCTTCACGGTGGTCACCTTGGAATAGCCCAGGCCGGGGCCGCTGCGCAGCCACACCGTGCCGCCGGAGACGTATACCTTAGAACTCGAGGAAGAACCGGAGCCGCCGCTGACGGGCTTGACATCCGCCGTGGAAACCAGCCGCGAATAGGCGCCGGAAACCCAGCCTATGCCCGCCGAGCAGGAAACCTTGTACCAGGTGGTGCCGCCCACCGTGACTGTTTCGCCCAGATAGACCATGTTCGTGCCGTTGGAAACGGTGGTGATGCGCGAATAGCTAGTGCCCGCCCCTTTGCGCACGTTCAGGGAAGCGCTGGCGCGCACGGCGCGATCTTCGGAAATGGCACTGCCGTTCTTTTGCAGGTTGGAATATGCCCAGGAAATCCAGGCCGTGCCGCCGTTGTAGGAAACCTGGTGCCAGCCCTGGCCGCGGCTGTCAAAGCGGCTTACGCCCGTGTAGGTAAAATTGCGGCCGCTGGAGACGCTGGTAATCTTGGCATAGTCCAGCCCCGGGCCTTTGCGCAGGTTCACCGACGCCGTGGTGCGCACCGTATAGGTGGTAGCGGCCAGGGCCGCCGTGGGCGCGAGCACCGCCGTCAGCACAAGCGCCAACATTACTGCCAGACAAAGTATACGCTTCATGATAAAAACCCTCCCGTTCTTTCCCGCTGCTGCGGCGCTTCCGCCCGGCAGCTTGGTTTGTTTTCATTTCTTTGGACGTGCGGGGAACGGGAGAGGTTCCCGGTTTTTGGAAAAAAATTTTTGCGGGTTGGTTTCAAAATTGTCTCATTTCTGTCATACTTTTCTGGCTGTCCGGCCGCGCCGCCGCGCGCGGGGCCGCAGATTGGCGCAAACCGCGCCCGTCACCGCGCCCATCGCGCCGCCCAGCAGCATTTCCAGAAGCATCGCCGCAAAGGAAAACACCGCCCCGCCCAACTGCCAGTAGAGCACATAGCCGAGGATCATGTACACAAGCCCCACCGCCGCGCCGGTGAGGAAGCCGCGCTCGCCGCCCACGCCCACGGCAAAGCGTACGCCCAGCAGGATGGAAACGAGTTTCAACACCTGGTTGAGCGCCGACAAAGCCCCGTCGGAGATGTCCAACCAAACCACTGCCGCCGCCAAGAGCAACATACCCACGAGCGTTGCCGCCGCCGAAATGAGCACACCTTTCAAAATCGACCCCAATGCCGCCGCGCGCGCGCTTTTCATGCGCATCCCTCCCTTTTCTGTGCGGCCCGCAGCTTCCGGAAGCGTAAGGACGCGCCCTTCCGCCGCATGGCCGCCTGAAGCAAGCTATGCTTGAACACCGGGGGCTATTCGTGGTATAATGCGCTTATGAATACGCAAGAAATCCTGCGGGCGCTTTCCACCCTGCGCGCCGGGGCGACGCCGGGGGAATACGACCTGCATCATCTGGTGGCCGAAGCGCTCCGGGCGGCGGGCATTCCCTACCGGCACGAATACCGCCTCGCCCCGCGCCGCCGCATTGATTTTTTTGTGGACGGCGTGGGCGTGGAAATCAAGAAGGGCCGCCCCAATGCCCGCGACCTGCTTTTGCAGGTGCGCCGCTATCTGGAGGCCGATGAACTCAAGGAGATCATCGTCGTCACCCAGAAAGACACGCCCCTGCCCGCGCGCGTGGACGGCAAGCGCGTCACGAACATATCCCTGAACCGCCTTTGGGGGGTGGCGCTGCCGTGAGTTATCCGTTTTATCTGCGCGACGCGCCCGTGGACGGGCACATCTATGGCACCCTTTCCTACAACCGCAAAAGCCGCTGCTGGACTATCAAGGCCGAGCCTTGCGTGACCGAGCTTGCCAAGCGCCTGTTTCCGGGCTGCGATGGGCGCGGCCGGGGCGTGGCGCGCTTCACCGCGCACCGCCGCGTGATTGGCGACCTCAACTGGCTGATGCTGCGCTACCCGCTGGAGATTGCCGAGCGCGACCGCGACCGCTGGGAGGAGGCGCTTTCCGAGGCGCGCGAATACGCCGTGCGCCGCGAAAATATGCTTACCAGCCCGCAGACGGCCACTCCGCCCCCGGGCAGCTTCAACGGCGAACTGCTCGATTTCCAGAAGCAGGGGCTGGCCTTTCTGCTCTCCTCGCGCCGCTGCCTGTTGGCCGACGAAATGGGCCTGGGCAAAACCGTGCAGGCATTGGCGTTTCTGGCCACCACGTCCGCATACCCGGCGGTGCTGGTGGTGCCGCCGCACCTGATTCGCAACTGGCAGCGGGAGCTTGCGCGCTTCCTTTCCCCGGACGGCCGCCTGCGCGTGCACGTCATCCGCGGCCTCACGCCCTACAAGCTGCCCGAGGCGGACGTGTACATCATCCACTATCTGCTTTTGCGCGGCTGGAAAGAGGTATTGCCCGAGCAGGGCTTCCGCACCGCCATTTTCGATGAAATGCAGGAACTGCGCCGCAACGGCACCGGCAAATACTCCGCGGCCAGCCTGCTTTCCCAGTCCTGCGAAAACGTCATTGGCCTTTCCGGCACGCCCATTTACAACCAGGGCGGCGAGATCTGGAACGTGGTCAACATACTCGATTTTCACTTCCTGGGCGACTGGGAGAGCTTTTCGCGCGAGTGGTGCTATGGCTACAATTCCGCCGTGGTGGCCAAGCCGGAGCTGTTGGGCGAGCATTTGCGCCGCGAGGGGCTGATGCTGCGCCGCGTCAAGCGCGACGTATTGAAGGAACTGGCCCCCAAGCGCCGTCTGGTGCAGGAAATCGACTGGGACGACAAGGTCTATCGCGAACTGATGGCCCCGGTGGCCGACCAGCTCCGCCTTTTGCGCAATACCGACGACCCCTCGCGCCGGGCGCTGATCGAGGACGCTATCTGCCAGCGCCAGCGCCAGGCCACGGGCATCGCCAAGGCCCCGTTTGTGGCGGCGTTTGTGCGCGCGCTGGTGGAGGCGGGGGAAAAGGTGCTGCTCATGGCCCACCACCACACGGTGATGGACATTTACAAAAAGGAGCTGAAAGCCCTGCGCCCCGGCTTCATCACCGGCAGGGAAACCGACAAACAGAAGGAAACCGCCGCGGACAACTTCATGCAGGGCAAGACCGACCTTTTGTGCCTCTCCCTGCGCTCAGCCAGCGGCTTGAATTTGCAGCGCGCCACCTGCGTGGTGTTTGGCGAACTGGATTGGTCGCCGGCGGTGCATTCCCAGGCCGAGGACCGCGCCCACCGCATCGGCCAGGAAGATTCGCTTCTATGCTACTACCTCGTCTCCCCGCGCGGCAGCGACCGGGAGATGCAGGACGCGCTGGGCCTGAAGGTGAGCCAGTTCGTCTCCCTGATGGGCGACCAACAGCAAACGCAGGAAGAAAAGCTGTTTGTGGAAAGCCAGGCGCGCGAGCGCATCCGCCGCCTGGTGGAGCATTTGCAGGCCGAGGAGGAGAGGGAGGATGGCTGATTTGCTGGAAATGCTTCTGGACGGCCTTTTCTGCCTGCACGACCGCGCCGAGGACAGGGCGGGGCAATCGAGCCTTGCCCGGGCGCTGATGTATATGCTGCGCGTTTTGCTCTGGCTGACCTTCGCGGGGGTATGGATTGCCGGTTGCGCGGCGGGCGGCACGGCGCTGAAGGTGGTCTGCGCCGTATTGCTGGCGGCGCAGGCAGCGCTGACGGTGGCCTTCTGCGCGCGGCGCAAGCGTTAAGGTTACGGTGTGATCCTTGCGCCCCCTTGGGCATTCACTGTTCCCGTCATAAAATAATGTAGGACAGGCGCAAAAGAAACATTGCAAGGAGGAAAACGCATGAAACTGGTGCTGAAAGAAAAGGCCTTTTCCCTGAAGGAGCGCTTTAACGTCACCGACGAGGAGGAGAGGACGCTCTATACCGTGGAAGGCAAGCTGTTTTCTTGGGGCCATCAGCTCGACATCACCGACGTGAGCGGCGCGCATGCCGCCCACATCCGCCAGAAGGTGCTGGCCCTGCTGCCCCGCTACTTCATTGCTTGCGACGGCATGGAGGAGATGGAGCTGAAGGGACATTTGAATATCATCCACCCGCACTATACGCTGGAGACGCCGGACGGCGGCTGGGAAGTACGCGGAGATTTTTTGCAGCATGAATACACCATCAAAAAAGGCGAGGAAGAAATCGCCGCCGTGACCAAAAAGTGGTTCACCTGGGGCGATACCTACCTGCTGGACGTGGCCGAGGACAAAAACGCCGTGCCCGCCCTGGCCGTGATGATCGCCCTGGACTGCATCGCCGAGGACGGCGCGCTCGCCGTTGGTGCGACGGCTGCGGCCGCCAGTACGCACGCCGCCAACCAGAGCCAGGACGAGTGAGTGACAGCCGAATAGGAGGAAAAATGGACGATATTGTGGAAGTCGTGGTAGACTTGGCGTTGGAAATCGTCGGGGAGGGACTGTTTGCGGTCACCGAATACACAAAGGGCGGCAAGAAACGCACGCGGAGCCGCCAACGGCTGCTGCGGGCGCTGCGCGTCTGCTTGTGGCTGCTGCTTGCGTGCGCGTTTGCGCTCGGCTGCGTGCTCGGGGCAACGCTTGTGAAAGTCCTCTGCGGCGCGGGTCTGCTTATGCTGGTCGCCGCCGCCGTGCTGGCCCCTTCGTGGCGGGCACGGCGCAAAAAAGACGGCGAGTCGTGAAAACGCGGGGAGGGCAACGGCCCTCTCCGCGTTTCAGGTTTCCAGTATATCCAGTATGTCCTCCGGCTTGCCAAGCCGCCAGGTGACGCCCTCCATGTCCGGATGAGCGCTGCCCCAGGTGGCCAGGGCAAAGTCCACACCGGCGGCGCGTGCGCAGTCGCGGTCGTATACGCTGTCGCCTATGTAAAGCGCTTCCCGCGCTCTCGCCCCGGCGCGCTCGAGGAATTTGTAAAGCGGCTCGGGGTGGGGCTTGTGCAGGGCGGTGTCGGCGCAGGTGACGAGTATGTCGAAGTACCCGTCCAGGCCAAAGGGCGTAAAATCCGCTGCGTAGGATTCCGGACGCTTGGAAGTCACCACGCCCAGGAGAACGCCGCGCTCGCGCAGCGCCGCCAGCGTCTCCGCGATGCCGGGGAAGACGCGCATCCAGGCGGCGCGATCGCGCTTTCCCCGCTTCCAGACGCGCATGACGCGCGCATGGTCTTCCTCCGCTACGCCAATGGCGCTTAAAATCTCCCGCCCGGGCATGCCGAACGTATTGAGCAGCGCTTCTGCGGGAAGCTCCAGCCCCAATTCCGCCTTTAATGCCGCCTGAAGCCCCGCCAGGTCGGCGGGCGCAGAATCCAGCAGCGTGCCGTCGATGTCGAAAGCGATGCAGCGGTACCTCATGCCTGTGCCCCCGCGATCAAACGGTCGATTTCGCTCCAGATCAGCTTGTGTCCCTCGGCCGAGGGATGGATGCCGTCCACGCACAAAAGCGACTTGAAATCCCGCGCCACCAGGAAGGCGTCGCGCAGATTGAGCACTGTGCAGTTCAGCTTGCTGCCAATCTCCGCCACGGCGATGGCATAGCGCTCCTGCCAGCGGTAGATGTGCTGCACGTCGCCGAGGTACTTGAGAATCGCCTTGGGATTGAGGTTTTTGGAAACCCAGGCGAAGTACTTTTCCGCGTCGATGGGCGGTGGCACCACCAGCACCGCGCGCATGTCGAACGCGCGCACCTTCTTCACCATGCCCGCCAGCGTGTCCTTGAACACGCCGATGGGCGTGCGCGCCTCGTGATACACGTCCGGGTTTTCGCTCACGGCTTTCCAATCCAAATCGCAGTCGTTGCCGCCGAACTCGATGGCGGCGACGCCACCCGGGCGCATGTCCTTTTCCGCCAGCGTTGCCTGGCAGACGGTGTAGCCCATCACGGAATGGTTTTCCACGGCCACGCCCTCGGCCTTCAGACGGGTGGCGTAGTTGTCGCGGCAAATGGCGTAGCGTCTCCGCTCCTCGTCGTAGACGATGCACTTGCCGATGGAATCGCCCCATACGCTTACGCTGTCGATCTGCATAGTTTCACCTCCTAGAGAAGCGCCAACGTGTCAAGCAGGCGCTGGATGGTTTGTTCATTTTCGGCGGTAGCCTCGTCCGTCAGGCCGATGATGGCGGCGCAGGCGTAATTCTCCGCGCGCAGAAGCACGGCGTCGGCGCGGCATTCGCCGCCGTCCTCCATGGAGAAGGTAAAGCGCCAGCGCTCGGCGCTTTGACCGGAGATTTCCATATCCTCCAGCTGTTCAGCCTCGCCGTCTTCAGCAAAGACGAATACATCGCGCATTTCCGCAAGCGACGTATAGGGATATTCGCCCGCGTCCCCGCGCGCGAGCGTGACCGATACCGCGCCGCCGTCCGCCTGCGCATAGGCCGCCGTGCGGCTGGCTGCGCCCTCCCCGCCGCCGGCCAGGGAATCCATCACCAGCGTAAAGCCGGAAAAGTCCGCCGTCAGCATCGGCGTTTCGTCCTGCGCCGCGTCTTCCAGCGCAAGCGAGGCGATCAGCGCCTCCACCTCCGCATCCAGCGCTTCGGCGCTTTCCTCCGGCACGGAGATCATCACGCTCATGAAGAACCCATCCGTCTCCACGGCCAGGAAATCCCATTGGCTGCCCGCGTCCGTATAGCGCCAACGCCGGGCCTCGGTTTCTCCCAGGGAAACGGCGTCCATGCGCTCGTAGGCAAGCTCGCCGCCCGCTTCCTCCGGGGTGAGCAGCGCGTAGCCGCTGCCGCTTTCATACCCCGCCGCGTAGAGGACGGCCTCCCCGGCGGAGGCGATTTTTTCGTACTGATAGAAGCCGTCCACAAGCTGATAGCCGTCGGCCTCCACGCTGTCAAAATCGCCGTGCAGCCACAAAAGATTCGCGCCCGCCTCCGCCCGTGCCGCGGCGGGCAGAAGCGCGCAAAGCGCCAGCAGCGCGCACAAAAGGCGGCGCATCACTGGATGGTGCTGATGTCGTAGGGCGTGGTCTGGTACACGAAGTAGTTTAGCCAGTTCGAGTACAACAGATGCGCGTGGCCCCGCCAGGACACCAGCGGTTCCCGGCGCTCGTCGTCGCCGGGGAAGTAGTTTTTGGGCAGCTCTATGCGCTTGCCCGCGTCGCGGTCGCGCAAATATTCGCGCCGCAGTGTATCGGGGTCGTATTCCGGATGGCCGGTGATGAAGATCTGCCGCCCATGCCGGGTGGAAACGGCGTACACGCCCGCCTCCTCGGACGAGGCCAGTATGCGCAGCGCCTCCACCTGCTCAATTTCCTCGCGCAAAACCGTGGTGTGGCGCGAATGCGGCACCATGAAGGTATCGTCAAAGCCGCGCAGCAGGATGGAGCGCGCATAATCGCGCCGGTGGGGGAACACGCCGAACAGCTTTTGGGGCAACGGATGCTTGCCCACGCCGAAATGGTAGTACAGCCCGGCCTGTGCGCCCCAACAGACGTGGAAGGTGGAATGCACGTGCGTTTTTGACCATTCCATGATCTTGCACAGCTCGTCCCAGTATTCCACCTGCTCAAATTCCAGGTGTTCCACCGGCGCGCCGGTGATAATCAGGCCGTCAAAGCGCTCGTCCTTTACGTCCTCAAAGGTCTTGTAAAAGGAAAGCAGGTGTTCGGGGCTGACGTTTTTGGCCTGGTGCGTGCTGGTGTGCAGAAGGGTCAGCTCCACCTGCAAGGGCGTGTTGCCCAGCAGGCGGGCGAACTGCGTCTCGGTGACGATCTTGGTGGGCATCAGGTTCAGCAGCGCGATTTGCAGAGGACGGATGTCCTGCGTCAGCGCCCGCGTCTCGGTGATGACGAATATGTTTTCCCCCAGCAGCGTTTCCGTGGCCGGCAGGGCGTTGGGGATTTTAATCGGCATATCGCGCCCTCCTTACAGCTTGTCAAACGCCTGCTCGAGATCCTCGAGAATGTCGTCGATGTTCTCGATGCCCACCGACAGGCGCACCAGGTCGGCGCTGATGCCCGCGTCCACGAGCTGTTCGTCGGTGAGCTGTCGGTGGGTGGTGCTGGCCGGGTGCAAAACGCTCGTGCGCGCGTCGGCCACGTGCACCACGATCTGCGCCAGCTTCAGGCTGTCCATGAACTGCATGGCCTTTTCGCGCCCGCCCTTCACGCCAAAGGACACCACGCCGCACACGCCCTTGGGCAGATACTTCTGGGCCAGCGCGTGCTGGGGCGAGGAGGCGAGGCCGGGGTAGTTCACCCAGCCCACCTTGGGGTGCTTTTCCAGGTATTCGGCCACGGCCTGGGCGTTCTGACAGTGGCGCTCCATGCGCACGGCCAGCGTTTCCAGCCCCAGGTTGAGCAGGAAAACGGCGATGGGCTGCGGCGTGCAGCCGAAATCGCGCATCAGCTGCACCCGGGCCTTGGTGATGTAGGCGGTCTTGCCGAAACTTTCGGTATACACCACGCCGTGGTAGCTCTCGTCCGGCTCGGTCAATTCCGGATACCGGCCCGCGGCCTGCCAGTCGAAATTGCCGCTGTCCACAATGCAGCCGCCCACCACGCTGGCGTGGCCGTCCATATACTTGGTGGTGGAGTGGGTGACGATATCGCAGCCAAATTCGAACGGGCGGCACAGAACCGGCGTGGGGAAGGTGTTGTCAATCACCAGCGGCGCGTTGTGGGCATGGGCAATGCTTGCCAAGCGTTCGATGTCGCACACCAGCAGCGCCGGGTTGGCCACCGTTTCGCCAAACATCAGGCGGGTGCGCTCGTCAAACAGGGCGTGGATTTCCGCGTCCGTGGCCTCAGGGGTGAAAAAGCGCGTTTCGATGCCCAGCCGCTTGAGCGTGAAGGCAAACAGGTTGATGGTGCCGCCGTAGATGGCCGAGGAGCAGACGATGTTGTCCCCCGCCGAGGCGATGTTCAGAACCGCCAGCAAGTTCGCCGCCTGGCCCGAGGAGGTGAGCATCGCGCCCACGCCGCCCTCCAGCGCGGCAATCTTGTTTTCCACCAGCTCCACCGTGGGGTTGGAAATGCGCGTATACATGTGACCGGGCACAGACAAATCAAACAGCTTACCCAAATGCTCGGCGGAATCGTATTTGTAGGTCGTGCTCTGGTAAATCGGCAAAATGCGGGGCTGGCCGTTTTCCGGCTTGTAGCCCTCCTGAACGCACTGGGTTTCCACGCGCATGGATATACGCCTCCTGTATATTTATTGAATTTGATGCGATTATCTGCAAAGGCACATTCGCGAGCGCGCGAAGCGGTAGAATTCAAAGTACATATGTGGCCTCCTGCTATTCTTCCATACTACATTTTAACGCACGCCCCTGGCGATGTCAACGCTCACGCGCATCCATGCGGCAAAGAATTTCGCCCAAAATCCGCTCAAAACATGGACGGGGCGCGCATATATTTTCTCTATCTGCATCGGGGGAGGAACGCGCCGTGAAAAAATTCATATGTATGCTGCTGGCGATGGCGTTTCTGGCGTCGGGCGCGGCAAGCTGCGCCTCAGAGGGCTTTTCGGTAGCCGCCAAAGGCGCGGTGCTCATCGACGCTGCCAGCGGCCGCGTGCTCTTTGGGCAGAATGAAAACGCGCGCTACCCCATGGCTTCCACCACCAAGATCATGACCGCGCTGCTGGCGCTGGAAAACTGCGCCCTGGACGAAGAAGTGACCGCCTCGGAAAACGCCAACGGCGTGCCGGGCACGTCCATCTATCTGGGCGTGGGGGAGACGCTGACCATGGAACAGATGCTTTACGGCCTGCTTCTGCGCAGTGGCAACGACGCGGCCGTGGCCATCGCCGAGCACGTTTCCGGCAGCGTGGCAGATTTCGCCGCCCTGATGAACAAACGCGCCGTGGAGTTGGACGCGGACGCGCACTATGAAAACCCGCACGGCCTGGACGCGGACGGCCACGAAGCCAGCGCCCTGGCCCTGGCGCGCATCTTCCGACAGGCCATGCAAAACGAAGACTTCCGCCGGATCACCGGCACAAAACAGACCACAATCCCCTGGATCGGCAACGAGTTTTCCCGCGTGCTCACCAATAAAAATCGCTTACTTACCACCTACGAGGGCGCGACCGGCGGCAAAACCGGCTACACCTCGGACGCCGGGCGTTGCCTGGTATTTTCCGCAAAGCGGGAGGGCATGGAGTTGATTGGCGTGGTGCTCTCCTGTCCCAGCTGGTTTGAAGAGGCCGAACGCATGCTGGACTATGGCTTTGAAAACTACCATCTGAAAACGCCTCTGGTTTCCGGGCAGACCGCCTGCGAAACCGCCGTGTGGGATGGCATGGCGGGCACAGTGGCGGCTGTGGCCGAAACGGACCTCTGCGCCGCCGTGGGAAACGGCGAAACCTGGCGCGTGGAATACGACTTCCCCGGCGGCGTTCACGCGCCCGTGGCGGCGGGGCAGGCCATCGGCACGGCCACCCTCTATGTGGAAAATGCGCCCGTGGCCGAAACGAAACTGCTTGCCGCCCAGAGTGTGGAAAGGCGCGACCTTGCAAGCGCCCTCAAGCGGCTGCTCACGCGCTGGGCGCTGCTTTTCCAGAGTTGAATCCCGCCGGCATGGACGGCTTGTGACCGTCCGGTTTCGCCCAGGTAAACTTTCGCGCACAGGCGGCTCGTTTCAACGGATTTAACCTGTTCAAGACAATTCCCCGACAACCTTCCAACGTTGGCGTGTTATTCTTCCACCGTGCCAAGGAAATATACAAAATGGCCAACAAAGAAAGGTTTGGTGAATTGTAATGAAGAAGCTGTTTGCAATCGTTCTGGCTCTCGTGCTCACCTGCGCGGTCGCGTTCGCGGCTGAAGGCCCCATTACCGTGATTTCCCGTGAGGACGGCTCTGGCACCCGCAGCGCGTTCATCGAGCTGACCGGCGTCGAGCAGGACGACGTTGACATGACCACCGTGGACGCGGTCATCACCAACTCCACCGCCGTTATGCTCACCTCCGTGTCCGGCGACCCCAACGCCATCGGCTACGTCTCCATGGGTTCCCTGAATGAGACCGTCAAGGCCGTTTCCGTGGACGGCGCCGCTGCCACCGTGGAAGGCGTCAAGGACGGCTCCTACACCCTGTCCCGTCCCTTCAACGTAACCACCTACGGCGAGGTCGGCGAGATCACCCAGGATTTCCTCAACTACATCATGTCTGCTGAAGGCCAGGCCGTCATCAGCGAAAACGGCTACATCGCCGTGGACGACGCGGCCGAGTCCTACACCGCCTCTGGCCTGAGCGGCGAGATCACCGTGGGCGGCTCCTCCTCCGTCACCCCCGTTATGGAAAAGCTGGCCGAGGCTTACATGGCCCTCAACCCCGACGTGACCATCATCGTGCAGCAGTCTGACTCCACCACCGGCGTCACCGGCACCATCGAAGGCACCGTCGATATGGGCATGGCCTCCCGCGCCATCAAGGATGAGGAAGTCGAGCAGGGCGTCAACGGCACCACCATCGCCATGGACGGCATCGCCGTGATCGTCAACCTCGAAAATGATACCGAGAACCTCACCACCGAGCAGATCATGAACATCTACACCGGCGCCGTGACCGACTGGAGCGAGCTGGCCGAATAAGCCAAGCACCACAGACGCACAGGCACCCAACACAGCGCGGGGCGGAATTCCGCCCCGCGCAAGGAGCATGTATATGAGCAAAAATACCCATGAAATAGACGTGACCGGCGGCTTCAAGGGCTTCATCGCCCGGCGCCGCGAGGGGCTGATGCGCGGCGTATTCACCGTGGCAGCTTGCGTGTCGATCGCCTGCGTCATCCTGATCTGCGTGTTCCTGTTTGCCAACGCGATTCCGGCAATTCAGGAGATCGGCCTGTTTAACTTCGTCAGCGGCACCACTTGGCGGCCCGGCAACGATATCTACGGCATTTTGCCGATGATCCTCGGCTCCATTTACGTCACCGCCGGCGCGTTGATTGTGGGCGTGCCCATCGCGCTGCTTACATCAATCTTCATGGCGCGCTTCTGCCCCAAGCACCTGCTCCGCCCCCTGACCGCGGCGGTCAACCTGCTGGCGGGCATTCCCAGCGTAGTCTACGGCTTCTTCGGCCTTACGGTGCTGGTGCCGATGGTGCGCGAGCACCTGGGCGGCAACGGCAACTCCATGCTCACCGCTTCGCTTCTGTTGGGCATGATGATTTTGCCCACCATCATCGGCGTGGCGCTTTCCTCCATTCGCGCCGTGCCGGAATCCTATTATGAAGGCAGCCTGGCCCTTGGCGCCAGCCACGAACGCAGCGTGTTTTTCGTCGTGTTCCCGGCGGCCAAATCCGGCGTCATGGCTGGCGTAATCCTCGGCGTGGGCCGCGCCATCGGCGAAACCATGGCCGTCATCATGGTGGCGGGCAACCAGCCGCGCATGCCGCAGGGCATCCTCGAGGGCGTGCGCACGCTGACCACCAACATCGTTATGGAGATGAGTTACGCCACGGGATTGCACCGCGAGGCTCTGATTGCCACCGCGGCGGTGCTGTTCGTGTTTATACTGATTATCAACTTCTCCTTCTCCATGCTTAAGAGGAGGTCGGAAAAATGAGTGAGAAACGCATCCGGCCCGCAAAGCGCAAAGACCCGCTGTCCGTATTTCTGCGCGTAATCGTCTGGGTGGCGGCGGTGATTACCGTGGGCGTGTTCGTATCGCTGGTGGGCTACATCCTCATCCGCGGCGTGCCCAACCTCACTTGGGATTTGTTCCAGCCGCGCTATACGTCCGACAACGTATCCATGCTGCCGGCGATTTTCAATACCATCTTCATGACCCTGCTTTCCCTGCTGGTGGCCGTGCCGCTGGGGATTTTCTCGGCCATTTACCTGACAGAGTACGCCAAGCGCGGCAACAAGCTGGTCAAGATCGTGCGCCTGACCACAGAAACCTTGCAGGGCATCCCCTCGATTGTCTACGGCCTGTTTGGCTATCTGTTCTTCCTGGTGCAGCTTCAGTGGGGTTATTCGCTGCTGGCGGGCGCGATGACGCTGGCAATCATGATTTTGCCGCTGATTATGCGCACCACCGAGGAGGCCATGCTCTCCGTGCCGGACGGCTATCGCGAGGGCAGCTTCGCCCTGGGCGCGGGGCGGTTGCGCACGATTTTCCGCATCGTCCTGCCCACGGCCATTCCCGGCATCCTGGCGGGCGTCATCCTCGCCATCGGCCGCATCGTCGGCGAAACGGCGGCGCTGATTTACACCGCCGGCACCTATGCGCAGACGGCGGATAGCCTGTTTTCGCCGGTGCGCACGCTGTCGGTACACATGTATGTGCTCTCCAGCGAGGGCCTGCACATCGACCAGGCCTATGCCACGGCGGCGGTGCTGCTCATCGTAGTGGTCGGCATCAACGCGCTTTCGGCGGCCGTGGCCAAAAGCATTACAAAGAGGAGAGGCTAACATGCTCAAGTTTGATATAAAGAATCTGAACCTGCACTATGGCTCCTTTCACGCGCTCAAGGATGTCAGCCTCGGCGTGGAGCCGAACGCCATCACCGCCCTGATCGGCCCGTCCGGGTGCGGCAAATCCACCCTGCTCAAAACCCTCAACCGCATGAATGACCTGATTGAGGGCATCAAAATAGAAGGATCAATCAAGCTCGACGGCGAAGAAATATATGGGGGTATGGATGTGAACCTGCTGCGCAAGCGCGTGGGTATGGTGTTCCAAAAGCCCAACCCCTTCCCGATGAGCGTTTACGATAACATCGCCTTTGGCCCGCGCACCCACGGCATCCACGCCCGCGCCCGCCTGAACGACATCGTGGAAAAGTCCTTGCGCGGCGCGGCCATCTGGGATGAAGTGAAGGACCGCCTGAAAAAGAGCGCCCTGGGCCTTTCCGGCGGCCAGCAGCAGCGCCTGTGCATCGCCCGTGCCCTGGCCGTGGAGCCGGAGGTGCTTCTGATGGACGAGCCGACTTCGGCGCTTGACCCCATCTCTACCTCAAAGATTGAGGAACTGGCCATGGAGCTCAAGGAAAAGTACACCATCGTCATCGTCACCCACAACATGCAGCAGGCGGTGCGTATTTCCGACCGCACGGCGTTCTTCCTGCTGGGCGAGGCTGTAGAGGTCGGCGATACGCAAACGGTGTTCTCCACCCCGCGCGATAAGCGCACCGAGGATTATATCACAGGGAGGTTCGGATAAATGCGCAGCCGCTTTGAAGAACAGCTCACCCGGCTCAATGCCGAACTCATTGATATGGGCACGCTCATTGAGCATGCCATCGTCGAAAGCACGCAGGCGCTCGCCGTGCGCGACGTGGTGCGTGCCCGTACCGTCATCGCCCTGGACCGCGATGTGGACCAGAAGGAGCGCGAAATCGAAAGCCTGTGCCTGAAATTGCTTTTGCAGCAGCAGCCCGTGGCTCGGGATTTGCGCTTCATCTCCGCGGCGCTGAAAATGATTACGGATATGGAGCGCATCGGCGACCAGGCCGCGGATGTGGCCGAAATCGTCACCATGCTCTCCGGCGGGCACGAGGGCGAATTCCCGCAGATCCAGGAAATGGGCGGCGAAACGGTGAAGATGGTGCGCGGCGCCATCGACGCTTTCGTGCGCCGCGATCTTACGCTGGCCGAATGGGTCATTGATATGGACGACAAGGTGGACGGCCTCTTCGTTGCCGCCAAGGACGCCCTGATCGAGCTTTTGCGCCGCGACGCCGGCGCCGGCGAACTGGCGCTGGATCTGCTGATGATTTCCAAGTATCTGGAGCGCATCGGCGACCACGCCGTGAACATCGCCGAATGGGTGGTATTCGCCATCACCGGCGTGCATAAGGAAGGCTGAAGCCATTTCCCGCACGGCGGGGAACTTCGCCGGCGGCGAAGGTTGCCGCTTTGCGACTGAATTTGACAACCCGGCAGGGCTTGGCAAATTCACCGGAGGAGAACAGATGATATACTACGTCGAGGATAACGAGGGCATCCGCAACCTGGTGACCTATACGCTGAATATGACCGGCTTCGAGGCCGAGGGCTTTGCCGATGGCGAAGCGTTTTTCAAGGCGTTGGAAACGACGTTTCCGGAGCTGGTTTTGCTGGATGTGATGCTGCCTGGTGAGGACGGCGTGAGCATACTGGGCCGCCTGCGCCACGATGCGCGCTTCAGCGGCATCCCGGTAATCATGATTACCGCCAAGGGCGAGGAGAGCGACAAGGTAGAGGGACTGGAGTGCGGCGCGGACGATTACGTGACCAAGCCCTTCGGCATGATGGAGCTGATCGCCCGGGTGAAGGCGGTTCTCCGCCGCTCCTCCGGGCGCGGCGAGGGAGCGCTGGTGTTGGGCGGCATCCGCCTGGATCGCGAAAAGCACACCGTGGAGGCAGACGGGCAGGAAGTGGTGCTCACCTTCCGCGAATTCGAGCTTTTGCGCTTTTTGATGGAGCATCCGGAAAAGGCGTTTGACCGCGACCGCCTGCTGGACGAGGTGTGGGGCGCGGAATACGATGGCGGGCCGCGCACAGTGGATATGCACGTGCAGACCATCCGCAAAAAGCTCGGCAAATGTGCCTCGCAGATCGAAACCATCTACGGCCTCGGCTATAAGATTGGGGAGGGTAATCATGCGCAGTAAGATCTGGCGTTCCATGGCGCTGACCGCGGTGCTGGCGGTCGTGCTGTTTGCCATTTTGTCCATGGCGGCGCTGTACAGCTTCTTTACCGCCAGGACGCAGAGCGCGCTGGACGGCGAGGCGCGCCTCATCGCCACGGCCCTGGAGGGCGGCGCGCAGATCGACGCGCTGGCCGCCGTCTATCCCGAGGACCGCGTCACCCTCGTAGGCAGCGACGGCAGTGTGCTTTACGACAGCGACGCTGAGGCCGGCGAGATGGAAAACCACTTGGAGCGCCCGGAAATCCAGCAGGCGTTTGCCACCGGCAGCGGCGAGAGTACCCGCCAGTCGGATACGCTGGGCGAGACGACCATCTATCGAGCCTTGCTTTTGGAGGACGGCACGGTGTTGCGCGTTTCCGGCACGCAGCAGAATGTGTTGGGCATGGTGATGCAGCTCATCCCCGCGTTCCTGGCGCTGATTGTGGTAACGATCATCATCTCGGCGCTGGCTTCCCGGCAGGCGACAAAGCGCATCGTCGCCCCGGTGAACGCGCTGGATTTGGACCACCCGCTGGATAACGACGTATATGAGGAGCTTTCGCCGCTGCTCAAGCGCATGCACGAACAACGCCAGCGCATTGATGAAACCGTGGCCGCGCTCACCGCGCAACGCAACGAGTTTGCCACCGTTACTGAAAATATGGCCGAGTCGCTGCTTTTGCTCAACGCCCGGGGCGAAGTGCTGTTTGTCAACCGCGCGGCGGAAAAGCTGCTGGGCCTGTCCCGGACGGAGTGCGAGGGTAAGTACCTGCTGGCGCTCAACCGCAATTTCCAGCTTTCCGAGGCCATGGAAAAGGCCCTGCGCGGCGAAAACGCCGAAGAGGAAATGGAAATGAACGGCCGCCACTACCGTTGCGTGGCCAGCCCCGTTCTGGATGGCGGGCGCGTTACCGGCGCGGTGATGCTCGTTCCCGATATTACAGACCGCTTCCTGGCTGAAAAGGCGCGGCGCGAGTTTACCGCCAACGTTTCCCACGAACTCAAGACCCCGCTGACGTCCATCCTCGGTTATGCCGAGATCATGCAAAACGGCGTTGCCAGCGAGGATAAGCTGCGTCAGTTCGCGGGGCTGATCCATTCCGAAGCCACGCGGCTGATTCGCTTGGTGGAGGATATCCTCAAGCTCTCGCGGCTGGATGAGAGCCGCCTGCCCGACGACCGCCGCCGCGTGTCGCTCAAGGGGCTGTGCGAGGAAGCAGCCGCCCGCCTTGCGCCCGAGGCCGCCAGGCACGGCGTGGTCATCCGCGTAGAGGGCGGCGAATGCGCGCTGGAGGGTTCGCCCTCGATGCTGGGCGAGCTGGTGTACAACCTGGTGGACAACGCCGTCAAGTACAACCGCGAGGGCGGGTTTGTCACCGTCTCGCTGGAGGAAGCCGCCGACGGCGGCCGCTCGCTGACCGTTGCGGACACCGGCGTGGGCATCGACCCCGCCGACCAGCCGCACGTGTTCGAGCGCTTCTTCCGCGGCGACCGCAGCCGCTCCGCCGAGGGCGGCACGGGGCTGGGGCTGTCCATCGTCAAGCACGTGGCGCTGGCGCATGGCGCGAAGGTGTCGCTCGAAAGCGAAGTGGGCAAGGGCACCAGCATCCGCGTGGATTTTCCCGCCTAGGGCAAACCGACAAAAGCCGCCTCTTGTGGAGGCGGCTTTTGTCAGACCATTGACAAACTCCTGTCAATGGTCAAAAAATTTTTGGAGAAGGGTGGAGAGAACCAAAAGGGAAAGAGGCTGAACGTGTCGAAAATATATATACCAAACAAACC
>DVFZ01000057.1 GCA_018712945.1 Candidatus Pullichristensenella stercorigallinarum | reverse complement strand
CGCTCCATCACACGCATGGCAATATCTAGCTGACCATCAGAATTTCCCCTCGCGACGATCGTAAACTCTGAGTGCTGTTCGATGATCTTTTCAAAATTCTGAATACGATCCAGTCCCGATTTCGCGGTTGGATGTTCAAGGATGACGACGTTGCCCCCGTCAAGACGGCGCAGCATGTCTTCACCACACAGCTGTCCGGCGGAGAGATTGTCAGAAACGATCGTACAGGTCACATATTCTTCAGCATAAACAGGCGCGTCCACAACAATCACAGGGATCCCCGCGCTGTGGCAGGCGGCGAGCGCGGGCGTAATCCCCTGCCAGTCTACGGGATTGAGAAATATCGCGGCTACGCCCATGTCGATGAACTCATGGATCTGGTCGATTTGTTTTTGCTGATCCAACGCTGGATCCAATGTGACCAGATAATCCCCTTGGATTTCGATTTTTTCCTTGATCGTATTGTTCATGGCCACGAAATAAGGATTGTTCATGGTCATATAACTGGCTCCAAACTTTAGACCTTCAGCCTGGGCAGCCATTCCTACGATCAGGAATAACATCAGTAACAAAAAACGTCCTGCCTTCCTCATAGGTACCGCCCTTTCATACGAGGAGGGTCGACTGTTCGACCGTCTGCGCTTGATTTTTTCGTTGCCCTGAGAAATCAGCGTTTATTCGCTTCTTTTTCATGATAAGTATAGCGCTTTCAAAATATAAAATCAATAATTTCTGCAATTTTTGTGGCCAAATACAACATGCTGTAAGAAATATTAAGCCCGCGCGGGATTTGCTTCCCGCGCGGGCCTGCGGATCTGTCCTTACGCCGCCGTCACGGTGACGGTGAAGGGGTTGGAGTAGAGGTAGTATTCGCCGTAGGAAGCGCCGTCGATGACCAGCTCCTGCTTAAGGCGGTAGATGACCAGCGCTTCGCCTTCGCTGTCCAGCGCGCCGCTGACCACGATGGCTTCGAGGCCGTCCACGGTCACCTGCTCGCCGTTCTGGGTGGTGACGGTCGGCGCGGGCAGCTCGCCGCCCACGGCGATGGCAGCGTCAGAGGCGTCGATGTCGACGATGAAGTCGCTCGTCCACCAGGCAAAGTTGGTGGTCAGGCCGTAGATGCCGTTCAGGTAGGCCTCGGCGAAGGTGGCGGCGTCGTTGTACGTCCACGGCCACACGGTCAGGCCGCGATGACGGCCGGCGGAGACCACGTCGTAGGAGAAGCCGCTGGCGGGGTTGTAGGTGGCGTTCCACTTGTCCAGTTCGGCGTAGAGCATGGCCACGCACTCTTCCACGGTGGCTTCGCCGCTCTCGATCATTTCGCCGTAGGACTCGTACATGGGCAGGTTGGACTCGGGATCGGCGTAGCCCTCCATGCCCAGCGCGCCGACGCTCATCTCCGGCCAGGACTTGTACATTTCCTCAAGGATGTTGACGTTGAAGGAGATGGTGAACACTTCGCCGAAGTTGTCGTATTCATCCACGAGGTTGTGCAGGGCGATGACGATGGCGGGGTCGTTGGTCTTGATCTCGGTATCGTGTACCACGCCGCTGTCCTTGAACAGCTCGAAGAACTCGCGCAAAGTGGGCATGCGCTGGGAGGACAGGTAGCGGATGTAGCCGTAGCGGGATTCGTCCGCGCCCTGGTTGTTGGCGGCCTGCACGCCGGTGTCGGTGTCGTTCACAAAGGGGATGGCGAGAATCTCGTCCAGCGTGAGGATGTTGAGGTTCTCGATATCCGGGCGGTTAAAGAGACGGGCCAGGGACTCGTCGTGGTTGATGATGATTTCGCGGTCGGCGGTCAGGTGGATGTCGTTTTCGATGGAATCCGCGCCGGCGGTATAGGCGCCGATGGCGGAAAGGGTGGTGTTTTCAATGTACTCGCTGGGCATGCCGCGGTGGCCGACGATCAGCGACGGGCGCAAAATCGAGGGCGCGCCGTCCTGGAAGAAGCCCAGGGCGTCGATGGCGGCCTGATAGTCGTCCACCAGCACGCCGTTGGCGCCGTTGGTGTACTGCGCAAGCAGCGCGGCATTTTCCGAGCTGGCGGCCACCCACACCGTGGAGCAGCGGCCCTGCAGGTATTGGATGTTTTCCTCCGTGGCAATGGCCTCGGAAATCAGGCACACCTTGGCGTGGCTGCCGTTGGTGGTGGCGATGATATCGTCAAGCACGTCCTCGTCGGCTTCCACGATATCGCGGAAGTCCACCAGGCCGCGCACGGGGTTGAGGCTGGCCACGTCCTTGACCAGCGCCGCGTTTTCATGCGAGGCGGCCACGAACACGTCGCCCAGGCCGGACTCGATCAGGTAGAACTTCAGGGCGGCGGCGGCCTCCGCGTCGAAGACGTACAGCGCCGGGATGATGGCGCCCGCGGTGGCGGCGATGTACTCGTCCAGCGAGGCGGCGATTTCATTGCCGGCGGCGTCGGTGACGCGCAGGGCGGCGTCCACATACACCAGGGCGGTGGCGGGGCGGACATCCGCGTCCGCTACGTCCAGGGCGGTGGCGTCGGCGTTCCAGGCCACGGTGGAGGAAAGTACGAAGGACGTTTCCGGCTCGTAAACCTGGCTGTAGGCCATGATTTCCTCGGCGGGGACGGGCGCGGGCGTCGGGGCCGCTTCTTCGGCCACGGCCATCGCCGGCAGGACGGCGCTCAGGGCGAGCGCTACAAGGGCGGTCAGCTTTTTCATGAAATCCTCTCCTTTTCCTTGGGGATGATTCCATTTTAAAGGCCGCGCGTATGGTATGTGTCTGGTAACTTTCTTAGCCAGGTAAAACTTTGGGTACAGATTTGCCCCTCCGGGCTGCAATATGTCTTGAATGGTTTAAGGGCGCGCCGAATCGCGGGGGATTTTGCGCCGGACAGGGCGGCGGGAAGGCGCAAACGCGCCGCGTTGACCGGCGGGACGGAAAAGACGCGCCGCTGAACGCCCGCGCGGAACCGCGCCGGGGCGCGGCAGGGGAAAAGCCCCGGATAAAACCGCCGGAGCCGCGCCAAGCCAGGCGGGCGGAATTTTTGCGAAACCGCCCCAAAAGACATTGAGGGCAGCAAGCGCAATGGCTGCCGCCCCCAAATGCCACACGAATATTGCCGCCGTGTGGGTCGCGGCAGCCGGATGCCGCCGCCAAAAAATGAATTATCCCGCAAGTGCCGTTCGCCCTTACTTTTTCACCCGCCGCTCAGGCAGGGCGGAGACCTACGGCTGTTTGCTGCCTTCCCCTGGCGATCAGGGATCGGGGGCATGGCATCCACAAAACCGACCCGGAATCCTTTTTTGAATCTGTGGGTAAAAGCACAGGCGTGGCGCACACCACAGGATAACTTCTGGCCTTATTATAACAGGCGCATCCGGCGCTGTCAACGGGGGACAGAATGATTTTCAACGATTTGTAAAATTTGAACAGATTCTGTCCAAAAATGCCGCGCGGGACAGCCAATTTTGCCCCCGGAGCGGGAAAAATTGCCATCCGGGGCGCATATGCGCGGCCAACCGGCCAGGATGCTGGCAAAGCCAACAGGCTGCCGGGGGATGGGAAGCCCGCAAGGCAGGGAAGCAAACTTGCGGGCAAGGAAGCGCGCATGGCCATGCGTGAGCGCAGACCGCACGTGCGGCTGAGGCGGGAAGGGGAGATTGCCCCCGGGCTTTTCGTTGATCGGGGCAACTTTCGCGTTTGCAGGCTTTGGCGCCCTGCGGCCCCGCGCCGGGGTGGGAACGCCGGGCCAAAGGACGCCCGGCGGCGCATGCGAAAAAAATTGCCGCGCCGAGGGTTGTCCGCCGCCCCGGCCTCATATATAATACGGCGGCGAAGGCCGCGCCCGGCCAGGCCGGGCGAGCAGACGGGAGGCGGGGCGATTTGCAGACCGTGCGCGTGGAGGTTTCCCAGCTTGCGCCCAATCCGCGCAATCCGCGCCGGGGCTTTGCGGAGGGGGAGATCCGCGCCCTGGCCGCGTCCATCGCCCGCTATGGACTGCTTTCGCCGCTGGCGGTGCGCCGCGTGGAGGGCGGGTATGAACTCATCGCCGGCGAACGCCGCCTGCGGGCGCTGCGCCTGCTGGGCTGGAAAAGCGCGCCCTGCGTGCTGCTGGACGCGGACGACCTGGAAAGCCGCCTGCTTTCCCTGATTGAGAATATCCAGCGCGAGGACTTGCACTACCTGGACGAAGCCGAGGCCTGCCGCGCCATCCTGCGCGAGCATGGGCTTACGCAGGAGGAGCTGGCCCGCCGCTTGGGGCGCAGCCCTTCGGCCATCGCCAACCGCCTGCGGCTTTTGAAGCTGCCCGGGGAGGTGCGCGCGTTTTTGCGGGAAACGCCGTCGCTGAGCGAGCGCCACGCCCGCGCGCTTTTGAAACTGCCGGACGCCGCGCGCCAGCTTGAGGCCGCGCGCCGGGCCGGGCGCGAGGGCATGAGCGTGCGCCGCCTGGAGGCGCTTGTCGAACAGCTCGCCCGTCAGGAGCCGGCGCATCCCCAGCCGCGGGTGACGCGCCTGTTTCGCGATGGGCGCATGTTTGTCAACGCCGTGCTCAACACCGTGCGGGAGCTGAACGCCCTGGGCGTGCCCGCCGTTTCGCGGGTGACGCGCCTGCCCGGGCGCATCGAAGTTACGGTAACGCTGCCCGAAAACGTGCGCCCCGCGCCGGAACAGGGGCGGGCAGGCGCGCCGTGCGGGCGGTGAGGGATACGAAAATGTGCTGACGGCGTCCGGCTCATACCGGTGGGGCGCGCCTTGGAAACCTTTCCGGGAATTCCCTTGCGCCGCCTGCGCTCTGTCGCGGCGTCCCACGCGCTGCCTGTCCCGTCCTGAACCAGGCGCAGAGCGCGCGATGGGAATTTTCCGCCGTGCCGGTTGCGCTTTCCGGAGCCGCGTGGCGATAAAATGGCAGCAAAGGGCCGCGGAGAAACGCGGCGCGTTCAGCGCCGAAAGCGGCAGGGGCGGGAACCTGCACGGGCGGAATGGGCCGCGCGCCGCCAGGTGAGACTTCGGGGTTTTTATGCGGTTTTGCCAGCCTGCATGTAGTCGACAACGGACGCGGCGCGCGTTTCACAGGCCGCCGCATCCATCGGAAGCATACGGCAATGGGAGATTATGAAACCGGGGAACCGTGCAATCGCCGTCAGGCATTTGCCGGCCTCGGTTTTTTGTATCCAATCGTTTTCCAGATCCTTCCTGAAAAATGAACAGAAACTGCTTTCCCGGCGCGGCGTTTTGGCCCGGCGGCACGGGCATTTTGCGCTTGTCCGGATTGCGCCACATACACTGTAAATATGTTAATTTTTGGAAAGTCTGTTGATTTTATACCGGGGGGGGGTGTTATAATTGCGCAAGAAAATATCCGTAATGGCAGGCGTCTTTTAGGCGCGCAATTCATTATGGATTGTGAAAGTGCGCATCGCGGGTATTTCGAGACAGAAGTGTTCCCGGCATCGTGAAAAGGGATAGCCATGTAGGAGGATGGCGTGCGCACGGATGGGGAACATGTCCATGGCGCAAACGGAGGCCGAAGGAACGCGCGGAGCAGTTGCCAGCCAGGGGGTTGCCATTTGGTTGGAAATTGGCCCGGGCGGGCTTTCATCGCTTTACCATGCGTGTGGATAGGGCGTGCTTGGAATTCGCTGTTTGAAACGGCCAAGCGGCGCGTGCAAAGGCTTCTTCCCTATGGCGTGCGCGTGGGGCAGCGCGTCGGAGAGAACGGTCTTTGCCTTTCAACTTGAAATCAAGAGGCAGATAAGGAGAATGGTACAATGAAAAAGTTGTTGGCCTTGCTGATGGCACTGGCGATTCTCTGTACGAGCGTAGTTGCCTTTGCTACGGAAACGACTGAAGGAACCGAAAATCAAAACGTTGCAATCCAGACCGAAGGCGAAGCGCCCACCGAGGGCGAAGAACCCACCGAAGGCGAAGAACCCACCGAAGGCGAAGAACCCACCGAAGGCGAAACGCCCACCGAAGGTGAAGAACCCACCGAGGGCGAAACGCCCACCGAGGGCGAAGAACCCACCGAAGGCGAAGAACCCACCGAGGGTGAAGAACCCACCGAGGGTGAAGAACCCACCGAAGGCGAAGAACCCACCGAGGGTGAAGAACCCACCGAAGGCGAAGAACCCACCGAGGGTGAAGAACCCACCGAAGGCGAAACGCCCACCGAGGGTGAAGAACCCACTGAAGGCGAAGAACCCGCCGAGGACAATACCGAGTGTGCTCCCCACGTTCCGGGCGAAAAGGATGAGGCCCGCAGCGTGGCTCCGACCTGCACGAAAGATGGTATTGATTGGTTTACCTGCACCGAATGCGGCAGCCTGTTCAGCGTGACCGTTCCGGCCACGGGCCATAAGGACGTGGAACCCGCCCAGACCAAGGTGACGAAAGAGCCCACCTGCACCGAGGAAGGCGAACTGACCCATTACGGCTGCGCCAACTGCGATGTGGAATCGTGGACCACCGTCATCGAGAAGGTTCCCCACACCTATGGCGATGTTGAGGTTCAGGAGCCCACCTGCACCGAGAACCGCAAGAACATCAGAACCTGCACGGTTTGCGGCCATGTCGAGGAGACGGAAGAAGAAGGCACCGCTCTGGGCCATATCTACACCGAGCAGGACGTCAACCTCCTGCCCTCCTGCACTGAGCCCGGCACCTCCGGCACGGCCAATGTCTGCGACCGCTGCGGCGATATCGAGGAAGGCACGCTGGATAACGTCGTCGAGCTGCCCGTTCTGGACCATCAGGCGTGGCTCGAGGCGAATCAGGAAGCCTACTTCTATACCGTGGAATACGATGAGAACGACAATGTCATCGCGGTCACGGTGAACGACGCCATCGAAGAAGGCCGGACCGAGAATTACATGAGCGAAATCGAAGACGAGAATGGCACGCTCGGTTCGCTCTCCACGGATTATACAGCCGCTACCTGCACCGCGGATGGCCATATCGCCGTGGTTTGCAACGAGTGCGGCGCCAAGATTGAGCAGGTCATCCCTGCCCTGGGCCACGATGTCCAGATTCTGGAGGCCCAGCAGGCCGGCCAGACCATCCATGATTGCACCAAGGCCGATTCCATCCTGTTCGGCTGTGTCCGCGAGGGCTGCAATTACATGTACAACCAGGCTTTCGAGCCTGCCGATGAGCACACCTTCATCAAGGACGCGAACATTGTCGGCTACAAGCAGAGGAAAGCCGCGGACAGCGAGCCCGTCAGCTACCCGTTTGAGGAGATCGCGACCTGCCACGACTACTATGTGACCGTGGAATGCGACGTCGATTTCTGTGATGTGACCCATGACTTCCTCGTGGAAGGCACCGGCGAGCACAACGCCAATGGCGATTACATCATCTACGTGGAGCCCACCTGCACCGAGACCGGCCGTGAGCTGTACAACTGCGCGGAGTGCGGCTACTATCAGGATGTGACCGTCGAGGCGCTTGGCCACACCGAGCTGGCGTTTGTGAAGGTACTGGTTGAGCCCACCTGCACGGAAGCTGGCGTGCGCCTGGTGGAGTGCACCCGCGAGGGCTGCGACTACACGGAGGAACAGGCCATTCCCGCCCTGGGCCATCACTGGGTTGTGACCAGCACGGAAGCGGACTGCCTGAAGGGCATTGTCGGCCGCACGATTCGCACCTGCTCTCAGTGCGGCGCGAGCGAAGTTCTTGAGGAGAACGCTGGCCATAAGGTTGGCACGCTGGTCGCCCATAAGGACGCCACCTGCACCGAGGACGGCAGCGAGAGCTACTGGTGCTCCATCTGCCACCGCCTGGTGACCGAAACCATCGAAGCGCTGGATCACGATTGGGAAGAAGTCAACACCATTCCCGCCACCTGCGCCACCGGCAAAGAGTCCGGCACCATTCACGAATTCGAGTGCACCCGCTGCGATGCGGAAAAGTCCGAGGTTGACGACGATATGCCCGCAGGCCACACCATGTATAGCGAAGTGGACGGCCTGAATCACTTCGTCATCAAAACCCTGCCCACCTGCGAATCCACCGGCCTGGCCAGCTACGTCTGCTCTGTGTGCGGCGAGCTGATTGAGGACCTCGAGCTGCCGGCCATCTCCCACAATACGGAAGTCACCTTCAACGAGGAAACCGGCGCTTACGAGCTGACCTGTGTCACTCTGGAAAAGACCGAAACCGGCCGCCTCAAGGATTTGCTGATGAATGCCGGCTATGAAGAAATGGTCGCCGACGCCGTCATCGCTCAGATGACGCAGGGCAGCAGCGCCAACTTCGCTGGCATCGGCTGCGACTATGTCGAGGCGATTGAGATTCGCAACACCGAGTACACCATCACCGGTTCCGGCAACCGCGGCAAGATCGAGCTGAAAGAGGGCTGCCAGCCCATCAAGGGCGGCGTTGCCTACGTCCGCATCACCTGGCGCTACACCCAGGCCAACGGCGATACCGTCAGCTTCGTTGCCACCCGCACGGTTGATGATGAGGGCACCTTCAAGCTCTCCGGTCTCTCCGTGCCCTCCGGCTGGACCTGCGACTTCATCTATGCCGAGGTCGTCAGCAATCCGGACGCCGATGAGTTGGGCTTTGGCGAGTACGCCACCTACGGCAGCGCGGCGCTGTAAACTGTGAATTCGGATGCGCGCCTCGCGCGCGCATCCGGCAATAACTTACATTGTCAACATCCTAGGAGGACAAAGACGTATGAAAAAGGTTAGGATTATCCTGGTTGCCGTGCTGCTGCTCACGCTGCTCACTTCCACGGCGTTTGCGGCCTCGCTGTCTGCCAGTTATAGCGATGGCGTAATCCGCTGGTCTGTCAGCGGTCTGGAAGGCCCTGTGGACGTTTATATCGACGGCGAACGCGTTGACAGCCTCATCCCCGGCTATACCTCCGGCCAAAAGACCGTTACTCTCGAACCCGGCTCCACCCACACCGTGAGCATCTCCGGCAGCGCCAGCGACAGCGTTACCTTCACCGTGCCCGGCGCTACCCCCACCGAGGAACCCACGCCTGTTCCCACCGAGGAGCCGACGCCCGCTCCCACCGAAGAACCCACGCCCGTTCCCACCGAGGAGCCGACGCCCGCCCCCACCGAGGAACCCACGCCTGCTCCCACTGAGGAGCCCACGCCTGCTCCCACCGAGGAGCCGACGCCCGTTCCCACCGAGGAACCCACGCCTGTTCCCACCGAGGAGCCCACGCCCGTTCCCACGCAGGCGCCCACCCAGGCCCCGTCTGATTCGGACAACGATGACGACGAAGTACCCAAGACGGGCGACAACTCCACTTGGGCGGCCTACGCTGTGGCCGGCGTGATGGCTCTGGCGCTGCTGGGCCTGGCATTTTGCGTCAGGAAGGCACGGAATCACTAATATTGGTATCGAGACGGACGAGCGAGCATAATTTCGCATTATCCGCCGATGCGCCCCAGCCCCGGAAGAGAAATTTGCTTTCGGGGCGTTTTCCAATACAGCGGAGGTGATATACATGGCAAAACGGCGAGCGCACAAAAGAAAGCGCAAAAACCGCAGGGGCGGATATTTTTGGATGGTCATCTGCATAATGGCTCTGATCGCCGGATGCCTGTATTTCGTGTATGGCATGTTGGAAGTTGACTATGTGCGGGAAGTAAACGAGAATCTTCGCGCCAGCTTCCATGCCACCCCTGATGCGGCCACGGATACCCCGCAGACGGCCGCGCCCACGCAAGCGCCGTCTGCTGCCATCGCGGCTGCGGCCCTGGATAGCGGTTGGGGAACGCCGCAAACGGCCGCGCCCACGCAGGCGCCGGCCGTTACCGAAGCGGCAACGGCTCCGGACAGCGCTTGGGAAGCGCCGCAGACAGACGCGCCCACGCAGACGCCGGCCGTTACCACCGCGGCAACAGCCCCGGATGACAGCCCGGAAGCGCCGCAGACGGCTGCGCCCACGCAAACGCCTGCTGTCAGTGCTACGCCCCTGGCTTCGGAGGGCGAACTGAACGCTGCACAGGCCGTCGCTTCAGCGCCACAGCCCACCGAAAGCGGCTCTGTTATGCAGACGATGCTTCCTTCCGAACAGCCCCGGGTGGTGGATATTCCCATCGAGGAACCTGTCATCCAACCCGCGTTCGAGGAATTGTATGCCCAGAACAACGATTTGGTCGGTTGGATTGAGATGGCCGACAGCGTGGATTATCCCGTACTCTGGAGGGATAATTCCTACTATATGGATCACGATTTCTATGGCGATTACAGCCAGTCCGGCTCCATTTTTCTGGATGCGCGCAACAATGCGGATATGTCCGACAGCCATATACTGATCTATGGTCACAACATGCGCAGCGGCGAAATGTTCGGCGACCTGGACCGCTACCGCCAGCAGGACTATCTTTGCGAATATCCCATCATTACCCTTCAGTCGGTGTGGGAGAGTGAACCGCGCACTTATGTGCTGATTTCCCTGTTCGATGCTTCCATGAACAAGGACGATTCCAGCTATATCCGCATCATTCGCACCGCCTTTGAGGATGATGCCGGCAAGGAAGCGTTTATCGCCGAGATGCGGGAGCGGTCGATTTATGATATCCCCGTGGAAGCGGATGCGGGCGACCGGCTTTTGACCCTGGTGACGTGCAGCTATTCGCACGATAATGGACGCTTTCTCCTGTTCGCCCGTGAACTGCGTGAAGATGAGACGGTGAGCGATATCATGGAGCAGTTCCAGCAGATGTCCTGACCGGGAGGCTATAAAAACGCGTGTGCGATTCATATTATATAGGTAGAAATGGAACCAATCCACCAGCGCAGGGCTTTCTGCAGGCCCCTTGAACGCGCGCAACAGGCCGTTGACTTACTTTGTCAACGGCCTCAGAGCGCGTTCAAAGCCTGCAAACGCAAAAATCGCCCAGAAGAAAGAGAAATCAGAGGCAATTTTTGCTTCCTGCGTCAGCTGCACAAACAGCCTGCGGTCACTTACGTCTATGTAAGATCCCTTGCCTGCAAGTTTGCTTCCTTGGCTTGCAGGCTTTCTCATCCCTCTGGCAGTCTGTTGACTTTGTCAACATCCTGAGGCCATTGACTTACTTTGTCAACGGCCTGTTATTTATCTTGAAGCTTGCGATATCCGTCAGGACGAAGTGTCAGTCCCCTCGGCGGCTTCGGTGAATCTGTTGTTGCGCACGACGGCCTGGAAATAGCGAATCTGCCTGAGCATGATATCCCGCACGCGTTGGTGCTGCCATTATTTTACCAATGTGCGGGGCGGAAGGCCAGAAGAACCCCCGAAATCCAATGACTTGACGGCGGACTGGATGTTGTTAAAGGCGTCTGCGAGGGGTTTTCCGTCCACAAAGGCATGGCTGATTTTCATATGCATGGACATTTGAAACTTCTCTCCTTCGCGCACATATTTTCCCCAGCCGACGCAGGGAACGGTATTATAAGTTTGGTCGTCTGTTCCGGCGCGGTTGGTCATGGCAGGCAACGTCATTGCCGTATAGTCCACCCAGGGGATCGCTGAAAAGTAAATTAAATCTGTCCGGCAAAGATCGGAATTTTGCGGATGGATATTCTTTTCGGATTTCGCTTGGGCGATCGTCGTGGAACATTGTAGTAAAACTCATCGTAATGGGAAAATTCCGCGCTGCGGTTGACAAAATAGCCAAAGTCATTGGCTACCGTAAAACTCAATTCACCCGGTCATAGAGGTACGGCTCTCCATGATGAACGCGCATGCGAAACTCGGGGATTGCATTTAATTCACGCAGGGCGAGGTACAGATAGTTGATGAAAAAGGACTCTCCGGTTTTCTTGCAGTGTTGAACGAGCGGGGTGACGTCCATCCGTACCGTCATGGCATAGATGGAAGTGGTCATGCCAGTAAATTCCCGAAACAGGTCTGCGCGGTTCCAGGCAGACAAATCCATTTTTATGCAGTGATTCATTTTTATCACCCCATTAGAGAAACTGCGAAATGTACAATACATTCCCGGAGAAATTATAACATGCGGGGGGTGCAAAGCGCAATGGGCTTAACCAAGGCCCGCCCCGGGCGGGGCGGGCCGGATGAAGCGCCGGAGGCTTTCGTGAAAATTCCGGGGGCTTCGGTTTCCGGCGCGTATTTGAACGCGGCCAGGAGGCCATCGCGCGTGTAGCGGCCTTCTTTCATGCCGGCGGCCGCGGCGCGATCAGGCCACTCAGCTCAGGCTCGACATGGCCGAGCCGCAGCGCGGGCAGATGGACCCGGAACACTGGCAGGTGGTGCCGCAGTTTGAACAGGTCGATACGCGGTTGCAGCAACCGGACGTAGGCTGTGTTCCGGGACAGGATACGGTTCTGCCGTTGAACGCGGTGGTCGCACCCGCCGTGGCGGTATCGTCGCAAACGTCCTCAAAGGCGCAGCTCGATTGCGGGAAAAGCGGGAGCGAGAAGAACTCGTCGCATACAGATTCCGCATATTCCTCGGCAGGCGGAATCTCGCAGAAGCCGTAGGTGGGCACCATGATGTCCACCTCCGCGAGCACCTTCAAAACGATGGTGACGCAGATGGTGATTTCAAAGGTGCAATTGCCGATGTAACTGCCGGAAACGCAAATCGCGCTCACAAGGCTCTCCAGGGTGAAGGGGATGATGGAATCGTCGGGGATGCACAAAAGCACGTCGCGGTCCACCTGCAACACGGCCTGGCCGACCCACTCCTGGCAACGCTGGTCGGTGAACAGCACGTCGATGGGCACATCCACGGTGGCCTTTACGCGCGCGAACTGCGGCCGGTCGCACAGGCGCTCCACGCACAGGTTGGTGATGCGGCCCTTGGTGGTAGAGGAGCGGCAGCTTTCAAACGTCCAGGTGCCGCAGGGCGAGGGCAGGGGGCAAGGGCTGTTTTCGGCGTTTTCCACGGCCTGCTCGTGGCTGATGGGCACGCCGCAGGCATCGCAGGAACAGGTGCATTCGTTGCCGCAGCAGGTGCAGTTGCAGTTGGCGGAACAGTTGCCGCGGCAATCGCCCGGCAGCACCGGCACGATGTTGGAAATGACAATTTTTTCATCATCGAGCTGTTCCTGGCACAGGCAGGAATCGTAGACGTTCTTGACCTGGATGCACACGCGCTTATTCAGCCCGTTGAGCACGTTGCCGCACACTGTGCCCGGGCTGGCCTCGGCGTTCGCGTTCTTATAGCTGTAGAAAGACATGGTTCATTCCTCCTTGGGATAGAATGTGGGCCGCTGCCCACGCTGCATACTATGACCGCGGGGGAAATCGGTGCGGCAAAACAAAAGCGCCCCGGCGCGGGCGCTGTCGTGCGGGCGGGGCGGCTTCAGGCGGCCCGACGCTCAGGTATGCCAGGGACGCCGCGCGGAAAACGAAACATAAAACCGTGCGCGGGGCCATGTCCGGCTGAACAGCGGAACCCAGGCGCTTGAGGGAGAGCTTCCGGGCGGCCGCGCTTTTGAATGGATAGAATGGAACGCAAAGCCCGCCGGACGGCACAAAACCGTCCGGCGGGCTTGCGCGCGGATTTCGCGTTCCGCCGGGCCCTCAATCGTTTTTGCCAATGGCGAAGATCCAATCCACCGGGTAATACTGTTCCAGATTATGGAAGTGGATATGGTGCTTTACAATCAGGTCCGTCGCAAGTGTGGCGTCGCGGCCGAGAAGCGCTTTATAAATATCCTCGTGTTGCCGGTGCTGCTCCATCGGCTCTTCCAGAAAGGTTCCCCGCCAGGACTGCATAAATTCTATCTTCAGATAAATATTCCGTGAAAACTCATAAAGCTGAATATTTTTGCTGATCCTGGAAAGGTCGCAGTGGAATGTGCAATCCTCACGGATTCTTTTGGCGACATCGCCGACGTTTGCCGCCGCCAGACAGAGCTTGGAGTGTTCAAACATCTGGTCAAAATCCGCGTTGCTGCCGTGGTGGATGGCCAGCTTTACCGCCAAAACATCCAGATAAATGCGCATCAATCCAATCTGCCGCATGGTTTCGTCATCCCATTGCGCAACTTCCGTGATACATTTGGGATGCATTCTCACAATGCCGTCGTCCGCGAGGCGGCGCAGGGCCTCGCGTATGGGGGTGCGGCTGGTGCCGAATTCTTCGGCAATTTTGACTTCGGGAATTTTGTCCCCGGGCTTATACTTCATGGAAAGGATTTGTTCCAGAATGTATTGATATACGGATTCGTTCAAATTCCGCCGGTTCATATGCAATTCCTTTCTCTATGAAATTTGTGGCCAAGGATTTTTTAATTATACCACAACGCGCAAAAAAAGGGAACAGCCCAGCAAATGTCTGGAAAACTTTGCCATGGCTGCCGCTTTCTGGGTTTTGTCGAATTTATATTAATATTGCTCTATTTTTTTGGCGGCGGATTTGTCAAACGGTCTTGACTATTGCCGGATTGGAGGTTATAATAAAATTAAATTGTATACCATATGAGAAATGGTATACAAACAAAAAACAATCTCGGGAGGTAAAATGGTATGAAAAAGTTGGTCAGCATTCTGTTGGCAAGCCTGCTGGTTCTCGGCATGGCGAGCGTCGCCCTGGCGGACGGCCTGGTGGTCGCCAATCTGCCAAAGTCTGTTGGCGGCGCGTGGTTTAACCGCATGGCCGTCGGCGTAGAGCAGTATGCGGAAGAATCCGGCAACGAAGCGTTCCAGACCGGCGCGGACAAGAGCGACGCCGCGCTGCAGGTGAAGGAAGTGGAAAACCTGATCGCCCAGATGGTCGATGTTATAACCATCGTCCCGGTGAGCCCGGAAGCCCTCGAACCCGTTCTGACCAAGGCCAGGGAAGCGGGCATCGTGGTCATCTCGCATGAGGCGCAGGGCATCACGAACGTGGATTACGACGTGGAAGCCTTTGACGGCGCGGCTTACGGCGCGCACCTGATGGATCAGCTGGCCGCCGCCATGGGCGAGGAAGGCGATTACATCATTTCCGTCGGCTCCCTGACCGCTGCCAGCCATATGAGCTGGGCCAACGGCGCTCTGGAGCATCAGATCGAGAACTATCCGAACATGAACTGCATCAACGCGGACGCTTTCGTGGAAAGCAACTACAACCAGAAGGCTTCCCAGGAAAAGGCCGCTGAGCTGATGAAGACCTATCCCGACCTGAAGGGCATGTTCGTCACCTCCGCAACCGACCTGCCGGGCTATGCGCTGGCCATCGAAGAAGCTGGCAAGCAGGATGCGATCAGCTGCGTCGGCAACGGCGTGCCGAATGCGAACAAGGACTACCTGGCCAGTGGCGCGCTGGATTTCCTCGGCTGCTGGGATCCCGCGGATGCCGCCGTTGTGATGTGCAAAGTCGGCGAAATGCTCAAGAATGGCGAAGAGATCGTTGACGGCATGGATCTGGGCGTGTCCGGATACAACAGCATTACGCTGGACGGCAACACGATTATCGGTCAGGCTTGGAAGGATATCACCATAGACTCTCCTGAGAGCGACTGGTTCTAAACAAATTCTCCAGGCTGTTTCATCTTGATACATGAAACAGCCTGATCTTTTTCTTTGGAAAATGAAAAGAATGAGGGTTGGAACATGAATACACCCATTCTGGAGTTAAAGGGAATCAATAAATCGTTCACCGGCCATCGCGTGCTGCACGATATTGATTTGAAAATCTATCCCGGCGAGGTTTTGTGCCTGGTGGGGGAAAACGGCTGCGGAAAATCTACGCTCATCAAGATCATTTCCGGCGTTTATGCGCCGGATTCCGGCAGCGTCTCCCTCAATGGCACGTTGTTTCCGAAGCTGACCCCGGTCATTTCTATTAAGCAGGGCGTCCAGGTAATCTATCAGGATTTTTCCGTATTCCCCAATCTTTCGGTTGCCGAAAACATTTCGCTGGGCATGCAGCTGGTGGAAGGCAACAAACTGATGCATTGGCGTCAGGCTCGAACCATGGCGCAACAGGCGCTGGATACCATCGGCATTTCGCTGGATCTGGATGCGGAGGTGGGCGGGTTATCCGTATCGCAAAAGCAGATTGTCGCCATTTCCCGCGCAATTTTGCAAAATGCCCGGCTCATCATCATGGATGAACCCACAACCGCCCTTACAAACAAGGAAATTGAGCGCCTGTATGAAATCATCCGGGGGCTTTCCGCAAGGGGCATTTCGGTCGTTTTCGTGAGCCATAAGCTGGACGAGGTGTTTGCGGTATGCGACCGGATTACGGTCATCCGCAATGGCGAAATCGTCGCCGATGAATACGCGGATAAATTTGAAAAAGAAAATCTGGTTTATTACATGACCGGCGAACGCATCGCGGAAGAACCCTTCCGCTATACGGGCGCTTCGCAAACGCCGCTGTTGCAGGTGGAAAAGCTCTGCCAAAAAGGCGCCTTTGAGGATATCAGCTTCAGCGTTTTCCCCGGGGAAATCCTCGGCATCACCGGGCAGCTGGGCAGCGGGCGAACCGAGCTTGCCAAGGCGCTGTTCGGCATCGGCAAAACCACCGGCGGCAAAATCCTGGTCCGGGGGAAGGAACAGCACTTCCGGAACATACCGGACGCCAAAAAAGCGAAAATCGCCTATGTGCCCGAAGACAGGCTTTCCGAAGGCCTGTTTATGCAGCGCAGCCTGAAGGACAACTTCTCCGCCGCCACCATCGACCAGAAAATGAAGAAAAACGGGCTGGTTGATTTCAAAAAGGTGACGGAAGAAGCCGTCAACCGCATCCAGGAGCTGAACATCAACGCGCTTTCCCCGGATGTGCTGGCGAGCACCTTTTCCGGCGGCAACCAGCAGCGCATCGTTATTGGCAAATGGCTGGCGACAGAGCCGGAAATCCTGATCCTGAATGGGCCGACCGTGGGCGTGGATATCAAGAGCAAGAGCGAAATCCACAGAATCCTCAAAGAGTTGGCCATGAAGGGCATGTGCATCGTGTTGATTTCGGACGACGTTGGGGAACTGTTGAGCACGACCAACAGGATCCTGGTCATGAACGGCGGCCGCATCATTTTTGAAAGCCAAACCAGCGAAACCAGCGCCGAAGTCCTCAACAGGAAAATCCTTGAGGATGCGGTGGGAGAGGGGCATGTAAAGTGAGCGTTCAAAAAAAACTGCGCAAATTCGTGCGATCCGGCGAGTTCATCGTATTTGCCATCCTTGTGATCGTAATGTGTTCTTTCTCCATCCTGAACCCGGCATTTCTGACCCTGCGAAACATGTTCGACCTTTTGCGCACGATGATTGTGACCGGCATTTTCGCCTGCGGCGTGATGATGATTATCATCAGTGGCGGCATTGATATGTCGTTTATGGCAATCGCCATTTGCAGCGCGTATATGACCATACGCTTCTCCATCGCCGTCGCTCCGGATTTGCCCTTTGTGGCGCTGGCGCTGGTTTCCATGGTCATCGGCATATTGTTCGGCATGTGCAACGCTTTCCTGGTCAATACCTTTGAAATGCCGATTTTCATCGCCACCCTGAGCCTTGCCACAACAATTCGCGGCCTGATGCTGGCCTTTGTTGGAAACGAGTACATTCCCAGCCCCGATATGCCCCCGGCCACCATCGACTTTTCAAAGATGTATTGCTTCAATACCACCGATGCGACGGGTTCCACTTTTGGGCTGCATTTCTCCGTTTTCATCATGTTGGGCGTCATGGTGCTTACCCACCTGATTATGCGCCACACCATCGTTGGGCGCGGCATCTACGCCCTGGGCGGCGACATGGGTTCCGCCTCGCGCATTGGCTACAATGTCAAACGGCTGCGGATGTTCCTGTATGGCTACGCCGGTTGCCTTGCCGGTTTGGGCGGCCTGATTTATGTTTCCAACAACCGCATGGCCGACCCCATGAGCTTTCAGGGAGAGGAGCTGACGGTAATCGCCGCGGCCGTATTGGGCGGCACGAGCATTTCCGGCGGCAAGGGCTCTGTCATCGGTGTTTTCCTGGGGCTGATGCTGACAAATGTAATCAACAACAACCTGGTGATCATCGGCATTGATAGCTATTGGCAGAAGTTCACATTTGGTCTATTGGTTATCGTGGCTGTTGTGATTCAGTCCCTCCGTGCAAAGCGCGCGGCAAAAATGTAGGAGGCGGCACCATGACAGGACAGAAAAAAACGAGAAACTGGTTTTCCCGGATCAATGGAAATACCAAGCAGCTGCTGGTCATTTGCCTGATTATTTTCGCGGTTTTTTCCATCATGCAGCCCACCAGGTTTCCCACCCTGCGAAACCTTGAATCCATGTGCTTCCAGTTCCCGGAGCCGGGCCTGTTTACGCTGGGCATTGGCATTACCATGCTCACGGCTGGCGCCGACCTTTCCATCGTCGCCGTAGGCAACCTGGTGGCGACGCTGTGCGGCATGCTGTTGCTTCAGAAAATGCCGCAGGATGCGGGCAGTTCTGTGGAACTGATGTACGTGCTTTTGTGCTTTGTCATCGCGGTAGGCGTAGGGCTTTTGTGCGGTTGTTTGAATGGCCTGCTGGTGGCGAAGCTGGGCATCTTCCCCATTCTCGCCACGCTTGGCACACAAAACCTGTTCACCGGCATCAGCTCCGCCCTGACCAAGGGCCAGGGCGTGTTCGGCACCTTCCCGGAGGCCCTGATTTACCTGGGCAGCGGCAAGCTCTTTGGCTT
>DVFZ01000056.1 GCA_018712945.1 Candidatus Pullichristensenella stercorigallinarum | reverse complement strand
CGCCATGGACATCGTGGCAAAGAAGGCCACGCCGGACAAGGACGGCGTGCGCATCGCGGAACTGGATGAAATGAAGTACCGGGAGCTTTTGTGGACGCATCGCCCGCTGACTGATTTCTGGCGCGTCGGCGCCGGCATTTCCAGAAAGCTGGAAGCCATGCATTTGCGCACGATGGGCGACGTAGCGCGAGCTTCTCTCGACCCTGTCGCGGAAGATCTGCTGTACAAAACATTCGGCGTCAACGCCGAGCTGCTCATCGACCACGCCTGGGGCTGGGAGCCGGTGACCATGGAGGTCATAAAGCAGTACCGGCCCTCCACCAGCAGCCTTTCCTCCGGGCAGGTGCTGCACTGCCCCTACGACTTTGAGAGGGGCCGCCTGATCGTCCGCGAGATGACCGAGCTGTTGGCGCTGGATCTGGTCAGGAAGCGCGTGGTCACCAGGCAGATGGTGCTGGACATCGGCTACGACCGGGAGAGTCTCGCCGGGGAGCGCGGGAAACGGTATGCCGGCGAAGTCGCTACGGATCGCTACGGGCGCAAGATCCCCCCGTCAACCCCCCTGCCAGTTTCCGCTGAAACCCTGGGATTTCCGGGCGCGGAAACTGCAAGGAAGCGATTTTAGCGCGAAAGGGCTTCGACCCTCTCGCGCTCTCCTTTGGAGTTTTTGACAGTCTGCGCGCCCCGCATTGAAGAAATGCGGGGCGCTGTCCATGTCTGAAGACCGCATTGATCGAACCTTTCCAGCAAGGGCGCAGTTTCGCGCTTTCCTGTTTTTCAAGCGCTTTGTTCTGTCGGGAGGCGTGCCTCTCACTTTCTGGCAAAAAGCGTCTCTGCGCAGCATATTGCAACCGCAAAGACGCCTTCGTCCTGCCCGCTAAGGCTCGATCCGATAAAGCACGGCCTCGCCGACGTTGCGATTTGCCGCCAATACGTAATCCGCCGCCGGAGTATTCCAAATCCGGGCGTTGCTGGGGCCCTGTCCCCGATCAATCTCCAAAAGCTCGAATGGCTGACCTGCCCCGGGCGAAGAGACAAAGAACAGGCTTTGCCTTCCCTCTCTTCCTCCGCCCAGAAAACCCATCCGTCCGCAAAGCTTTCCCGCTGTAGCGACATGATAAAATCCCGCCCGTTCCGGATGGATATATACCTCGGCCCATACGCCGCCGATTTGCTTGTAGATGGAATACTTATTGCCGTGGAACGGCGAGATCGCAACGATTTCCATCTCTCCATCGCCATCAATATCCGCCATATCGCCGTCGCTGAAGTCGCCGTCCAGAAGCTTTTCAACGCTCCAGCTATCCTCCGCCGTTTGCGGCGGCGTAAAGAGAAAGCCACCGTTCGCGCAAGTGACGAAACCGCGCTCAATGCCGTTGAGCACAACGCGCGCATAGCCGTGATTTCGATAGAAATCGCTTCTCAGCGTTTCCATGCGCAGCGCTTCTTCGGGCCCCTTGGGCAAAACGCCCCCCAGCACCACCCCAGGGCAGGACCAATCCTGCAAAGAGCTTTTATGCGCCGCAACGCCACAGACGAGCAGATAAAGCCGCCCTCCCGCTTCCAGGATGTCAAAACGATGCAGATACGGCAGTCGGAGGATGGGAAACGTTTCAAACCGGTCTTCCGTTTCTCGCACCCAAACCAGTTCGGATTCCTCCCAATCCCATAGCCGGTAAAACTTTTGTATCGCCAGAAATTCGCCGCTTCTGCCCGGAATCGGAACCATGCCCATCGTACCGCCCGGGTGTTCCCATATGGTGCGCATACGTCCTGGATCAGAAAGATCAAACGCCAGGCAAACATCATCCGCCTCGCTTGCAAACAGCGCATACATGCCATCGCGCAACGGAGCCGTCACAACGGAATAACAGCTCGGCAACTTCGATAAAAGCCGCTTCGTTACCTTCATAGCAAAACCTCCGGTGGCGCTTTGCGCCTCGATCAGCGCAAACCAGCCAACTCAAAACAACGGGCAAGGAACATGCGCGCAGTTTTTTCTTTGTGCCAAAGGTCGTCGCCTATGTGAGAGCGCATCTCAATGGACACATGGGTAAACGGCACGCCCTGCACGGGCTCTAACGCCGCAACCTCCTTAAGGATCTTCGCGCCGATCTCCGGCGTGAGATACCCTTCTGTCGCAAAATCCGGCGGCTGTCCGACATCCATGTGCCAATCGCCGAACATGGGATGGCTTTTATCCGTGATGCAATTGCAAAGATGCAACTGCGCAAGATATGGCGCCGCGAGATGCAGCGATTCCGACAGGTCGATCTCCCCCAGCGCTTCGTGCGCGCTGTCCCAGTGCAAATAAATGTTGGGATGCGCCGCGTGCAGCGGAGCAAACCATTCTACCGATTCTCGCATCGGACCAATGAGCTGTTTTTTGTGCACATAGCGATCCAGCGGCTCCAATACAAGAGCTTTCTTGTATTGCCCGGCCACGTCGGCAACGCGAGCATAGGAATCCGCCAGGGCCTTTTTTGCGTCCTCGCGCAGCGCGTCTCCCGGATCATCTCCTGGCGGCAAGCCAAGGTAGGAACCGTCGATCTCCACCAGTATGTTCACTAGGTCGATGGCGCGCTTGATGGACCTTTCACGCAACTGTCTGTCCAAAGAAGACAGATTCAACTGCTCGCGCCAGATGAGCGGCGCGCCCCACAGCATCAAAGGCATGCCTGTGCTTTCGTGCAGTTCGCGCAAGGCCCGATGCGATTCTTTTTTCAGGAAAGGACACAGCTCCAAACCGTGATAAAAACCCATATCCGCCACGCGCCGCGCCACTTCAATCATGCGAGGCTCATCCAACTCGTAGGGCATGAATATTTCGCCAATATGGATAGACCGATAAACGTTTTGCATCCGCGCGCCTCCTATCAACATCCGTCCAGTATCTCCAGGGTTATGATTCCTGATTTGGAATCATGTTCTTTATTAGGAATATTACGGCAAAGCGCCCAAAAAGTCAAGCAGGGCGCAAATAATCTCGAAAAAATTACAAAAACCGCCATGGATTTTTATGCGAAATCCATGGCAGTTCTAGGAAATACATCAATCTTCCGAATACATGCGCCGCCACTGGTCATAATTGAGCTGAATAATATCCTCGATCTGGCGCTTTTTATGCAGCAGGCTCTTCTCCATTTGGGGCAAACGCTCCGCGCTGTAGCGATAAACGGGAATGGATATGCTCAGCGCCGCAATGATCCGATCGTTACAACATATTGGCGCGGCAACGCATTGTATGCCTAGAGTGGACTCTTCTTTTTCATAGGTAAGACCTCTTTCGCGCATCTGCTCAAGCTGCCGCCACAATTCTTCCCGGGTCTTCAGGGAATAGACTGTCTTTTCCGGCAATCGCTCCGGATAAAGAGCGCACAGCTGTTCGTAAGTGTGCGAAAGCAGCAAGGCCTTCCCCAAACCCGTGCTATAAGCAGGATTGCTATTGCCGATCGCCGAGGTCACGATGCGAATGGGCGTGGAAGCCTCGCCCTTGCAAAGATAAAACACGTCGCCTCCACGCAAAACGCCAAAGAAGGATGTTTCTCCGACCTCGCCGCTCAAACTGGAAACCTCCGCCTGGATCGCGTTGAGCAGATCCGCATCCCGGATGTACTGGTGCCCCAGCAGATATAAGCGCTCTCCAATATAATAGCGATGATTATCCGCGCTATATCGCAAAAACTTTCTGCTCTGCATGGTATGAAGAAGCGGATGAAGGCTGCCCTTCGGGATAGACATCGCCGAAGATATTTCTGAAAAGCTCATCCCTTTGTTATTGCGCGCGACAAGTTCCAGAATATCCAATACTCTTTGCGTCGTACGATGAAGGCTCTGTTCCGGCATGCTTAAATCTCCTTTGTGTTTTAGGTTGTCGAAACGTCCTGTGTATTTATATAAAGTATATAACAACCCCCCTGAAAAAGCAAATGCAATTTGCCCGACGCTTTGCTTCGTCCACAAAACGCTCAGCTTCACCGCGCGGCGGATGCCCCCGAATATTTTCGCTTAAAGAAAAGCATACTCTGTATTGCATATATTTTCCGCAAATTTTTTGTTCAATAAAATGAATTTTGTTTTTTGTATTGACAAATCATGCCCTTTTGATATAATTAAGCCATCATCGATAGCGAACTAAGTTTTTTATTAAGAACAAATGCGTGGAAGAGCAGGTTTGTAGAGAGGAGGGCTGCAAAGGCAAACCTGTTCATCTAGAAACGACAAGTCATTCATCTTACAAAGAAAGGAAGTTGTTCCATGTCTCAGAAGAGAAAGTCATCCCTTTCCCTGTATGCAATTGTCCTGGTCGTTATCCTGGTGTTCTCTAGCTGCGCTGCCTTTGCCGAAGCGGAATCCAGCCCCGATCCCATCCGCATTGCGTTCCTGTATTCCCTGTCTGGCAGTAACGCCGAGTCCGGCCAGATGTGCTTGGATGGCGCCTCGCTCGCCGTTGAGCATGTAAACGCAAATGGCGGCATCAAGTCCCTGGGCGGCGCGCCCCTGGAATTGGTCGTATTTGACGCCACCAGCGACCCCGCGCAGGCGAAAAACGTTGCTGAGCGCGCTCTGAGCGATGATACCATCGTAGCCGGCGTTGGCGCCGGCACCAGCGCGATCACCCTGCCCATGTTGCCCGCTTTTGAAAGAGCGCAGGTACCGGTGGTCACGTTCACCAACGCGGCTGATCTGACCAATCAGGGCTATCAGTATATTTTCTCCACCACCAACCGCGGCACTGACCTTGGCCTGTATCAGGCGAACTTCATCGGCTACCTGAACGAGGAGAAGGGCGCGAATATCAAACGCGTCGCCATCATTTACGAGAACTCTGCCAACGGCATCTCTATGGCGGACGGCGCGCGAGAGAAGGCGGAGGAATTGGGTCTGGAAATCGTCTTTGACGAATCCTATCCCGCCGGCCATGCCGACTTTGCCCCGATGGTCACGGCCATGAAAAATTCCGGCGCCGACGCCGTGATGCCCTATGGCTACATGCAGGAAGCGCGTCTGATCTTCACGGCCATGCGCGATCTGGACTTCTATCCCGTCGTAATGGGCAACTCCAACTGGCCGTCCTACTATGAAGCGCTGGGCGACGCGACCAATGGCGTTATCGCCGTGGGCAACTGGAATTTTGCCACGACGCAGGTGAACGATAATCCCGAATTCCAGGCGATCGTGGACGAATTCGAGGAGAAGTACGGCTACTTCATGACGGAGCAGTCCGGCCCCGCGTACGACGGCATCAAGATCATTGCCGAGGCGCTGGAGATCTGCGGCTCGACGGATCCGACCGTGCTGCGCGATACCATCGCTGAAAACGAATTCGAGGGTATGCAGCTGGTAGGCAACTACAAGTTCAACGAAAAGGGCGAAAATGTGAATGGCGTTCCCGCCGTTACGCAGTGGCAGTATGGCAAGCCCGTATGCGTCTATCCGGTCGAGTATTCTCTGAACGAGTACATGGATCCGTCGGAATTCTGATCCGGCAAGCAAAGCGGAAATCTTCAATCCGGCCGCCCACACGGCATGGCCTGCCGTGTGGGCAGATATTCATCATGCGTAAACCCGAATCGGAGGAGGTGCCATAATGTCGCAAGGATGGTTGATCGGCCAATCATTGCTCAATGGGCTCACAATGGGAGGCATCTATGCATTGATCTCTGTGGGCCTTACGTTGATATTTGGCGTTATGAAGGTAATCAATTTTGCGCAGGGCGAATTTTTGATGCTCGGCATGTATATAACGCTGCTCATGCAACGCATGACCACATTTGATCCTTATTATCTGGTTCTGCCGGTGGCGGCGGGTATGTTCGTAATCGGCATGCTGGTATACCGCATACTGATCAAGCCCATCATTGGACGGGACGGTACCAGCTTTATCATCGTCACGATGGGGCTTTCCTATGTAATGACCACCGTAGTGCAACTGATCTTTTCCCCGAATAGTCAGAGCGTACACAGCGCGGCCGCCGAAGTCACCGTGCCTATCGGTTCGTTCAATATGGCCATGCCTCGCCTGGTAGCTTGCGGGGTCATGCTGGTTGCAGTGCTGCTGGTATATTTCTTCCTGAAAAAGACCGATATGGGCCGTGCCATGCGAGCCACATCGGAGAATATAGAAGTGGCGCAGATGCTGGGCATCAAGACGAACAATATCTTCCGCCTCGCGTTTGGCCTTGGGATCACCATGGCCGGCATCACGGGCTTGCTGCTCACACCCATCTACTTCGTCTACCCCACGGTTGGCGCGCCGTTCAAGACCATCGCCATGGCGTGTGTGGTGTTGGGCGGACTGGGAAATATCGGCGGCACAGTGATCGGCGGATTGCTTGCGGGCATCTGCGAGGCCTTTGTAGGTTCGTATATATCCTTTGACCTCGCGCCCGGTTCCATTTACCTTATCTTGTTGATCGTCCTGCTGGTCAAACCCAATGGTTTGTTCGGGAAGGGGGCGCGCAAAGCATGAGGACCGCAGTCAAAAAGCCATGGTTGATCGCCGCGGGCATCGCCCTCATCATCCTTGGGGCATTTCCTCTCTTTACCGGCAGCAACTACCTGCTTGCCGTAGGCGTCACCTTCTGCGTGTTTGCAACGCTGGGAAGCGCCTGGAATCTGATTGGCGGATATGCTGGCCAGGTGGGCTGGTGTTATGCCACTTTCCTCGCTATCGGCGCATACACCAGCTTTATTCTCTTCCTTCGCTTCGGAATCAGCCCCTGGTTGGGAATGCTTGCGGGCATGGCCATATCCGCCCTGGCCGCAGTGTTCATCGGTAGCATATCCTTTAAGCTGCGCGGTCCGTTTTTCTCCCTGTCCACCATCGCCTTTGCCGAGCTGGTGCGCGTTTATCTGAACTGGCACAAGGATCTGACCAAAGGTTCCAACGGACTGGTCGTTCCCTATCGGCAGCAAAACTTCTGGCATCTGATGTTTGATTCCAGCCACATGTATTATTACATACTGCTGGTCTTTCTGATCATAACCGTATTGATCTGCTGGAGGATCAGTCTTTCGAGAATGGGCTACTTCCTGCGGGCGATCAAGGCGGACGAAGATGCAGTGTGTTCTCTGGGAATATCGCCAAACCGCGTAAAAACGCAGGCTTTTGTCATCAGCGCGATGATCGCCTCCGCAGTGGGTACGGTATACGCATTTTTCCTCAGCTACATTGACCCGCAGAGCATGGCGAGCCTGGACGTATCCACGAAGATTGGAACCATGGCGATCGTAGGCGGCCTGGGAACGCTTTCCGGCCCGCTGATCGGCGCGGCCTTCCTGGTGCCTCTGAGCGAGGTGGCAAACATACTGCTCGGCTCATCGGGCGCGGGCATGCTCCTGTATGGCTTGCTGCTGATCCTTGTGTTTGTTTTCAGGCCGGAGGGAATTGTCAGCTTCCTGAACTGGAAAAAGAAAGGATCGGGGCCCATCAAAAAAGAAGGCTCCAGCGTATCGCTTCGGAAAGGAGGAAACGGACATGCATGAGCAGTTGACGCTGCGAAACGTGAAGAAATCATTCGGTGGCGTACATGCGGTCGATGGAGTCAGCTTTGATGTATATCAGGGGGAGATCCTGGGCCTAATCGGACCGAATGGTTCGGGAAAATCAACGATCGTCAATCTGATCAGCGGCGTATACAGCATTGACTCCGGCGAAATACAGTTCGAAGGCACGCTTTTGAATAAACTGAGCATCCCCAAGCGTGTGCATCTGGGAATTGGACGCACCTTTCAATCCCCCAAGCCGTTTACCGGCCTTACCGTGTTTGAAAGCGTGTACATCATCGCGCTGCAATCCCTCAGCTACTCCGAAGCCGCGCGCAAAACAATGGACATACTGGAAACGACAGACTTGGCAGACGTCAAGGATTGGCGCAGCGAGCAGCTACCCATCGAGCGCCGCAAATGGTTGGACATGGCCCGCATATTGGCTACGGATCCCAAGATCATCATGCTCGATGAAGTCATGGCGGGGCTGAATCCCTCCGAAATCGAGTCAAGCGTAAAGATGGTGCGCCGCCTGAACGAGAAAGGCATAACGATATTGTTCATCGAACATGTTATGAAGGCCGTTGTGAATCTTTGCACGCGCATCGTTGTGCTCAACGAAGGCAAGCTTCTCTGCTCTGGAAGCCCGCAGGAGGTCATGAATGATCCAAGCGTTATCAACGCATATCTGGGAGGTGGGATGAAGCATGCTTGAAATGAAAAACGTCAACGCAGGCTACGGAGACTTGCAGGTGTTGTTTGACGTATCGCTGCGCGTGCAGCCTGGAGAGTGCGTTGCGCTCGTGGGCTCCAACGGCGCCGGGAAAACCTCTTTGCTGCGGATCATATCGGGCTTGCTGCCGATCCAGTCCGGAACAGTGACTTACGAGGGAAAGGATCTGCTCAGTCAACCGGCGCATCAACGGGCGATGCTCGGCATTGCGCACATACCGCAGGGGCGCGGGATCTGCGCCTCGCTGAGCGTGATGGACAATCTGATTCTGGGCGGTTACAACAAGCGTGCAAAGCCCCGGCGAATGGAGAACATTGAAAAATCGTTTGAAATGTTCCCGCGCTTAAAGGAACGCAGGCAACAAATTGCCGGATCGCTCTCTGGCGGAGAGCAGCAAATGCTGGCGATTGCTCGCGCTCTGATCATGGAACCGTCGCTTCTGATGCTGGACGAGCCGTCGCTGGGATTGGCGCCGATCGTTGTAGAGGAAGTATTCTCGACCATTGGCCGCATATGCAAAACCGGCATGTCCGTACTGATCATAGAGCAAAACCTCATAGCGGCGTTGAGTATCGCTACACGCGGTTATGCTATAGAAACCGGTCGTGTCGTTCTGGAAGGCACTTCCCAAGAATTGCTCAACAATGAGTCGATCAAGAAGGCATACCTGGGAATCTGAACAAAAAAGGCGGCATCTTCCATGAGAGCAATTGTCTACCAAAAAGCCGGATGCGTACGCCTGGAGGAACGTCCCATTCCACAGATAAGGCCTGGCTGGACGTTGATCCGCGTAGCAAATGCCGGGATTTGCGGCAGCGATATGACCATTTTGGCCGGAAAACACCCTCGAGCAAAAGCGCCGTTGATCTTGGGGCATGAGTTTTCAGGGTTCGTCGCCTCGCCGCATCCATCGTTGCCAGAGGGCACGCTCGTCTCTGTTTATCCCCATATCAGTTGCAATGTGTGCAATGCTTGCAGGAGGGGCCTCTATTACAGCTGCGAGACCCTGCGCATACTGGGTATCGATTTGGACGGCGGTATGGCCGAATTTTCGCTTGTGCCTCAGGACGCCCTGTATGCCGTGCCGCACGGCATGACGCCGCAAATGGCGGCTTTCATAGAACCCATCAGCATCGGCGTACACGCCGCGCGCAAGGCGCTCTACCAGCCCGGCGATTCGGTTTTGCTGTTTGGCGCCGGCGGCATCGGTCTGTCGTGCGCCCTCACATTGCGCCGTTTCGGCGCGGATCGCATACTGCTGTGCGAACCGGACGCCGGGCGATGCGCCCTTGCGCGGAAAATGGGCTTTGACGTGATTCCGTGTGACGCGCGTCTGGCAGACGAAATTGCAGAGCGGTTTCCACTGGGCGCGGATCTTGTCGTAGACTGTGCTGGACATCCGTCCGTTGCTTCCTTGCTGCCAGACGTCGTGCGGATCGGAGGCCGTATACTCATTGTCGCCGGCTATAAGGAGCCGCCTTCGATGAATTTTCAAAAGGGCATGATGCGCGAATTCAGCATCGCCTTTACACGCAACAGCGCACGGGATGACTTCGAAACGGCAATTCGTCTTGCCTCTATCGAGCCTCATTACGCGGAGTTGCTCAACTGCATATTGCCGTCGGATCGCGCGCAGGAAGGCTTTGCAAAGCCGGAAGGGGCCCTGAAGGTCATGTTCGAATTTTGACTGCAAAAAGGAGAGAACGCCTGTGCAATACGAGGAATTGAGGGGCAAGGCGGTCGCCATCACCGGCGCCAGTCGCGGCATTGGACAGGCCATAGCCAGGGCCTTTGCCGAGCAGGGCGCCATGATCGCAGATCTCAGCCGGAGCGCATCGCTCAAGACGCGCACAGCCGTCGAAACCGCGGGCGGCCGCTATGTCCACATTCAATGCGACCTGGCAAACGTGGAACAGATCCCCGGCGCGGTAAAGGCAGTCATCGACGCCTTGGGCGGTTTAGACGTCCTTGTAAACAACGCCGGAACACAGATCCGGCATCCATGCGCAGATTTCCCCTTGAAGGACTGGCAATATGTTCTCGCCGTCAACGCCACAGCTACATTTTTGCTCTGTCAAGAGGCGGGGCGTTTCATGCTGCCCCGCCATAGTGGAAAAATCATCAATATGGCGTCGATGCTCTCTTTTCAGGGCGGGTATACTGTACCAGCCTACGCGGCAAGCAAAGGGGCGGTGGCGCAGCTTACCAAAAGCCTTTCCAACGAATGGGCAAAGGAAGGCGTGAACGTCAATGCCGTTGCGCCCGGATATATCGATACCGATCTAAATGCGGCGTTGATTGCCGACGCCACCCGCAACCGACAAATACTGGAGAGGATCCCCGCGGGGCGTTGGGGAAAGCCGGAAGATATTGCTTCGGCGGTCGTTTTCTTGGCCTCGCGCGGCGCGGATTACATCAACGGCATCGTTCTTCCCGTAGACGGCGGTTGGCTGGGGGCCTGACAGGAGGTTCTATGAACAGCAGAAATATTGTGGACGCAATCCGGCAATACAGGATAATCTCCATCCTGCGTGGACTTGAACCCGGGCAGACGCTTCCCGCCGTCAAAGCGCTATATAAAGGCGGGGTTCGGCTGCTGGAGATCACCTTTGCGCAGCATTCCCCCACTATGCTAGAAGATACGGCTTCTGCGATCCGCTCTGCGCGCGAGGAATTTGGAAGCGCGATCATGGTGGGCGCTGGTACCGTTCTCACCTGCGAGCAAGCGGATGTCGCCGCGCGCGCCGGCGCCGAATTCTTGCTATCCGCCACCTGCGACGAGCAAGTGATCCGTCGCGCGAAGGCGTTGGGCCTTGGAATGATCCCCGGAGCGATGACGCCAACGGAGATCGAACATGGATACCGTTGGGGCGCCGACGTTATCAAAGTATTCCCCGCCGGCAATTTAGGGCAAGGATACTTAAAATCCATCCGCGCTCCACTGAGCCATATCCCCATGATCGCCGTTGGAGGCGTAGAAGTCGGGAACCTGTACGACTTTTGGGATGCAGGAATGCTCGGCGCCGGGATCGGCGCCAGTTTGGCAAGCCCCGAGGTGATCCGACGCGGCGACTGGGAGGAATTGACGCGCAGGGCGGCCCGTTATTGCGAGGCCGTAGAACGCTATGCGGAGCAAAAGGAGCATGGCAGATGAAGAAACGCTTTATCATTACGGTCGATGGCGGAACGACAAACACAAGAGCAGTTCTTTGGGAGCAAGCGCAGGTCGTAGCCATCGCAAAAGAAGAAGTAGGCGTGCGCAATACGGCGATTGATGGAAATAATCATCGCCTAAAATGCGCGACGCGGCGCTGCTTGGAATCTCTGCTCGAACAGCGCGGGATCGGCTATTCTGATGTGGAAAGCGTCATTGCCAGCGGTATGATTACTTCCAATGTAGGCTTGGTGGAAATTCCGCATTTGATCGCCCCCGCGGGTATCGAAGAACTGGCGCAGGGCCTGCGCTCCATAATGTTGGAGGATATCTGTCCCTTGCCCATCTGGTTCATTCCCGGCATCAAAAACGACTGTGATCGCGTAACTTTGGAAAACTTCGAAGTTATGGACATCATGCGCGGCGAAGAGACCGAAAGCGTTTGCCTGATTGAACATTATGGCAAAGGCCAACCGCTTGTCCTCATTCTTCCGGGCTCGCACATGAAAATGGTCTCCGTAGACGCGCAGGGCCGAATCACCGGGTGCATGACGTCTCTCTCAGGGGAATTGCTTTCCGCGCTTACCCAGCATACGATCCTAGCTGACGCGGTTGAGAAAAAGTTTGCCGACAGCGCGCATTACGATCAAGAAATGGCGATTCGGGGCTTTCGTACCGCGCAAGCGGTAGGGTTCAGTCGCGCCTGCTTTTCTGCGCGAATTATCAGCCAGTTTGTAGACAAAGATCCATCACAAATCGCAAGCTACCTATTGGGCGTCACGTTGGGAGAAGATATTCTTGCCTTGCGGCGCACAAAGTCGATTCTTGCCCCCCGCGATGTGCATATCCTCATTGCGGGCAAAGAGCCTATCCGCAGGGCGATGGCAGACCTGCTTCGAGAAGATGGCTTTTTCTCGCATATAGTAAGTTATGAAGACGCGGGCGCGCCCATTTCCGCGCAAGGCGCGCGGCTGATCGCGGCGCACAGACGCGCCTACTGAACGGTTTATCCGCCTTGTGGAGCGGAAAAGGCAGGAGGTAGCAAATGAAAGTTGTCATCACGGATTACGAGTATCAAAATGTGGAGACGGAACGCAAGATCGTCACAGACGCCGGCATGACGCTTGAAGATTATCAGGTGAAGGATGAAGAAGGCCTTATTGAAGCGACACGGGACGCCGATGCCGTGATCGTCCAATACGCATGCATTACGCGCGCCGTGATCGAAAAAATGCGCCGCTGCCGCGCAATTATCCGGTATGGCATCGGCATAAACAACATCGATATAAATGCCGCCGCGGAACGCGGCATTTATGTTTGCAACATTCCGGATTATGGAATCGACGAGGTCTCCAACCACGCCGTCGCCGGCATCCTTGCGCTTTCGCGCGGATTGAGCGTCTCCAATCGGGCATTGCGGCAGGGCCTCTGGGCCTATACGCCTGTCAAACCGCTACGCCGCTTCAATCAATGCGCCGTAGGCATCCTTGGTTATGGACGCATGGGCAGTATAGTGGCGCACAAACTATCTTCATTCGGCGTCCGTCTCCTGGCAAATGATATCCTGCCAAAGCAACCGCTCGACGCCGGCGTTGAAATTGTAGATTTCGATACGCTGCTGCGCGAAAGCGATTTTCTCACGCTGCACTGTCCACTGTACGAAAAGACCCGGCATATTATCAACGCCCAGGCTTTTGCGAAAATGAAGCGCGGCGCATATCTGATCAATACGTCCCGTGGCGCCGTTGTAGAAGAAACCGCTCTCATAAACGCCTTGAATACGGGCATTCTCGCCGGAGCGGCGATCGATGTATTTGAAGACGAGCCCATCGGCGCGGATCATCCGCTTCTGGCCATGCCGCAGGTGATCGCCACGCCCCACACGGCATGGTACAGCGAGCAATCCATTGAAGCCCTTCAACGCAAAGCCGCCTTGGAAGCAGTAAACATCCTGCAAGGCAATCCTCCCTATCACGCTTGCAAGCCCTAGGATGCGCCGCGATCGCGAAAAGAAAAACCCACGAATCTGTTCCGCGCGAACGGCGGCTGCTGGCGGTCGGCATTTACGATTGCTCAAGGGAACGCTCCTCATTCAATAGGCGGCGCTGCCCAACCGGCTTTCCTTCCGTTTGCGAGTTCTCTCTCTGCCGGGCGCAAGACGGGCCGATATCTTCCCTTCCGGTTCAAGGCTCCAGAACCGGCGATAGGCACCGCTTCACCGGTTCTCCAAGTAAGCCGGCGTTTTCCCCGCCATTGCCTCGCGCCGGGGCGGCAGCCCATGAACAAAACAAAGCGGCGCGCTTTTGCAGCACACCGCCCCGTTTTTGGTTGGCAGCACGTTTTGCGCGCTGCCCATGGTATTTTGAGAGGGGATCGTCTTAGTTGACGGTGATGCCCTCGCAGAACCAGGTGATGGCGAGGATCTCGGCGTCGGACAGGGTCTGGCCCTCGGCGACGACGACGTTGCCCTCGTTATCGGTGATCTCGCCGGAGAAGATCTGCAACTCGCCCGTGGAGATGGCCTCGCGCGCGGCGGCGACGGCTTCCTCGGTGCCCTCAGCGCAGTTCTCGGTCAGGGGGGAGATGTCCACCCAGCCCTCGTTCATGCCCTCGAGACGGTTGACGGGCTCCCAGGTGCCGTCGATCACGGCCTGCACCTGCTCGGTCACGTAGATGCCCCAGTGCCAGATGGGCGCGGTGAGGTGGGCGTTGGGGCCGTCCTCGGTCATGTCGCAGTTGTAGCCGCAGGCCCAGACGCCGGCTTCCTCGGCGGCGGCCACGGGCATGGTGGTATCCTGATGCTGGGCGATGACGTCGCAGCCCATGTCGATCAGCGCCTGCGCGGCCTGACCTTCGATGGTGGGATCATACCAGGTGTTGGTGAAGAGCACGTCCATGGTCACGTCCGGGTTGACGCTGCGCGCGCCCAGGAAGTAGGCGTTCATGGAGTAGATGCACTCGGGGATCTGCATGGCGGCCACATAGCCCAGGTGATTGTTCTCGGTGCGCAGGCCCGCGGCGATGCCGGCCAGATAGCGCGCTTCCCAGATGCGGCCGAAGTAGTTGGCGAAGTTGACGTCGTTGGAAAGGTTGCCGGAGCAGTGGAGGAAGATGACCTCGGGATACTCCTCCGCCAGTTCGGCCATGTAGGTGCCAAAGCCGAAGCTGTTGCCGAAGATAACGTTGCAGCCCTGCTCGATCAGCTCGAGGATGGCGTTTTCGCAGGCGCTGTCTTCGGTGACGTTGGTCTTGACGAGGATCTGGTCGTCGCGCAGGCCCAGGGCTTCCTGCATCTCCAGGGTGCCCTCATGATGCGCCAGGGTATAGCCCTTGTCGCTGGGATCGCCGATGTAAACGAAGCCGACCTTGATTTCATCCGCGGGGACGGGCTCGAAGGCCAGCGCCGAGCCGGCGAAGGCAAACACGAGCATCAGGGAAAGCACCAGAGCAAACAGTTTTTTCATTGATTCTTCCCTCCACATAGGCTCTTGATGAAAAAAGGCGAACATTTTCGCCAGTTACAGATAGATTGTATACCTATTTCAGACATTCGTCAACACAAATCGCGCGACGCGCGGGTAAAATTCAGGCAAAAGCATGAACTCTGGCAGCGCGCACGCGCTCTGATCTTTGACAGGATACGGCGCAAAGCGGCTCTTTGCCCTCTTTGCGCCAGGGCGATCGTGTACAAACGTTGCGCGAAAAGGAAAGAAGGCGGTTCAAACAAAGCTGAAGGAGACGGCCAGGAAGGTGGAGAGAGCGTATTGGGGAGACACCAACCTACCGCGACTGGACGCGGGTCTGCACCAATAACTTCATTGAGCGCCTGAACCGCGAATTTCGGCGGTGTACTCGCGTTGCGGAAACTTTCCCGATGGCGATCGTTGGCTCTCGTCTGCGTCCTGTCGTAGGCGCGCAGCAGGACAATATGAAATGCATTGAAGCATTTGGAGACTGCCGCGGAGGACGTCTCCATTGCCGGCTGATCCCATGCACGCCACGCCCTACATAGGTACTGTCAAGAGTTATGCGCAAAATAGTCTGCAGGCAGCTGAAAAAAGCGTTGCTACACAATGGAGGGATCGCTGAAAGCGGCCTCCAGATGCCTCATGTTCATGTACTACTTGTTACCCCACTGGGTGCCTGCGATATAGCGCAGGCGGGCGCAGACGAGCATCAGGGCAGAGTTGCCATCGGGGCAGCTACCCACATCTGCGGATCTCGCGGTTCAGGCGCTCAATGAAGTTATTGGTGCAGACCCGCGTCCAGTCGCGGTAGGTCGGTGTTTCCCCAATACGCTCTCTCCAACCTTCTTTGCCGCCTCCTTCAGCTTCATCTCGCGTAGCTCGGCGATGACGGCTCTGGCCTTCTCGCAGGCGGCCTTCTTGCTCTCCTGGGCGTGGATCGCCTTGAGCATCTTTGCCACATGCTTGACCTTGGAACGGGGCACGACCGAAAACACGTTTCTGTAAAAGTGTACCGTACAGCGCTGGTATTTCGCGCCAGGAAAGACCTCGCCCACAGCCTCCAGCATCCCCTGACACTTGTCGCCGACAATGAGCTTCACGCCGTCCAGACCTCGACTCTTAAACCACCGGAAGAAGCCGACCCAGCTGGCCTTGTCCTCCTTCATGCCCTCCGCAGCGCCTCCGTGATGTCCTCCACCCGGCGCACAGAGACACCTGCTAGATACATCTCGATCAGCGCTTCCTCCACGCTGCTCTCCCGGCGGCGGTACCGCTCGATGATCGCTGTCTCGAAGGATACGCCCTTCAGACGAGGCACGTGCAGTGTCACGTCGCCGGAGGTCGTGGTCAGGTTCCGGTCGTAGTGGCCGCTGCGGTAGCCCTGACGGGCCTCGTTGCGCTCGTATCGTGCGGCCTGCGTCAGCTTCTCCGCTTCTGCCTCCAGCAGTTCGTTCAGCGTTTCCTCAACGCTCCCGCGCACCAGTTCCTTGATTTGCCCCTTGATTACTTCCTCGTTCAGTGTTACAATCTTCTCAGACATGGTCCCCAGGCTCCTTTCGAATGTGTCGTGTAGCAACTCCATTCTACCAGCTGCCTGCCTACCATGTCTATTCTTTTTTGCGCAACTTATTGTACCTTATCGGGTTCAAAGGAAACTCGCGAACCATATCCGGGAAATCGTTGCGCATATTCCGATTTTTTATAAGGCTTCCCGCACAGGACAAAAAAGGAGGCGCGGCATGATCTACATTACCGGGGATACGCATGGAGACTTTCTTCGGTTCAATACATCCGCTTTTCCCGAACAGCGGCAGATGACCAAAGACGATTGCGTAATCATTTGCGGAGACTTTGGCGGCGTGTGGCGGCAGCGGGCAAACCCCGATGAAAATTACTGGCTCAACTGGCTTTCCAGCGAAAAGAGCTTTACGACGCTCTTTGTGGACGGCAACCACGAAAACTTTGCCCGGCTGAACAGCGATGAATTTGAAATCGTCGATTTCTGCGGCGGCAGGGCGCGGAAAATACGCGAGAACATCTTTCATCTGCTGCGTGGCCAGGTCTACGACATACAGGGCGCGCGCTTCTTTGCCTTCGGCGGCGCGTCCAGCCACGATATTGAAGACGGCATACTGGACCCTGCGGCCTTTGCCAGCGAAGCCGCCTTCAAGCTCGAATACAGGCGCTGGAGAAAGGCCGGGCGGATGTTCCGGGTGAAGGACGAATCCTG
>DVFZ01000055.1 GCA_018712945.1 Candidatus Pullichristensenella stercorigallinarum | reverse complement strand
CTTCAGCCGCAATGCCATGGAGGAAAGAATCGGCGCAATCATGAACCGAAAGAAAATATCGCTGCTGGCCATCGCGCTGGTGCTGCTGGTCGCGGCGGCGGCGCTGGTCGCCTTTTCCGCCGCGCCGGAGGAACGCGCCGTCTCCGAAGCGGGGACGCAAGGCACGCAGGCGGACGAAAGCGAGCTGTCCATTACGGCTGCACCGCAGGAGACGCTTCCCCCACAGGAGCTTACCTGGACGGAAGGCTCATCCGCGATGGAAGGCGCGGAGATCTACGCGCCCTATGGCCTTGATATAGCAGAAAATTCGGTGGTTTCCTATCAGGGACACGGCGTGCGCTTCCTGCTCGACGAGACCGGGAACAGGGGATTTAACAACCTTTCCGGGGAAATAGACGTCTATGCCATGCGCGATGAAAGCGGCGCGCTTACCGGCCTGCGCGCATGCACAAAGGAAGAATTTGAACAGAATACGGCGGCGGCATGGGTCAACGGCACGATTGGCTGGAACGCCACCATCGAGGAAGCCAACGAGGCCTGGTGGGAGACGCGCGCGCAGAGGAAAGTCGAATCGCAGTTGCAGGAAGACCGGCAAATCGTGGAAGAATACCTGCGCAGGCAGCTCTACGCTACCTACGAGCCATACGATATGGCCTATATTTACAACGCTATTCCGACGCGGCTGGGCATGATTTGCTACCGGGGACTGCCCGTGCGCTACTTCCTGGACGAAGGGGCCGGGGAAACCTTTTTCGATGCGGACGGCTGCGTCGATATCTACGCGCAGCGCGATAAAAATGGCGCGCTCACCGGCCTGCGCGTCGCCACGCCCGAAGAATTCCATCAAAGGACGGAGGCGGAGGCCGATACCTACGATTCCTGGGGAATCGACATCCGTCAGACGGAATTTGCCTATCGGGAGCCGCCGGAGGTATGGCCCACCGCGGGAACGCAGGCCTTGCTTGAGTGCATGGACGTATACGCGCCTCTGGGCGTGACCGTCGTGGCCGGCGTGCCGCTTTATTGGGATACGCCGATTCGCTTTTTCACGGACGAGGAGGCGGGCATAGACCAGATTTGCTTTGCTCGCGGCTGCATCGATGTATACGCCGTATACGATGGGGCGGGAAACCTCACCGGCCTGCGCCCGAGCACGCAGGAGGAGTTTGCGCAGCAGACGAACCGCTCGCAGGCGGAGCTTTCCGGGGAATATGCCAGCGCGGCCTTGGCAAACTACGCCTTTTGCTGGGACTTTGCCTACGACGCTGAGGCGCGGGAAAGGCTTGAACCCTACACGGAATTCGGCCTCAGCTATCACAATGGTTTCCTCTACTACCAGACCCGCCGCGTGCGCCAATTCATCGACGGAGAGCGCTATCATTACGACGACCATACCGGAACTGTGGATATTTACCCCGTGCGCGACGAAAACGGCAACCTTACCGGCGTGCGCGAGGCGACATTGGAAGAATTCTTGAACAACAGCCGCACAAGCGACGACTGGTGACAAGGCGCGCAGAAAAGGAGGGCATGAGCATGGCTGTAAAATTTGCGGGGGAGGGCTGCGTCAAACGGTGCATCGTCTGGCACAGCGGTACCGCGCTTGTGAAGCGATGCGGGTGGAAAAACAGGAATTCGTCCGCCGCAGCGCCGCCATGGAGAACAAACCTTCATGGAGAGCATACCGCGCGGCATACGCGCACACACGATGCAGTGCCAGAGAGTATTTTATCTTCAGGTTTTATGAAAAAAGCCGCGTGGAATGCGACAGTTATCTCACCCTGCGGCGGCGCGACCGCTTCATCCATCAGATTGGCGATGACGAAACTTCAAACAGCTCCGTTCCGGGCAACAAGATACTGTTCAACCGGCTGTTTGAAGGCTATCTGCGCCGCGAATGGCTTAACCTTGCCGCCTGTACGCCGGAAGAATTCGCCGCCTTTGTCAGAAAGCATGGCAAGGTGATGCTCAAGCCCGCCTGCGGGGGCTGCGGCAAGGGTATCAGCCTGTACCGTTACGAGGGCGACGCGGCCGCCGCCGCGCGCCATGCCGCCCTTGCTGGCGAGGCGATGCTGGCGGAGGAAATGTCGGTTCAGCACGCGCAGTTAAACCGCCTCAACCCGCACTGTCTCAACACCGTGCGCGTTGTCACCTATACGGATTGCGACGAAGTGCACATCGTTCTGGCCCCGCTCCGTTCCGCCAAAGGGAACGGTATGGTGGACAATTTCCATGCCGGCGGCATCTGCATGGCGGTCGATTTGCAAACGGGCGCGGTCACGTCCGACGGCATGGACGAAGAGGCCCGCGTATTCTCTGTCCACCCCCTGACGGGCACGCCACTGCGCGGCTTCCGGCTACCCAACTGGGAAAAGGCGATGGATGTGGTGCGCCGCGCCGCGCGGGAAATGTACGCGCTGCCCCGATGCCGTTTCCTGGGCTGGGACGTCGCCTTTCTGGAAAACGGCGAGGTTGCCGTCATCGAATGCAACTGGCGACAGGGCGTAGAGGCGCAAATGCCGCACGCCAAAGGCATTTTTTACGAACTTGAGGCATTGCGCAAAAAGCGGTAAAGCCGCGAAATGCAAAAAGGCCGGGAGAGGCGATCAACAACCCCGTTGGTTTGACAGTACATCGTACTTGTTTGTCCAACAGATGGGCGCTGTTCACGCTTCCCGGCCCTTTGTCTTTGTTTTGTCCTTCCTACCGTTGCAGCGCCAAATCCCGCGCCGCCTCGGCGATGCGCTTGGCGTTGTCAAAGCGGCGGTATTTCTGCTGCGCCTCGCGGATGCGCGTAAGCTCCGCGCCGTTGTTTTCCAACAGGCGCGTGACAATCCCCGGCAGGCTCTTGACGCCATGGGAGGCGACGCCCAGCCCGTAGCGCTCCACAAATTCGGGATTGCCCTGCTCCTGCCCCGGCAGCGCGCCAGTGATGATGAGCGGCACATTCATCACCACGGCCTCGAAGAACGAATTGGGGCTGCCGCGGGTAATCATGATGTCGCTTTCATACATCTGGTTTTCAATGTCGGTCACAAAGCCGAGAATACGCACGCGCTCGCCGTATTTGGGCTTGAGCAGCGATTCCAGCCGCTTTTTGAGCTGCCGGTTGCGCCCGCAGATGATGGTCAGGTTCACGTCTGTCTTGTTCATCAGTTCGCGCGCGTAAGAACCGAGCATGCCGCTGCCCTCGCCGCCGGACATGAGCAGGCAACGCGCCGGGCGCGAAAAATCATAGGCCGGCTTTTCCACGCGCTGGGCCATGTCTGTAAAGCGGCGGCGGGTGGGGAAGCCCACCTTGAGGATGCGCTCGCGCGGCACGCCGTAGGAAAGCGTGCGCTCCACGGCCTCGTCGGTGGCGCAAACGGTCAGCGCCGAGCGCGGGTCGCACCACGAGGGATGCACGGAAACCGGGTCAGCCTGCACCGATACAAAAGGTAAATCCAGCCCATGTTCCTCGCAGACCGTAATCAGCGAGGAATTGAACATCGGATGCGTGGTGAGCACCACATCCGGCCGTTCCCGCGCCACCATGTCGATAAAGCGCTTTTCCGCCCAGGTGGACATCAAAGAGCAGTAGGTTTCGTTAAAGCGGGTGCCGAAATCCCACGTCATTTTCCAGAGGAACTTGGCGTGGCGCGTGACCACGCCGTAGCTATCGCCAAGGGCGGTTACGGATTTGCCCACCAAGTCCTCAAAACCGTCGACCTGCTTGACCTCGATCTGCGGCATTTCCACAAACCAGTCCATCAGCGAATCGGAAATGGACTTGTGCCCACAGCCGGTATGCGCCGTGGTGATCAGCAGTATCTTTTTCTTCTCACTCATGCACGAACCCTCACTGGCTCCACGCCGCCAGGAATGTCGCCTACGCCGCGCAGCACATAATGCGGCTGATAGGGATAAGTCGCCATGCTTTCCAGACTGGTCACGCCCGAGAGCACCAGCACAGTGTCCATGCCGGACTCAATGCCGGCCACCACGTCGGTGTCCATGCGGTCGCCGATGATAACGGTGTCCTCCGGCGCGGACTTCAGGCGGCTTTGGGCGTGGCGCATCATCAGCGGGTTGGGCTTGCCGATGAAGTACGCCTGCCGGCCGCAGGCCATCTCGATGGGGGAAATCAGGGCGCGGCAGGCCGGGGCGATGCCGTTTTCAATCGGGCCGGTGATATCCGGGTTTGTGCCCAGGAGCTTTGCGCCGTTGCGCACCAGATGCACGGCCTTCTGGATTTTTTCAAAGCTGTAGCCGCTGGTTTCACCCACGACCACATAGTCCGGGTTTACATCGTTCATGGAAAAGCCCGCGTCGTAAAGCGCGCCCACCAGCCCCGCCTCGCCAATGACATAGGCTGAACCGCCGGGGCACTGGTTTTTCAGATAGCTGGCCGTGGCCAGGGCGCTGGTGTAAAAGTGCTCCTCGCCCACGTCCAGGCCCAGCCGGTGCAGCTTCTGCTTCAGTTCCTTGGGGCTGCGCTCCGAAGAATTGGTCAAAAATATATATTCCTTGCCGTTTTTCTCCAGCCAGTCCACAAATTCCCGCACGCCGGGCAACAGCAAATTGCCGTGATAGATCACGCCGTCCATATCGCTGATAAACGCCTTTTTCCGAAGCAGCTCTTCCAAGGTGTCACTCTCCTTTGCGGCGCCCATTTTCCCTCTCCTGGACGCCTGCCATTATTATACATGAAGAAGGGCATTTTGAAAAGCCAAACTTTGCTTTTTACGGGATTTCTGCTATAATATTGCCATGGAAAGAATCGTGAGTTACGCGCCCGTGGCGGACGATAACTGCCGGACGCTGATTTTGGGCACCGCCCCGAGCGTCGAATCTTTGCGGGCGGGGTTTTATTACGCGCATCCGCGCAACGCTTTCTGGCGCATATTGGCGGATGTGTTTTGCCGCCCCGCGCCGCAGACGGTGGCGGAAAAGAAGGTGCTGCTGCTGGACAACCGCCTGGCGCTGTGGGATGTTTTGCATACCTGCGCGCGCAAGGGTTCGCTGGACAGCGCCATACGCAATGCCGAGGCCAACGATTTTGCGGCCTTTTTCCGCCGCTATCCGGCCATTGAGCGCGTGCTGTTCAACGGTGCGGCGGCGCAGAAGTTGTTTTGCCGCCTGTGCGCTCCGGCGCTCGGCGGCCGCGAGAGCGTGCGCCTGCCCTCCACCAGCCCGGCCTATACGCTTTCCTATGAACAAAAACTGCAACAATGGAGAAAGGAACTTTTGCCATGAGCGATATACGACCCAATCAGGTCTTGCGCAAAAAGCGCTTCGGCGGAGAGCTGAACGAGGCCGAAATCCGCGCCTTCGTGCGCGGCGTGACCGACGGAAGCTGGGCGGATTATCAGATTTCCGCGCTTTTAATGGCCATTTGCATCCACGGCATGTCCGATCGGGAAACCCTGGCGCTGACGCTTGCCATGGCCAAGTCTGGCGATACGCTTGATTTGAGCGATATCCCCGGCGTCAAGGCCGACAAGCACTCCACCGGCGGCGTGGGCGATACCACCAGCCTCATCCTCGTGCCCCTGACCGCCGCCTGTGGGCTGAAAGTGGCGAAAATGTCCGGCCGTGGGCTGGGCTTTACCGGCGGCACGCTGGACAAGCTGGAATCCATCCCCGGCTTGAACGTCAATCTGGGCGTGGAGGAATTCAAAGCCATCGTACGCCGCGTCGGCTGCGCCATCGCCGGTCAGACCGCTGAGCTCGCGCCCGCGGACAAGGTGCTCTACGCCCTGCGCGACGTTACCGAAACCGTGGACTGCCTGCCCCTGGTGGTGTCCTCCATCCTCTCCAAGAAGCTGGCCTCGGGCTGCGACGTGGTGGTGCTGGACGTCAAAACCGGCTCCGGCGCGATCATGGATACCCCGGAAAAGTCCCGCAAGCTGGCAGAGGATATGGTGCGCATCGGCAACCTCAGCGGCCGCCGCTTCTCGGCGCTGATTACGGATATGGACCAGCCGCTGGGCATGTACATCGGCAACGCCCTGGAGGTCGAGGAAGCCATCGACGTGCTCGCCGGGCGCACTGGCGGCAAGCTGCGCGATGTTTCGCTGACGCTGGGCGCGCATATGCTGCGCAATGCCGGCATCGCGCCTTCCGTGGAGGCGGGCGTTTCCATGCTGGAGGAAAAGATCGCCTCGGGCGAGGGACTGAAAAAGTTTGCGGAAATGATCGCCGCGCAGGGCGGCGACGCGCGCGTATGCGAGGATACGAACCTTTTGCCCAAAGCTGCGCGCAAAATTGATTTGCCATCCCCGGGCGACGGGTATATCGCCGCCATCCGCACCTCCGAGGTGGGCAACGCAGCGCGGCTGCTGGGCGCGGGAAGGCTGCGCAAGGAGGACGCCATCGACCCCGCTGTGGGCATCGTTATGCAAAAACGCGTGGGCGACTTTGTGCGCCGGGGCGATCCGCTGCTCACGCTGCACGCCAACGCCCATTCGGATGTGGCCGGGGCGATGACCATTCTTGGCCGCGCCGTCACACTTTCGCAGGAAAAAGTGACGCCGCCGGAGTTGATCCATGCGGTTGTTGAATAGCGGCGCGGGCGGCTTGCGCCGCCTTTGGAGCGGCCTGAAAAGCGCGGCGTTTTGCAAAGAGGGCGGCGTGCGCGCTCTTTGGAAGCTGGTCTTTGCGTATGGCCTGTATATCTTGTGGGCATGGGCGGCCACATATCTGCTTTCGCTGGGCTTCGGGGCGCTTTTTGCGGCCTGGAACGTAAGCGCCGCCACAGTTGCGCGCGCTCCCGGCTGGGCGCAGGGGCTGTTTGCCAATTACGGCCGCCTGATTTCGATGATCTCCAGCGCCGGCGCCATCGCGCTGTCCTGGGCGCTTGCGCGCCTGTTGGCTGGCAGACGCTTTGAAAGACTGCGCGCGCGCGATTTCGCCCTGGGCGCGCTGTGGGGGCTTCTGGCAGTGCTTGCGGGCGCGGGGCTGTTTCTGGCCGTGGATTCCATGCGCCCGTATGCGCGGGAGCTTTCCTTCCATACCGACCTTCTCTGGATGTTGGCTGTCTATTATCTGGCGGCGTTGGCGGAGGAGCGCTTTGCGCGCGGCCTGACCATGCGTGTGGCGACGCTCCACGCCCATCCTGCCTGGGGTTATGCCGCTTCGGCGCTGATGTTCCTCGCCGTTACGGGCGCATATGCCCTGCGGCCGCTGGGTATTGTCAATATGCTTTTGACCGCCCTGATTTGCGCGCGCCTCAGCGCGACGGGCAAGGCGGGGGCCGCGGTGGGTCTGCGTTTTGCCTGGAGCTGGGCCAGCAGCGCGTTTATTGCTTTCCCTGGCGCGGCGACGGGCGCACAGGCGGCCCTGCGGCTCTACGCCGTATCGGAAAACTGGCTCACGGGCGGAGACGGCGGCTTGATTTGCGGCGCGTGGATGACGCTTGTGTTGCTGGCGCTGGCAGCTTGGCTGCTGCGCAAACCCATGCGCACGCTGTGGCAGCAGATGGCGGCGCGCCGGGAATCCGCAAAAACCAAAAAACATTGAATTTCGCATGCCTTCGCGCGGCGCATGGCGTCCGCGCGGGGCGTTTTGTGCAAAAGGGGGCTGGCAATGGAACTGCGCGTTCTCAAATACTTTTTGATGGCGGCCCGGGAGGAAAACATCACCCGCGCGGCCGAGCTTTTGCATGTGACGCAGCCGACACTCTCGCGCCAATTGATCCAACTTGAAGAAGAACTGGGCACAAAGCTGTTTCACCGCGGCGGTACCCACATCGTGCTCACCGACGATGGCATGCTCCTGCGCCGGCGGGCACGGGAGATCGTCGATTTGGCCGAAAAGACGCGGCAGGAGCTTTCCCACGGGGAGGAACTGGCGGGCGAAATATCCATCGGCTGTGGAGAAACGCGAAACATGACCTTTCTTTCCGGACAGATTGCTAGTTTCCGAGCGCAGCATCCCCTGGTACGCTTCAATATTTACAGCGCCAACGCCGACGATATCCGCGAACGCATGGAGAGAGGGCTGCTGGATTTGGGCCTGCTGATGGAACCGGTGGATATCAGCCGCTATGCGTTTGTGCGCATGCCGGAAAAGGAGCAATGGGGCGTGCTCGTCCGCGAGGATTCCCCGCTGGCGGGCCGCCAGTCTGTCACTGCGGCGGAGCTGGCGGGGGTACCCCTGATTATGGCGGGCCGCGAATCCGTGCGCAACGAGTTGGCCAACTGGTTTGGCGATGTATATGAGCGCCTGGAAATCGCCGCTACCTATAACCTTTTGCTCAACGCGGTAAATATGGTGCGCTGTGGCGTAGGCGCGGCGCTGACCTTCCACTTGGGCAGCGATTATGCGCAGACGTCGTTTGTGCCCCTTTCCCCGCGTCTGGAGGCCGGCGCCGTTCTCGCCTGGAAAAAGGAGCAAATGGTTTCCTCTGCGCCCCGGCTCTTTATTGAGCGCATGAGGGAATGTGTTTTAGGCATTTCCGGAAATTCAATATAGGTATTGGACATGCCATGCGCCCCGGCGCTATAATGCGGGTAGTTGAAGAAACGCCCGCATTGTTGTTTTAAGGGGGAATGGCGGTGACGATGCAGGAAGCCAGCGAACGCTATAACATACCCATGGAAGTGGTGCGGGAGTATGAAAGCTGGGGCGGTATGGCGGAAAAAGATATGGGCGTGGAGCAATGCGGCGACGCCGATTTGGAAGCGTTGAGCCTGATGATGACGTTGCGCGGCCTCGGCTTTACGGCGCAGGAAATAAAAAGCTATATGCGCCCTTCACCGGCAGGCGCGGCGGCAGATGCAATGCGCCTGCGCATGCTGGAGTGCAAGCGCGTGGACGCGCTGCGGGCGATTCACGTTCAGGAGCAACAGTTGGAACAGCTGGATTCCCTCCGCCACAGGATCCGCGCTGCGGGCAAAGCGTGATGAAGCTTGGCTTGAAGTGCGGGAACCACCGCGAAAACCGAGTATTGTCCCAATTTTCTGTATATGAATTTGACTACCTCTGTTGCCTGATGGCCGGTCTTTTGTCGTATCCACCTTGCCTTGTACTGTGCCGTTCGCCAAAAACTCATGGAAACAGAATTATATTTTTATACTGCGCCCTCCGGGAAAGGCGGAGGGCGCGGCGCAATGAAAAACGCCCGGAGAACGTTCATCCGGGCGCAAAGGTTTTTGGAATGAAGGGGGCGGCTATTCCGCCGTTACCAGATGAACCAGCATTTCGCTCATTACATCCAGATCTTCGATGGCGATCAGCTCATGGCGGCTGTGGAAGTTGAGGCCGCCGGTTCCGAGGTTGGGGCAGGGCAGGCCCATGAAGGACAGACGGCTGCCGTCGGTGCCGCCGCGAATCGGCTCATGCACGGGTTCCACGCCCACAGCGCGATAGGCGGCTTCGGCGCGGTGGATGACATCCATATGCTTTTCGATGATCGCGCGCATGTTGTAATAGGAATCCACCAGCTTCAGTTCCACCGTGCCTTCGCCGTAACGCGCGTTGATCTGCGCGGCGATACCGGCGGCCAGGCGTTTGCGGGCCTCAAAACGATCGCGGTCGTGGTCGCGGATGATGTAGTGCACCACGCATAACTCCACGCTGCCACGCAAATCGCACAGGTGGAAAAAACCTTCATAGCCCTCGGTACGCTCGGGCACTTCGTCCTTGGGGAACAGGCCGCACAATTCGCAGGCGACGCTGTTGGCGTTGACCATGCGCCCCTTGGCCGAGCCGGGATGGACGCTGACGCCGCGAATGGTGTAGACCGCCGAAGCCGCGTTGAAGTTTTCGAATTCGATGCCGCCTACGTCGCCGCCGTCTACGGTATAGGCAAAGTCCGCGCCGAAGCCCTTTACGTCAAACCTGTCCGCGCCGCGGCCGATTTCCTCATCCGGGGTAAAGGCCACCTTTACCGTGCCATGGGGGATTGAAGGATTCTTGACGAGCGTTTCTATGGCGGTCATGATTTCCGCTACGCCCGCCTTGTCGTCCGCGCCGAGCAGCGTTTCGCCGTCGGTGACAATCAACGTCTTGCCGGCGCGCGCTTCCAGGCCGGGATAGCGCTCCGGGGTGAGCACATCGCCGTTTTTCAAGGTTACAGGGCCGCCGGCGTAGGCGACGAACGCGGGCTGCACGTTGGCGCTGGGCACCACATCCACTGTGTCCATATGGGCGATCAGGCCAATGACGTTCTGGCCATCGCGGTTGGCTGGCAGCGTGGCGTAGACATAGCCGTTTTCGTCGACGCGCGCGTCGGCAAGGCCCAGTTCGAGCAGCTCGTCCACCAGCGCCTCGGCCAGCGCGAGCTGTTTCCGCGTGCTGGGGCAGGTCTGGCTGGAAGCGTCCGAAGCGGTGTCATAGCTTACATAGCGCAAAAGGCGTTCATAGGCGCGCATAAAAAGACTTCCTTCCCAACAATGACATATAGGTTTGTTTTTATCCTGCCCGGCTGGGCGAAGATGTATCATGACGAAAAACACGCCCCGGAGCAAACCGCGCGGGCGGCCTGTCCGGGGCGGCGGTCAGCGGAAGTAAAGCCGCTGCGTTTCATGTTTGGGCTGACAGGTAAGGTTGACCCCCAAGCGGCGGAACGTATCCTCGTCCACGGGGGAAAGCAATACGCTGGCGTGCGCCTCCAGCCCCGCCAACCGGGGAAGCTGGGCGATGGCCCGGGCGGCGAATTCGTCGTCCGCCGCGCAGATGGACAGGGCGATGAGCACTTCATCTGTGTGCAGCCGTGGGTTGCGGTTGTGCAGCGAAGTGACCTTCAGGCGCTGGATTGGCTCAATGATGCGCTTGGAGATCAGCTTCACTTCATCCGGGATTCCGGCCAGCCGCTTGAGGGCGTTGAGCAACATGGCGCTCGAACAGCCCAGCAGATCCTTGGTTTTGCCGGTGACGACGCTGCCGTCGGCAAGTTCCATGGCGGCGGCGGGTTTGCCGGTAGCGGCCTCAAGGCGATTGGCCGCGCGCGCGGAACGGCGGTTTTCTGGAGAAACGCCCGCCTGCTCCATGAGAATTTCAATCTTGCCCACGGCTTCGTCGCCGCCGCTTCCGCGCAGTTTGGCGCAACCGGCGTTGAAATAGCGGCGGACGATCTCGCGGCGCGAGGCGTCGCAACAGGCCTCGTCGTCTGTGATGCAGAAGCCCGCCATGTTTACGCCCATATCCGTGGGCGACTGGTAGGGGGAGTGCCCCTGGATCCGCTCAAAAATGGCGCGCAGCACGGGGAAGATTTCCACATCGCGGTTGTAGTTGACCGCCAACTCCCCGTAGGCTTCCATATGGTAGGGGTCGATCATGTTTACGTCGTTGAGATCGGCCGTGGCCGCTTCGTAAGCGAGGTTCACCGGATGCTTGAGCGGCAGGTTCCAAATCGGGAACGTTTCAAACTTGGCGTAGCCCGCTTTCACGCCGCGCCTGTATTCATGGTAGAGCTGGCTTAGGCAGGTGGCCATTTTGCCCGAACCAGGGCCGGGCGCGGTGACAACCACCAATTCGCGCTCGGTTTCGATATAGTCGTTGCGGCCGTAGCCTTCGCTGGAAACGATGTGGTTCAGGTTGGAGGGATAGCCCTCGATGGCATAGTGGCGGAAGACGCGGATGCCCTGATTTTCCAACCGCCGCTTGTACGCCTCGGCCGCCTGCCCGCCAAAGCGGGTGATGACCACGCTGCCCACATACAGCCCTGCCTCGCGGAAGGAGTCGATTAGCCGCAGGGTTTCAGCATCGTAGCCGATGCCCAGATCGCCGCGCAGCTTGTTGGATTCGATATCCTGCGCGTTGACGGCGATGACCACCTCGGCGCGGTCGGCCATGGTCTTGAGCATGCGCAGCTTGCTGTCGGGCTGGAAGCCGGGCAGCACGCGCGAGGCGTGGTGGTCGTCAAACAGCTTGCCGCCAAATTCCAGATACAGCTTGCCGCCGAACTGGGCGATGCGCTCGCGTATGCGTTCAGACTGCATGCGGATATACATGTCGTTGTCAAATCCCTGCCGCATTAGCCGTTCCTCCCCAGCATGGCCGCGCCGATGATGCCTGCGTCGTTGCCGAGTGTGGCCAGTTCCACCCGCGCGTAGGGCAGAGAGGGGCAGTACAGGTATTTGCCCAGCGATTCGCGCACGGCGTCGAGCAGGAATTTACCCGCATACGCCACGCCGCCGCCGAGGACAAACATGTCCGGATCGTATATGCTGATGAGGTTGCTCAAACCAATGCACAGATACTTGACATAGGTATGGAAGATTTCCAGACAGTCCGCGTCGCCCTCCTTGGCCAGATCGAGCACGGCCTTGGCGTCGAGCAGGCTTTCGTCGCCCCCGAGCCGGGCAGCCAGAGCACAGCCTGGCTTATCGCGCATCAGCGCGCGCCCCATGCGGATGATTGCCGTGGCGCTGGCATACTTTTCCCAGCAACCGCGCTGGCCGCAGTTGCATGGTTCGCCATCTACCACCACCACCATATGGCCGATCTCGCCGCCCACGCCGTGCGCGCCGGTATGGATGCGATGGTTTTGCACGATGCCGCCGCCCACGCCTGTGCCGAGGGTGACAAGGATGCTGCTGGAGGCGTCGCGCGAAGCCCCGAAAACGCTTTCGGCAAGCGCGGCTACGTTGGCGTCGTTGTCCACATATACCGGCACGCCCAGGGCGGTGCACAGGCGCTCTTTCAGCGGCACATCCACCCAGCCCAGATTGTTGCAGAGGGCCACCAGCCCCGTCTTCGGGCTTTGTTCGCCAGGGATTCCCACGCCGGCGGCGGCGATTTCGTCCATCGTATGGCCGCTTTCGCGCACGATGCGGTGGCAAAGCGCAGCCATGTCGGCGGCGATGTCTTCAAAGCCGCGCTCGATGCCTGTTTTGCAGCTCGATTTTACAAGAATATGGCCATTTTCGTCTACAACGCCGGCCTTGGCCGTAGTGCCGCCTACGTCGATTCCGATGTAAAGCATTGCTTATTCCTCGCTTTCCTCCTGCTGTGCGCGCATGGCGCGTTCCATGTGGCGGTGCGCCAACTCCTGCGCGGCGTTGTAGCCCATCTGCTTGAGGCGGAAGTTGCGCGCCGCCACCTCCAGCACGATGGCCAGGTTGCGTCCGGGGTGGATGGGGATGAGGATGTATGGCACCTTCACCCCGAGGATTTCCCCATACTGATCGGTCAGGCCCAGGCGGTCGTACTCCTTGCCCTGCTGCCAGTTTTCCAGCTTGACTTCCAGATCTATGGATTTGGAGCGGATGACCGCACCCACGCCGTACATGGTGGCGATATCAATGATGCCCACGCCGCGGATTTCCATAAAGTGCCGGACCAGCTCTGGCGATTCGCCCACCAGGCGGTTGTCCGACACGCGGCGGATGTCCACCACGTCGTCAGCCACGAGCTGATGGCCGCGCTTGACCAGCTCAATGGCCGTTTCGCTCTTGCCGACGCCGCTTTCGCCGGTGATGAGCAGCCCGCTGCCGTATACGTTGACCAGCACGCCGTGCATGGTTTCGCGCGGGGCCAGATAGTCGCGCAAAAAGGAGATCAATTCCACTTCCACCTGCGTCGTCTCAGCGGAGGCGGAGTAAATGGGGATTTTGCGCGCCGCGGCCAGCACCAGCATTTCGTCAAAGCAGGGGATTGCGCGCGCGATGATGATGCAGGGCAGGTCATAACTGAAAAAGCGCGTCAGCCGCTCGTGGCGCGTGGCCTCGTCGAGCATGGAAAGATAAGTCATCTCCACCATGCCCAGCAGTTGGGGGCGTTCATAGCCGAAAAAGTCCCAGTATCCGGCAAGTTGGAGGCCGGGACGGTTGACGTTGGAAACCTCGATGTTCAGCCGCCCGTTCTCGCTGGCGATGACCACCTTGAGTTTTAATGCCTTGACCAGATCCGCTTCCAGAACCATGGCTAACCTCCGATCTCGCCGCGCGCGAGCAAGTCTTCCAGCACGCGCGCCACGCCGTCGTCCGTATTGGCCGGCGCGTGCAGCGTCACGCGCGCGAGAAGCTGCTCATTCCCGTTTTGCATAACATAGCCGCTGCCCGCATATTCGAGCATGCCCACGTCGTTGTCCGCGTCGCCAAAGGCGGCGATCTCTTCCTGGGTCACGCCGAGGCGCTCGGCCAACATGCGCAAAGCGTCTCCCTTGTCCACGCTTGCCGAAACGATTTCCAGATAGGTGGGCTGCGAGAGCATCAGCCGCAATTGGGGAAAGGCTTCCGCCATCTCCTCGCGCAGTTTGAGCAGCACCTCGTGTTCGCCCAGGCACATCAACTTTACCGCGTTTTGGGATATCCACTCCGAAAGCGGGCGCACGGTTTCCTCGCCGCGAAAGCGCACGCGGTTTTCATATTCATCGCAAACCGCGGCAACGCGCTTTTGATAGAAAAGCCCCCGCTCGGGGAAATACTGAGCAAAGACGCCGCGCTTTTCCGCCATCGCACACACGGCGCGCGCCGTGTCCACGGGGATATCCGTTTTGAAAAGCGGCGTGCCGGTCTGCCAGTCGCAGGCCATGGCGCCGTTAAAGACGATGACCGGCGCGTTGACGTCAAGCTGCCCGGCAAACGGCCGCGTGGTCAAATACATGCGGCCGCTGGAGATTACAAAGCGCGCCCCGGTTTCCATTACGCGCTGGACGGCACGGCATGTACGGGGCGAAAGCTTGCTGTGCTGATTGAGCAGCGTTCCGTCCAAGTCCGTGGCAATGAGACGTATCATTGGTAAAACAACCCCCTTAATGCCTCTATTCTACCGTATTTTGCGCCGTGATGCAAGAGCGCAGGCGCCGCTTTCCCTCAAAAGCGCTGGCAAAAATCTCCGCGCTTGGAAAGTGCGATTTCGGAAATGCTAGAAATACAGGAGGGGATAAATTATGTCCATCGGACTCATCGTTCTGATTATTGTCGGCCTGCTGGTGATCTTCGGCGCCGGACAGCGCGCCCTTGACCGCCTGCGCTTAAACGACAAACAGGCGCTTTTGTTCATCGCGCTGATCATCGGCCTGGGCTTTGTGCCGGATATCTCGCTGGGTGGGAATGTGACGGTCAACCTGGGCGGATGCGTGATCCCGCTGATTCTCTGCGGCTATCTGTTTGTGCGCGCGGGCACTTGGATGGAGCGCGGACGCGCCATCGCCGCCTCGCTGGTGACGGGCGTGGTCTGCTACATCATCGGCCGCTATACCGCCAACGAGCCGGAGACGATCACTTTTGACCCCAACTATCTCTACGGCGTGGCCGGGGGCATCATCGCCTACTTGTTTGGCCGTTCGCGGCGCGCGGCGTTCATCGCCGGTGTGACGGGCGTGCTGATCGCCGATGTGATCGCTTCCATTGAAGTATGGTCGCGGGGGATTGACCAGACGCTGGCCCTGGGCGGCGCGGGCGCTTACGACGCGGTGGTGATATCCGGCATCCTGGCGGTGCTGCTGGCGGAGTTGATTGGCGAGATCACCGAGCGCGCCACGCGCGGCAACCGAAGGCCCAACCGCGAATACAGCATTGAAAACGGCGAATTTCTGCGAAGGGAGCATGAAAAATGAAGCGCGTGCTTGTGCTGCTGGCGCTGCTTTTCGCCCTTGCCATCCCGGCGCATGCCGAGATGGACGGCGACTGCGTATACACGCTTTACAGCGCGGACGGCAATGAACTGACCATGCGCGCCGGGCGCATGTACGTGGGGGATGAATACATCTCCTCGGACAACCAGCTCTACCGCGTGGCCTCCGTGGACGATGCCAACATGACGGCCATCGCCGAATATATCGGCCCGGCGACGGTTGACGAGGCGGCGTCTACGGCCTTTGCCTCGCTGATTGCCCGCTCGGAATCGGAAAAGAAAATCGCCATGTACTCCACCCATTCCGACGAAAGCTACGTGCCCTCGGACGGGGAATCCTCCAAGCTCGAGGATGCGGGCATTTACGACGTGGGCGAAGCCCTGGCGGAAAGCTTTGAGGAGCGGGGCATCGACGTAGAGTATTCCAAAGAGACGTTCCACCCCCACGACGCGGGCGCATACCGCCGCTCGCGCCGCACGGCGGAGGAATTGCTCAAGGACGGCCCGGACGCGCTTCTGGACATCCACCGCGACGCCATTCCCGCCGAACAGTATGAAACCGAGGTGGACGGCGAGGATGTGAGCATGGTGCGCCTGTTCGTGGGGCGTTCCAACCCCAACGGCGATGAAAACAAGGCGTTCGCGCAGGAAATCAAGGCTGTCGCCGACGAGGAATACCCCGGCCTTGTCAAAGACATCTATATCGGCAAAGGCAACTACAACCAGGAACTGTACCCCCGCGCCCTGCTTCTGGAAATGGGCACGCATGAGATCGAAAAGGAAAAGGCCATGGCCTCTACCGATTATATTGCCGATGTCATCTCCCAGGTGCTCTATGGCGAAAGTGCCAAGGCAGAGGAAACAGCAGAGCAGAGCGCCGTGCCTTCCGGCATTTTCTGGGTAATCGGCGCGGTAATCGTCATCGCGGTCATCTACGCGCTGGCCTCTACGGGCCGCTTGTCGGCCATCTGGAACAAGATCAAGCGCACCGGCAGCGAAATGACCGGCGGCGTGGTCGGCAAAAAGCCAGATAAGGGCGATAAAGAGCGCTGAGGACGGGGGAGTATCTCTCCCGCCGGATGCGCGACTCAAATTTCCAATTTGAGTCGTGGCAGTTTCGCCTTTGGCGAAACCGCAGAATCCAGCGGATTCTGCGCCCCCGCCGCACACGAGGCAATTTTGCCGATTTTCCAAATCGTCAAAATCGGTCGGCTTCGCCGGCTTGAAAACCCGATGGGCTTTCAACCTATCGCTGGGGACGATTTTAAGCGCGAAGGGGCTTTGGCCCTCTCTCCTTTCGCCGGGAGAAAAGGAAAGTGGGGGAGCGCATGCGCGTCAAGGCGTATATGGCCGCGTATTACCTCGCGCACGCGGTCTACCAGAGCTACATGAGCCTGTTTTACCGCGGACGGGGGCTGGACGCGGCGCAGATTGGCGCGGTATACGCGCTCGCGGCGGCGGCCTCGGTTCCGGGACAATTGCTTTTTGGCGCGGCGGCCGACCGCGCCCGCCGTCCAGGGCGCGTTTTGCGCGCCCTTTTGCTGGTTTCGGCGGCGCTTTTGCTTTTGCAGACGCTCTCGCGCGATGTTTTCGGCCTTTTTATGCTCGCGACTCTGTTTGGTTTTTTCTATACCGGCGTGCAGCCCATCGGCGACGCGCTGGCCCTGGAACGCCTCTCGCGCGAAGGCAAGCCCTTCGGCCCGGCGCGGCTGATGGGCGCGCTGGCCTTCGCGGCCTCGGCGCTGGCCTTCGGCTTTTTCCTTGACGCCTCCGGACGGGAGGGTTGGGTGGCGCTGACGGCCTCGGCGCTGATGCTCGTGGCGCTGCTGGCCTCCTTCCTGCTCGGCGGGGACAAAGCCCCGCGTGGGGATGCCCATCCGCTGAGGCTTTTGAAAAACCGTGCCCTCATGCGCATGCTCGCATTCATCCTGCCCGCGCAGGCGACAATGGGCTATTTTTACGCCTTCTTTCCCACGCGCTTTATGGAGCTGCCCGGGGCGACCGGGGCGCTGCTGGGCTGGGCGAACCTGATCGCGGCGCTGGCGGAGATCCCCTTTTTGCTGGTGGGCGACCGCCTGTTCAAGCGCCTGGACGCGGCGGGCGTGGCAGCGATTTCCACGCTGGCTTTGGGCGCGCGCTGGCTGCTGGTGGCTCTTGGCCAGAGCGCCGCCCTGCTGCTGCTTTCCCAGCTTTTGCACGGGTTGGGCTACATCGCCATTTCCGTGAGTATGGCGCTCTACATCCGCCGCGAGGTCGCGCCCGAGGCGCAGGCCAGCGGGCAGGCGCTGCTCAACGTGTTTTGCTACGGCTTGGCGCGCGTGCTGGGCAATGCCCTGGGCGCTTTGGCGGCGCGCGCCTTTGGGGAAGCGGGGGGCTTTTTTGCCTGCGCGTGCGTGTGTTTTGCGTCGCTGCTGCTGTTTTTCCCGCTGTGGAAAGGGGCGTTTTGCAATTCCCGCCGGGATATGTTATAATAAAGGAAGCGGCTTGCCATTCGCGCCGCAAGGGAGGGACGAACGTGAACGATCCACAACAGCTTCGCGCCGAACAGGAGTATACGCAGCGCGTGCAGCAATTGCTGCTGGCGGTGATAGAACAGTCCACGAGTATTTCCGAAAGCCATGCCGAGGCCGTGCATATGATCGTCGCCGACGCCTGGGACGAATTGCGCATGAAGCCCACCGCGCTTTCGCCGCAGGACCTTGAGCAGCTTTCCGCCGAGGTGGATCGCTATCTGGCGCGCAAATCCTTCACGGACGATCTGGCCGCCCGCTATAAGCGCATGGTGATGACGCCCTTCTTTGCCCGCGTGGATTTCACCGAAGAAGGGGAGGAGACGCTCGAGAAGATCGTCATCGGCCTGTACAGCCTGCGCGACGAGCATGGCGAAATGCTGGTGCACGATTGGCGCGCCCCGGTGTGTTCGCTGTATTACGATTCCATGCCCGGCCCTTGCCGCTACGACAGCCCTTCCGGGGAAATCCGCGGGCAGATGAGCCTCAAGCGCCAATACCGCATGGAGGACGGCCAGCTCAAATATTATGTCGATACGCAGTTGAGCATCGACGATGAAATGCTGCTCGACCTGCTTTCCCGCGCCACTACCCGCCACATGCGCCAGGTGGTTTCCACCATCCAGGCCGAACAGTCCGCGGCCATCCGGCATGAGAACGCGCGGGTGATTTCCGTGGTGGGCGGGGCCGGTTCAGGCAAGACGTCCATCGCCATGCACCGCGCCGCTTTCCTCATGTACCGCCAGCGCGATACGCTCGACGCCCGCCGCATCCAGATTCTTTCCCCTGGCAGCGCCTTTTCGGAGTACATATCCGCGGTGTTGCCGGAGCTGGGCGAGGAAAACATCCGCTCGCGCACGCTGCATGAAATTGTCGAGGATATCCTCGGCAAAAAGGTCGAATCGCCGCTCAAGCAGGCGGAAAAGTTGCTCGACCCGGTCAACGAGGCGCATATGGCCTCCGTGCGCTACAAAAGCGGCAAGGCGTTTTTGGAACAACTGCGCAAGTGCGCCGATTCCTTCGCCACCTTTGGGCCAAACTTTGCCAACGTCTGGCTGGATGGCAAAATGCTCATCCGCCGCGAGGAATTGCGGCGCATGTACAAGGATGAATTCAAGCTGCTCACCTCCGCGCAGCGCCTCGAGCGCGTGCGCGCCACGCTGGAAACGCGCATGGCCAGCTGGGAGGCGAGCATGTACAAGCAGTATGAAAAGCAGTTTGAGGGCCACTATCACGGGCGCGAGCTGGTGTTTGTGAGCAAGATGGCCGTGTCGCAGCGCCTGCAGCCGGTGCGCGCGCAGCTTCGCGCCATGCTGGATATAAAAGGTTCGCGCCTGCTGGCGGAAGTGCTGCGCGATGCGCCCAAGGAACTGCGCGAAACCTATAAGGAGAACTGTGAGGCGGGGCTGACCTGGTGGGAGGACGCCGTCGCCGAGGCCTGGCTGCTGGTGCGCCTGGGCTTCGCCGCCCCAGATAAGAGCATTTACCACCTGCTCGTGGACGAGGCGCAGGACTATTCCGAAACCGCGCTCTCGCTTTTGTCGCTGTACCATCCCAACGCGCATGTGACGCTGCTGGGCGACCCGATGCAGCGCACTTGCCCGGGCATGGACGCTTGCGAAAGCGCCAACTGGGGCGATTGCTTCGGCGTGCCGGACGCGAAGGTGTTCACGCTCAGCCGTTGCTACCGCTCTACGCTGCCCATCGCCCGGCTGTGCAACGCCATCCTGCCCGACGCGGAGCGGCTCAAGCCCTTTGGCCGCGAGGGGGATATGCCCGTGGTGGCGCCTTACAGCGTCGAAGCCGTGCAAAAGGCGTTGGCGGACTTCCGCGCCGCCGGGCACCACTCCATCGCCGTCATCACCCGCACCCAGAAGCAGGCGGCTTCCCTGTGCGAAGAACTGCCCAACGTCTACCGCTTCGATGGCGGCGAGGATGACCAGCAGTATGAAAGCGGCGATACGGTGGTTGGCTGCTACCACCTGATGAAAGGCCTGGAATTCGACGCGGTAATCGTCGCCTGGCCAGATGCGGAGCTTACGGACGACGAGCGCCGCCGGCTCTACACGGCCTGTTCGCGCGCCCTGCACGCGGCGGCTCTGCTGGCCGACGGAAAAATGCTTGATAAACTGGGGATTGTGCTGTGAGATACGACGCCATCATCATCGGCGGCGGCGCGGCGGGCCTGGCGGCGGCGGTGGCATTGTCGCGCCGGGGCCGCCGCGTGGCCGTGCTGGAGGCGCAGCCGCGCGTGGGACGTAAATTGCTCTCCACCGGCAACGGCCGCTGCAACTTCACCAACACGGGCGCTGCCCCGGAAGATTACTTTGGCGACGCCGCCCTCGCCCGGGGCGCGCTTGCCGCCTTCCCGCCCGCAAGGGTGCTGGAATTCTTTGCCTCTTTGGGCGTGCCCGCGCGCGTGGACGCGGAAGGACGCGCTTATCCGTCCAGCAACGCGGCTTCGTCGGTGCTGGACGCTTTGCGCCTGTCGCTTCAGGAGGCCGGGGGCGAGGAGGTCGTCGGCTTCCGTGTGCGCGCCCTCTCCCGCGATCTGGTGGCTACGGCAGAGGACGGGCGGCAGATGGCCGGCCGTTGCGCGCTGCTGGCCACGGGCGGTTTGGCCGCGCCCTCACTGGGCGCTGCGGATGCTCCGTTTGTCAAGACGCTGGGCCTGCGCTTTACGCGCCGCGCCCCGGCGCTTGCGCCGCTGGAAACGGAGAGCGTGCCCGCGCTCAAGGGACTGCGCGCGCAATGCGTGCTGTCTCTGGAAGGTCACATGGAGCGCGGCGAAATCCTCTTTACCGAATATGGCGTTTCTGGCATCGCCGCCATGCAGCTGTCCCGCTTTGCCCGCCCCGGCGCGACGCTGTCCATCGATTTTCTGGGCGGGGCGCAGCCGGCGCTGGCCGCGCGCGCGCAAATGCTTCCCAAGCGCCGGATGGAGGATTTCCTGAACGGCATCGTGCCCCGGCGCGTGGGACAGGTGTTGACAAAGAGCGCTGGCATACCGCTTTCCAAAACGGCGGGGGAATTGGACACGGCGGAGATTTCCGCCCTCGAGACCGTACTCACCGGCTGGACGCTGCCCGTGCACGGCGTGCGCGGTTACGCGCAGGCGCAGGTCACTGCCGGAGGGCTGGAAGGCACGCAGTTCGACCCCGATACATTGGAAGCGCGCCGCGTGCCCGGCCTGTATGCCGCCGGGGAAATGCTCGACGTGGACGGCCCCTGTGGGGGCTACAACCTGCAATGGGCGTGGGCTTCGGCCCTGCTCGCCGCCCGTTCGATGGACGAAAGGCTCAAGGCATGATACGCATAACGCAGTTAAAGCTGCCGCTGGATTACGAAAAAACACCCCTCGCCGCCCATGCCGCGAGGGCGCTTCGCTGCGCCCCGGCGGAGATTGCCCGCGTGGTTTTGCGCAAGCGCTCGGTGGACGCGCGCGACAAGGGGGATATACGCTTTGTGCTCACGCTGGATGTGGAAACAAAACGCCCGCTCAAAAACCTGCCCAAAGGCTGCGAGCGCGTCGCCGCGCCGCAGGCGCGCACGTTGCCCGCGCCGCGCGTACTTGCGCATCGTCCTTTGGTGGTCGGCCTCGGCCCGGCGGGTCTGTTCGCCGCCTTGACACTGGCGCGCGCCGGGCTTGCCCCGCTGGTGGTGGAGCGCGGCAGGCGCGTGGACGAGCGCGCCCGGGATGTGGATATTTTCTGGAACGGCGGCGCGCTTGACCCGGAAAGCAACGTCCAGTTCGGAGAAGGCGGCGCGGGCGCGTTTTCCGATGGCAAGCTCAATTCCGGCGTCAAGGACGCGCGCTGCCGCGAGGTGCTTGAAACGCTGGCCCATTTCGGGGCGCCGGAGGAGATTCTCTGGGAGGCGAGGCCGCATGTGGGCACCGACCGCTTGCCCGCTGTGGTGCGCGCCATCCGCGAGGAGATCATCCGTCTGGGCGGGGAAGTGCTGTTTGAAACGCGGCTTGCGAATCTCGTGGTGGAAAACGGCCGCGTGCGCGGCGCGGTGTGCGAACGCGGCGGGGAGCGGCTGGAAATTGATACGGAAAACGTCCTGCTCGCCGTCGGCCACAGCGCCCGCGATACATTCGCCATGCTGCATGCGCTGGGCGTGCCCATGTCGCCAAAGCCGTTTTCCATCGGCGCGCGCATCGAGCATCCGCAATCGCTCATCGACCGCGCGCAATACGGCAAAAGCGCCGCCCACCCGGCCCTGCCCGCGGCGGAATACCGCTTGAGCGCCCACTTGCCCGACGGCCGCGCCGCCTATACGTTTTGCATGTGCCCGGGCGGCACGGTGGTGGCGGCGGCTTCGGAAGCAGGCGGCGTGGTCACCAACGGCATGAGTCCCTTTGCCCGCGATGGGGAAAACGCCAACAGCGCTTTGCTGGTATCGGTTTCGCCCGCCGACTTTCCCGGCGGCGACCCGTTGGCCGGGGTGCGCTTCCAGCGCGAATGGGAGGCGCGCGCTTTCCAAATTGCTGGGGAAAACTACCATGCCCCGGCGCAGCGCGTCGGCGATTTCCTGGCGGGAAGAGCGTCTGCGGGCGCGGGCGATGTGCAGCCCAGCTACCGTCCCGGCGTCTGTTATACCGACCTGTCGCTTTGCCTGCCAGACTACGCCGCACATGGCATGCGCGAGGCCATCCGCATCTTCGACCGCCGCCTGAAGGGCTTCGCCAGCCCAGGCGCGGTGCTCACCGGCCCGGAAACGCGCTCCAGTTCTCCCCTGCGCATTGAGCGCGACGGAAATTGCGAAAGCGCCGTGCGCGGCCTGTATCCATGCGGCGAGGGCGCGGGCTACGCCGGGGGCATCCTCTCCGCGGCGGTGGATGGCATGAAGTGCGCCGAACGCCTGATGGCGGGAGAAAGGGAGTAAACGGAGGGAACCAAATGGAAAATATTTGCAAAGAGTTGCAGGAAATTTTGGGAACTTTCGCCGCCTCGGGCTGGGACGAACTGGCCGGGCCGGCGCAACGTTTTCTGGATGGCAAGGAAAGCCGTGCGGCGCTGAAAACAGCCGTTTTGCAGGCGCAGGAAGCCTGCGGGAAATGCGGCTGCGCGCTGGACACCCTTTATCCGCGGGCGCTGGCCCTGCTTTGAAGAAAAAGCTGGGGAGGCTTCGGGCAATTATGTGACAAAACGGGAACATAGCCTGAATTTGCTTTCCAAATAACAGAGGTATGTGCTATAATCAAAGATAACGGCCGCCGCATGGACGGCGGGCGAGGATACAACAGGGGGCGATCGGGGATGGAACAGCCATTTGCGCTGATCCTGGCCTCGGCGTCGCCACGCCGTCGTGAACTGCTCGGGCGCATGGGGTACACGTTCGAGATTTGCGCGCCGGATGTGGACGAGCACGTCGAGGGCCATGCGCAGGACATTGTTAAAACGCTGGCCGTGCGCAAGGCGCGCGCGGCGGCTTCGCATTACGCGCAGGGCGTGATCATCGCCTCGGATACGCTGGTTTCCCTGGACGGGAAGCCGCTGGGCAAACCCGCCGATGAAAACGACGCCCACGCGATGCTGCGCGCGCTGTCCGGCCGCGCCCACGAGGTGTTCACCGGCGTGTGCCTGCACGATGCGGCCACGGGCCGCGAGATGGTGGAAGTTATCGAAACAAAGGTGCGCTTCCGCGCCCTTTCGGATGAAGAAATCTGGGACTATATCCATACGGGCGAGCCGATGGACAAGGCCGGCGCCTACGGCATACAGGGCGGCGCGGGCGCGTTTGTCGAAGGGCTGGAAGGCTCTTTTGAAAATGTGATGGGCTTTCCCGTAGACGATGTTGAACGCATGCTGCGCGCCTTTGCGCAGGCGCAGTGAGGGGACGAAAACCAAGCGGGAGGGGCGCGGATGGGCGTTTTTTCATCCGGCGGCGTCGGGATTGACTTAGGCTCCGCCAATGTGACAATTTTTCTGGAGAGCGAGGGCGTGGTGCTGCGCGAGCCGAGCTATGTGCTGGCCTCGCGCGACAATCCCGACGCCGTGCTCGCCTGCGGGCGCGATGCCCGGCAAATGCTGGGCCGTACGCCTCAAGCGGCGGTGCTGCTTTCGCCGGTGATGGACGGCGCTGTGGGCGATATCGAATTGACGACGACGCTTCTGCGCGCGCTTTCGGAAAAGGCCATCGGCCGACGCCGGGCGCTGGACCGCACGCGCGTGGTGGTTTCGATGGGCCTGGGCGTGACGCGCGTGGAGCGCGCCGCCCTGGAAGAAGCCGTCAAGGCTCTGGGCGCGCGCCGGGCGGCGCTGATTCGCTCGTCTGTGGCGGCGGCGGTGGGCGCAGGCGTGCCGATTGCCGAGCCCAAGGGCGTGATGGTGGTCAATATCGGCGGTTCTACGACCGAAGTGGCCGTGATTTCCATGAACGGCGTGGTGGCCTCGCGCACGGCGCGCACCGGCGGCATGGCGCTGGATGAGGCGATTATCCGCTACATACGCAACGAAAAGGGGCTGGTCATTGGCCAGCGCACGGCGGAGGACTTGAAAATCGACGTGGGCTCCGCCAAGAATACCGGATTTACCGAGACGGAGGACGTGCTTTTGCGCGGGCGCGACGTGCGCACGGGCAAGCCGTCCACGGTGTCCATTTCCCAGCTGGACGTCCATAAAGCCATTATGCCTCCGCTGAAAATGCTGCTGGAAAACATCCGCGAGGCGTTTGAAAACACCCCGCCGGAGTTGGCGGCGGATATCCTTGAGCGCGGCGTGTATCTCTCCGGCGGCGGCGCGCGGCTGGAGGGCCTGCGCGACCGGCTTTCCGAGCTTTTGAAGATGCCCGTACACATGGGCGAATCGCCCGAAGACGACGTGGCGGCCGGCGCGGGCGCGATTGCGGCCGACGAACGCCTGGCTTCCCGGCTGGCGCAGTCGGGCTGCCTGATTGAGTTGTAAGGGGATTTGGCATGGCAAAGAAAAGCACGGGGCGCGCCTATTCCAAGGCGCAGGTGGAAAAGCGCCGGCGCGCCAGAAGCGGCCGGATCCGCCGCTGGCTGTTTGTGGTCGCGGTGCTGGCAGTCGTGGTCGCGGCGATATTTTTCTTGGTGCTGCGCGGTGGCGAGGGTACCTCGGTGGGCGAAAACGCCATCGGCAGCGCGCTTTCCCCAATCCAGAATGCGTTCAGCTCCGCCACAAAATGGGTGCGGGATCTGTTTCAGGGTTGGCGCGATTACGATGACCTGCAGGCCAGTTATGACGACCTTTTCCTTGAAAACCAGCAGCTCAGCCTGGAGCTGCAAAGCGCGGAGGAGGCGTTGGCCGAAAATGAACGGCTGCTGGGCCTGTTGGACGCGCAGAACCGCTATGAGTCCCTCGACCCCGTATACGCCAAGGTCATTGCCCGCGATCCGGGCCAGTGGTTTGATACTTTTTCCGTCAATCGCGGCACCAACGACGGCGTAAGCGTGGGCATGGCTGTGGTTACCGGCGATGGGCTGGTGGGGCGCGTGTACGAGGTGGGACTGAACTATGCCAAGGTGCTCACCATCATTGATTCCCGCAGCGCCGTTTCCTGCCTGATTGAGCGCACGCGCGATAACGGCGTAATGCGCGGCCAGATTACGTCGACGTCTGAAACACCCGAGTGCTATGTCTATTATGTGCAGAACATCGCCAACATCGTGCCGGGAGATACGCTCATCACCTCCGGCACGGATTCGCTGTATCCCAAGGGGCTGACGGTGGGTACGGTGACGGCCGTCAGCCGCGGCACGGACAGCGCCGGCGGCTACGTCATTGCCATGCCCAGCGCGGATTTCCAGCACATCGAAGAAGTGCTGATTCTGCGCACCGTGGTGGAAACCGACCAGGAACAGGGCTTGCCCGTGGTGGCCACGCCCACGCCGGTGCCGGTACCTACCAGCACGCCCGCGCCTTCGGATGCCGTTGCCGACGTTCCCGAGGAAGATTCCGATATCTTCCAATATCCCACGGCCATTCCCAGCGGCGCCACCGAATCGCCTACGTTTGAGGAGCTGCCTGAGGATATCTGGGCCGACGGCTAGCAAGCCCGCACAAGTATGATGAAAGGAGGATGAACCATGCGCAGACGGATTATGCCCACAGTGCTTACGCTGCTTGCGCTGATGCTGGATACGTCGGTCATCCCCTTTCTGATTGGCGGCCCGTACGTCGTGTCGCTGACGTTCATCAGCGTGCTGGTAACGGGCATTCACTTGGATCGCATGCACGGCATGCTCTACGGCCTGATTGGCGGGTTGCTTATGGATATTCTCGTAAGCTATCCGTTGGGGTTCAACACGTTTATATTCGTCGGCCTGGGCTTCCTGGCTGGATTGATCGCCTACGAGCCGTTGGAAGTCCGCGTGCGCAAGGCGCCTTCCAAGGTATACCTGCGCCGGGGGCTGACGCTGCTCGGCATGGCGCTGGTGCGTGAACTGGCCATTTTCGGCTATCAGTATTTCAACACTGCGCTAATCGAGGGCATATACTTTGTCAATATTCTCATCCGCACGCTGCTGACGGCGGGGCTGGGCTTGCTGCTTGGCCCGCTGGAAGCCCGCATCGTGCTGGGTAAGGGCGTGCGTTACCAGCGCACATCCGCCAAACGGGAGGTGAAATCCTTTTGAGGCCATACAAAAACCGCGTTCTCATGGTCTGCCTGGTGCTGGTATTGGCATTTACGGCGGTATTCTTGAAGCTGGATGACATGATGATCCAGAATCAGGATACGGCCACCGCGCGCGCCAGCTCGCGCTCGACAAAGACGCTGACAGTCACCGGTATGCGCGGTACCATTTACGATGTCAACATGACCCCGCTGGCCTATGACCGCTTGAGTTATAATGTGACATTCTATCGTGATCCTTCGTTGAGTTCGGAGGAAGACCGCAAAAATTATACGCGCTCCATCCTCAAGACCATCCAGCTGGTGGAATCGAACGGTAAATCCACCATCACCGAATTCTGGCTGCAAAAGGACGAGGATGGGGTATGGCGCTTTACCACCAATTCCACTTCTGAAACTGTAAACGCCACGCGCGAGAGCCAGTGGCGGTCGAACTTCTATCTCACCAATACGCCCGAAGAAGAGTTGTTTGACGCGCTGCTGGAAAAGTACCTGATCGTCGATGTGTTGCGCGAGGAGATCATTGAGGAGCAGGGTGAGCAGGCCGCAGCCTCCCTCACCGACGACGAAATCGTTGAGCAGTACGAGGACATGATCGTCAAAATCCTCGCCGTCTGGCAGGCTTCGCGCATGAACAACTACAATTCCACCCCCGTGGCCATCGCCTACGACGTGGGCTTTGAAACCGTATCGGAGATTGAGGCCCGCTCCATGGAGCTGGATGGCATGTCCGCCGAGGAAAGCTCCACGCGCATCTATCCGCAGGGCCGCACCGCCGCGCACGCCGTGGGCTATGTGGGGCGCATCAATACCCAGAGCGATATGGAAGAATACACCGCCAAGGGCTATCCCAGCGACGCCCTCGTCGGCGTTTCCGGCATTGAAAAATCCATGGAAGATCAGCTTTCGCCCTACGTATCCTACCGCCAGGGCGAGCGCGTGGTGGAAATCGACACGCGCGGCAAGATCGTGCGCGAGATTTCCTATACCGCGCCGGTAGACGGCAATTCCGTGGTGCTCACCATTGATTCTGAATTGCAGGATGTGATGCGCGAGGCGTTGCAGGACGTCATCAACGATATCAACTACCAGCAGCGCGTGGTCATGTCCGGCGAGCGCTGGCAGCGCAACAACGCCAGCGAACTGGCCCGCTATGAGGACATGGGGCACGAAGTGCAGCTCGCCGACTCCGGCGCGATGATCGCCATGGATCCCAATTCCGGCCGCGTGCTGGGTTATGTGAGCCTGCCGGACTACGACCTTTCCCTGTTTAACGGCGGCAGCATCGAGTCCGGCGCCTGGGCGGAAATCATCAATGACGAAAACAATCCCCTGTTTGACCGCGTCATCAGCGCCAAGGATGCCCCCGGTTCCACCTTCAAGCTCTGTACGGCGCTGGCGGCCCTGGCCTCCGGCAATTTGGGCAAGGACGAGCGCATCAGCGACGGCGGCTACTATACGCAGACGGATACCGCTAATCCCGCCAAGTGCTGGACTTCGTATCCGGAAAGACACCAGAATCAGACCGTCGTGGAGGGCCTCTCCAACTCGTGCAACTATTTCTTCTACAAAGTCAGCAACCGCATGGGCGCCCAGGTCATCAACGAATGGGCGGCAGCGCTGGGGCTTACCTCGCTTACAAACATCGAACTGCCTGGCGAAGCAACCAGCTTTGTCGGCAATCAGGACGCGCTTTACGACCCCGACGTGGCCATCGAAAACCAGATGACCAGCAAACCCACGGTGGTGGCCACCGCCCTGCGCTCGCTCATCAACCGCATTGGCGAAGAGCGCAATATTGAATACGATGAAGAGCGCGTGGACGAGGTTGTCAAAAAGCTGATGGATATCGCCGTCAGCTATGACACGCGCGCGGAATGGAACGCGCCGATTCGTGAGGTTCTGGTTTACGACCTCAACCTGCCGGTGCAGTACATTTCTTCAAACTACCTGGGCAACACCGTTGCCAGCTATATCTCGGACCTCTACTGGACGCCCAATGAAACCATCATGCTGGGCATCGGCCAGTCCATCACCCAGATTACGCCCATCGCGGCGGCGCGCTATGTATCGGCCATTGCCAATGGCGGCACGGTGTACGATGCGCAGATCATTGATAAGATCATCGCTCCGGATGGCACAGTAATTTTGGATAAGGAACCAGTGGTCGCCAACCAGATTGAGACAGACCCCGAGTTTTTCGAACTGATCCAGCAGGGCATGGAAAACGTGACATCCGTCGAAAACGACGGCACCGCCGCCGAGCAGTTCAAAAATGCCAAGTATCCGGTGGCCGCCAAGACCGGTACCTCGCAGAGAACCGAGATCGACGTGGAAAACAACTCCTGGCTGGTGTGTTACGCCCCGGCGGAGGACCCGAAAATCGCTGTAGTGGTCTACATTCAGAACGGCTATGCCGGCGCGCGTTCGGCCAGCGCCGCCATCGAGACCATTACCTACTATCTGGACAACTACGGCGGCTATGAATCCACCACGGCGATGGACGAATTCTCGGTCGCAGACTGACGCAAAGGAGCCTGGGAACATGCGGGAAAAGATCGCGGCGCTTGTCAAGCAACTGCGCCTGAACCGGTTCGACAGGAGCCTGATGCGCTACTTTGACTGGCCGTTGTTTCTGAACGTACTGGTCATCGCCCTGTTCGGCGTGGTGTGCATTTTTTCCGCCACCACCACCTCTGTCACCGAAACCCCTTCCACGATTATGGAGATGCTCGAAACCCAGCCGACCAATTATGCGCGGTTGCAGCTTATGTGGTTGGGCGTAGGAATCGTGGCGATGATGGCCGTCATCTATTTCGGCTATGACCTCTATGGGCATTATGCCAATACGTTTTATGTACTCAATATCCTCCTGTTGGTCATCGTGCTGGGTATGGAGGCCGGACGCGGCGGCATGACTGCCTTCTTTACATGGGGTTCCGGCTCGGAACGTACCTTCCAACCTTCGGAGGTCGGTAAAATTGCCATGATCATCGCCTTTGCCAAGGCCTTCGCCGTGCGCGTCAAGCCAGTGATGACGGTGCGCGACCTGATTCCCCTGGTCATCTACATGGGCATACCGTTGTTGCTCATCATTGCCCAGCCAGATGTGGGCACGGCGCTTGTGTATCTGGCGGTGTTCGCCATCATGGTGTTCGTTTCCGGCACGAACTACAAGCTAATCCTCGGCGTGTTGGCCTGTGCGGTGGTGCTCATCATTCCGGTATGGACGTTTATGAATGCCACGGACAGTTTCCGCCTGATGCGCATACTCATCTGGCTCGACCCGGAAAGCTATCCGGATGAAGCACGCCAGGTCATCAACGCTCAGATTGCCGTGGGCCGCGGCGGGTTGTGGGGGCAGGGCATCGTCTCGCCCGGCAGCTACGCCTCGCTGGGCTATATTTCCGACGACCATACCGACTTTATCTTTGCTGTGTGCTGCGAGAGCTTTGGCATGGTCGGCGCCTGCGTGCTGGTGGCTTTGTATATACTGCTGTTGGGCAGGCTGTTCTATCTGGCTCTGCGCGTGCAGGATTCGTATGGCTCCTACCTGATCATTGGCGTGGCTTCGATGCTCTTGTTCCACATCGTGGAAAACATCTGCATGGTGATCGGCCTTCTGCCGGTTACGGGCATCCCTTTGCCGTTTATGAGTTACGGCGGTTCAAACATGATCACCAACATGCTGGGCATCGGATTGGTGATGAACGTAGTGATGCGCTCGCGCAGCCGGGAACGGAAGAACCGCGCCATCACCAACCGCGAGATACGCATTTGATTTTCCGGTACGCACACCGTCCCGTGAACTTCGGGTTCGCAGGACGGTGTTTTTGTATAGCGAAAACCCCCGCTTGGAGCGGGGGCTTGGAGCGCTTATAGCTATGAGCAAAGAACGTCAAATTCTATTCCAGTAAGGAAAGGGAGCGCATAGACAAAAGCCAAGGCAAAGAGGCCATGCGTCTGCTTTTGCAGCATCCAGGGAAACGGGTGCATGCAACGGCTATTCAGGGCGCGTGAGCGCCGTCGGAATTATGCCTCCTCTAAGGATTTGTCGCCCTAAACGACGACCATGATTTTACGAATCTTCTTGCGCGAAGGTATGTACGCTTGCGCTGCCCGCGGAGATCGCTTCGCGTTCCTTGCACAGTTCCGCGTGTAGCGCGTTGGAGTCCCAGGCGGCATTGGTCGGCGTCAGTACAGCCTTGAGCGCCACGGGACGCACGCCCGCGCGCCGCATGCCCTGCAAAAATGCCTGCAAAAGCGGGGCAGGGAAGTGAGCCATGACAAGCATCTCGTCTGAGAAAGCCTCGCCCTCCCAACTTCCGCCGGGTGCGGTATCGGCCAGCTCTCCGACCGGGCGGTCGTATTCCGCCGCCAGTACGCCGCGCACGCGGATGCGAAAACGCATCGCCACCAGGCGGATCTTTGCGGCGCGGTCGCCGTGCAGGTTGTAGGTCAGCAGTACGGGCGGTTTCATGTATTTCCTCCTTGTCAGCGCAGGAAGCCTTCGATGATTTTGGCCTCAGCCTCCTGTTCGGTCAGGCCAAGCGTCTGGAGTTTGAGAATTTGCTCGCCGGCAATCTTGCCGATGGCTGCCTCGTGGATGAGGGCGGCGTCGGCGTGGTTGGCGGAGAGCTCCGGAGCCGCGTCCACCGCGCCGTTATCGGCAATGATGGCGTCGCACTCGGAGTGGCCGGTACAGGGCGCGTTGCCAATAATGACCGAGCGGTAGGACTGCCGCGAAGAACCGCGTGCCACCGAGCGGGAAATCAAATCCGTGCCCGCGCCTTCTCCGTTCATGCGCACTTCAAACTCGGTGCGCGCCTGCTGTTCATGTTCGGTAAGTATGCGCTCGTGGATGTGCAGTTTCGCGCCGGCAGCCAGCGTGGCGCTGGTTTTGCGCAAGCTCTTGTCCACGCCGCCGATTTGCGAGGTATCCATAATCATGACGGCGCCCTCGTCCAGGAATATTTCCGTCACGGGGTCGATGGAACGCACGCCCGCGCCCTTGCCGGTACCCACATGCTTTTCCAGATAGGTGACGCGCGCGCCCTTTTCCAGAAAGAAGCGGTGTATGCCATTGTGGCGCGCCAGCTCGTCGCTCTCCGTATGCACGCCGCAACCGGCGACGATGGTCACGTCCGCGCCCTCGCCAACGTAGAAGTCGTTGTAAACGAGGTCGTCCACGCCGCCGTGGGTCACGCAGGCGGGAATGGAAACGGTTTCGCCTTTTGTGCCGGGCAGAATGCGGATATCCAGCCCAGGCTGATCGGCCTTGGATTCGATTTTGATGTTCTTGGTAGACTGCCGTCCAGCGCACTGGCCGTTTTCGCGGATATTGAACGCGCCAGTAAACTTGCCGTTCCAGTCCGATACTGCCTTGAGCAGGCCTTCGAGGATGTTATTCATTTTGCGAATGCCTCCTTTTGACGGCAGCAAGCGCCAACCTCCGTGCCGCGCATCAGTTCGGGGAGGATGTCCTTTGCCGGGCCCTGCCTGGTGAGTTCGCCATCGGAGATCACGGCAATCTCGTCGGCAATCTGCAGAATGCGCTCCTGATGGGAGATGATGACCATGGAACCGTGCAATGTGCTGCGCAAGCTCTGGAAAACGGCGATGAGGTTGTTGAAACTCCACAAATCAATGCCGGCTTCCGGTTCGTCGAAGATGGTCAGGCGCGAATGGCGCAGTAGTACGGTGGCGATCTCAATGCGCTTGATTTCGCCGCCGGAGAGCGTGGCGTTTACCTCGCGGTCGATATACTCCCGCGCACAAAGGCCAACCTGGCTGAGCACGTCGCACAGCTTGGCCTCGGACAGCTTTTCGCCCGCAGCCAGCTCCAGAAGCTGCCGCACGATCAGCCCCTTGAAGCGCACCGGCTGCTGGAAGGCATAGCTCACGCCCTTGCGGGCGCGTTCAGTTACGTTCAGGGAGGTGATGTCCTCGCCGTCGAGAAGTATGCGCCCTTCCTCCGGCGTTTCCAGCCCGGCGATGACCTTGGCCAGCGTCGTCTTGCCGCCGCCGTTGGGGCCGGTGATGACCATGAGGGTGTCATCGGGTACGGTCAGGCTTACACCCTTTAAAATGCGATCCCCATCCGGGGCGCTCCAGCAGATTTTCTGCAAATTCAGCATCTTTCGCATCACGTCCTTTCCGCATCCCGCGCAAACGGGACGGTTCCCGCGCGAAAAAGCGGGACTAGCTTTATTATACGTCGAAAACCCGGCCTGTCAAACGGATTTTTCCGAAAGATTGCAGCGGGTA
>DVFZ01000009.1 GCA_018712945.1 Candidatus Pullichristensenella stercorigallinarum | reverse complement strand
TGTGCTTGTTTGCCTTGGCCTTGAAGTGCGTCGAATCCGTATACAGAATCCCTCCGCCCACCAGCCCCTTCGCCATACACTGCCGCAGAATTTCGTTGAAGATCTCCTCTGCAATGTTGTTGTCCCGGAACCGCCGCCGCCGGTTCTGGCTGATCGTCGTTGCATCCGGCGCCTTCTGTGTCAAGTCCAGTCCGCAGAACCATTTGTACGCGATGTTGTAGTTGACTTCTTCCTCCAGCCGCGCCTCCGATTTGATCCCGTACAGATACCCTACAAACAGCATCCGAAACAATATCTCCGGGTCGATGGCAGGACGTCCGTTGTCCGCACAATACAGCGGCGCGCACAGATCGTAGATGAAGCTGAAATCCACCGCCCGGTCCACTTTGCGCAGAAAGTGATCTTCCGGTACCATCTGTTCCATGATCACGATCTCCATTTGCTGCTGTTTCTCCCGCCGCCGTTTGAGCATCTTTCCCACCGCCTGGTTTGTTTGGTATATATATTTTCGACACGTTCAGCCTCTTTCCCTTTTGGTTCTTCCCCCCTTCTCCAAAAATTTTTTGACCATTGACAGGAGTTTGTCAATGGTCTGGAGCGCGCGGGCCAAGGCCCGCGCGCTTGCTATTCTTGGGAATATTTACCAGAATGTGCCTTTTGGCACATTTCTTTTCGACAGCTATTGCATTTGCGCGGAAATTCGATTATACTGTAATTGGATAAACGTACCTTGAGGTGGAATATGTCAGAACGTGGAAGTTTTCAGGCCGCGGATTTTACGCAGAGCTGCGGCGCGTTGCTGTCAAAGATTCCCGGAGTATTTTCTGCCAATGTGAGCGAGGATGAACAGGGCGAGATTGCGGAGATTCATATTCTCGCTTCTACCCGCCGCAATGCCAAGCAGATTAGCCGCGATGTACAGTCGGCCATTGCCGCGGCTTTCCATCGAGAAGTGGATCACCGCACTATCAGCATTGCGCAAATCGACGCGAATGCCTATGGTGGCGTGGACGATCAGAAAATGCGGCAAGAAACGCGGCTGCGCTATGTGGGTATGAATGTATCCATGCATGCGGGCAAGCGCGTTTATCAAGTGCGCCTTATGCGCGAGGACCGCGAGTATATCGGGGAGGCGTCCTGCCCCAATTCGCCGCACCAGAAGCGTCGCGCGGTGGCCGAAGCCACAATTTGTGCCCTGGAGAGCGCGCTTTCTTTGGAGGGAGCGCTGTCTCTGGTGGCGGTACATAATGTTGAGGTCGCGGGCATACCGATCATCCTCTGCGCGATCGAGTGCCCTGAGACAAGGGATGGGCGGCTGCTCATCGGCGCGGCGCATTATATGCGCGACGACGACGAAGCCGAGTGCGTCGTGCGCGCGACGCTTGACGGCCTGAACCGCTTTTGTGGACGGCTTGCCGTGCGCGATTGAGCGCGGCAGCTTGTAAAAGGAGAAAAACAGCCCCGGCGCCAGATTGGAATCTCTAGCGTAGCGGAAATATAGCGTGCCTGCTAGCGAACGGCATAGCCTGAGTAATAGGAGGCTATATTTCAATGAAGACCAAGATCATCGCTGCCCTGACCGCCATCGCGGCGTTCGTCATGTCCTGCGGCGCTTTCATCAGCTGGCGTTAACAACGGCATAGCGCGTGCCGGGGCTGTTTTTCATAGATATAGCAGTCTTACAGGCGGGAGAAGGAACCGGAATGCAGCAGAAGTGGGAACGGGTTTATACCTGGGGAATCATATCCGTGGGTCTGGTTTTGGGTGCGGCGGCAATTGTCAGCGCCGTGCGCCAATACGCCCTGACGGATATGGGCGGATATCTCAGGCAAACGCTTTACCTGACGCTGATTTGCGCCGTATGCCGCTCTCTGCCTGTTTTTTTGTCCAATAACAAGGCGATGGATTTGTCGGTCATCAGTATATTGATGACGTATCTGACAATGGGCACGGCTCAGGCCATCACCGTATTCACGCTTTCGACGTTGCTGATTTTTTCTTTCAACGAGCAGGGCGAAAAGCGATTTGTATGCATTTACAACTCAAGTCCTGTGAAAACGCTGTTTAATGTCGGCAGCGTGGTCATTCCCATTGCGATTTCCGGCTTTGCCTGTTCCCTGACGGGCTGGCAGGCGGGCGAGTTCGTCTACCCGCAGGTTTTGTTGGTGACGGCGATTTTTGCAATTTTAGCGTTCCTGGTCAACGCCCTGATCATGATGGGGCTGTTTTCCATGATTGATGGCCTTAGCCGTTATGAAGCGGTGCATATGCTGGTGGGGCTGATTCCCAATGTGCTGCCGGTCATGCCGCTTGGCTATGTGATGGCGCTGTTTTTGCGGCAGGAAAACGGCATGCTGCTGGTGCTGTTCATGCTGTTGCCGCTGCTTTTGGCCCGGCACGGCTGGAAACTGTATGTCGATTCCATTAATCAGCAGCAAAGGCTGGTGGATGCGCTCAACGTTTCCATGGAGGCGCGGGATCCGTACACGAGCGGCCATGCCAAGCGCGTGAGCGAATACGCGATGGTGATCGCGCGCGAGATGGGGCTGAACAGCCGTGAGATATATTCCATCCAGCGCGGCGCGTTGTTGCACGACGTCGGCAAGGTGGGCGTGAGCGATACCGTGTTGCTCAAGCCCGGTGTGCTCACCCCAGAAGAGCGCGAACATATCGAAACCCATCCGGTCGTGGGGGCGAATATCACCGCGCAGGTCAAGTTTGACGCTGAAATCATTGATATGGTACGCCACCACCACGAGCGCTACGATGGAACCGGCTATCCGGACAAGCTCAAGGGTGAGGAAATATCTCAAAACGCGCGCATATTGGCTGTAGCGGATACGTTGGATGCGATGCTTTCGGATCGCCCCTATCGCAAGGGGATGGAGCAGGAGAAGGCGCTGCGTCTGATTCAAGAGGCATCCGGCACACAGTTTGATCCCAGAATGGTCGATGCGCTGATGCGCGCCATGCGGAGAAAAGCGGAAGAGGAGCGGCGAATCGCATGATGATGCTCGCATGCCTGGTTCTCTCCATCATCGTTGGCTATGCGCGCCGGGGAAAGCTTTCACACTATCTGGAAAATCCCCTGCGCGGGCTGTGGCTGCCGATTGTGGCCTATGCCTTGGAGTTTTCTTTTGGGGCGCTTGAAAACATACTGCCTTGGCCGCCTTCGAGCTGGCTGGGCATAGCGGTGTGTGTGGAATATGCGTTGATTTTTGCCTTTGTGTGGCTCAACCGCGCCCGGCTGTCTTTCTGGGCCATCGCGGCTGGTTCCATATTGAATTTCGTGGTCATTGCAGCCAACGGCTTCCGCATGCCCATTTCGCCGGTGGTGTACGATTATCCTCAGTTTGCAAATATCATTGAGCGCGTCGGCGGGGGAGAGATGGTTGAATACGTGCTCGTGGGCTGGGATGGCCCGCTCTGGTGGTTGGGGGATACCATTCCCGTGCTGTTCATTACGCCGGGACTGGCCAGCATTGGCGATATCGCTCTGGCCGTCGGCGTGTTTATACTCATCCAGGAAATCATGTGCCCCAAAAAGCGGGAAACGAAAGGCGAGGCTTAAAAGCCCCGCCTTTTCAGAGCGCTGACAAAGCCTGCAAACGCAAAAATTGCCCTGAACAAAGAAAAACCAGAGGCAATTTTTGCTTCCTGCGTCAGCTGCACAAGCAGCCTGCGGTCACTTACGTCTATGTAAGCTCCCTTGCCTGCAAGTTTGCTTCCTTGTCTTGCAGGCTTTCTCATCCCTCTGACAGTCTGTTGATTTTGTCAACATCCTGGAAAGGCGAGGCTTAAAAGCCCCGCCTTTTGTACAATCATGACCACCGGCTCAGCCCAAGCCCTGCGGGCGCATGAACCGGCGCGCCCTGCACGGCCTGCACATGCGCCGGTTTCCTTGGATGATGCTTAAAGCCGCCATTCAGGCGCATTCTGATTTGCTGGAAAATGGTTGGTTGGGTTCTCGCCCAAGCGGAATGCTTTGCATAAAAAATCCGCCTGAAACTTCAGGCGGAACATGGAGCGGTAGACGAGACTCGGACTCGCGACCTCCACCTTGGCAAGGTGGCGCTCTACCAACTGAGCTACTACCGCAGGCGCTTTGGAGCGGGTGATGGGAATCGAACCCACGTAGCCAGCTTGGAAGGCTGGAACTCTACCATTGAGTTACACCCGCGCAATGGAGCGGTAGACGAGACTCGGACTCGCGACCTCCACCTTGGCAAGGTGGCGCTCTACCAACTGAGCTACTACCGCAAAACAGGGTTATTATACCATATCCGGCGCGCAAAAGCAAGTACTTTTTGGAAACTGGTGCGGGCGAAGAGACTCGAACTCATACGCCTGGGGCACCAGATCCTAAATCTGGCGCGTCTGCCATTCCGCCACGCCCGCACGCCGATTCAACCCGCATGGCGCTTCGGCTCCCGATTCCCAAATCAGGACGCCTTTTTATTATACTCCGCCGTCCCGCGCTTGTCAAGACAGCAACGCCCTTTGAAGTGCTTTTTTTATATGTTTCCAGCAGAATTCGGGTAGGATTGACAAGCATGCCGCAGGATGCTAAAGTATACGCAGAACGCGCCGGGGAGGGAGAATATGCGCCGCTATAAAGCCGGGATGGTCTATATCCGCACTAGCCTTTTGCCGCAGGAGGTCTGCGCGCGATTGCGGGAGGTGACGTTCCCCGACGAGGCGTTTCAGGTCGTCTCGCGCCGTTACCGCTATCAGGGCGTCGTATCCGAAGAGGGCTTTTCCCTGCTAGAACCGGCATGGGACCGGCAGGAATTTCTGTTTCCGAAAGAAAAGGCCTCATGCGCCGTGAAGGGAGAAATACGCGCCGTACAGGACGGTTCGCTGATTGCCATGTCTCAGTGGAGCGGCGGGGCGTTTTATATATTCCTGGCGGTCATGGCGGCGATGTTCATACTGTTCTGGCTTTCCGGCTTGGCGGAACTGCGGGTGCTCGCCGTGCTGATGACCACGATGGGGCTTTTTATCGCGTCAATTCCCTGGCGGGATCAGGTGGATTCTGCCGACAGCATTTGCGTCCTGGTGGACGGCGAACGCCTGCGCAACGAGCGGGTGGCGCGCGCAATCTGCGCGGCGGCGGGGCAACCGTGGCCGTTTCCTGCGCGGAGCGTGCGGAAACACCTTGACCGCGCGCCCTTCCGCATTCGCACGGCGCTTTCCCCACAGGAGGTCTGCACACGCATTGCCGGAAAGCTCTCCGCCGAACAAAGAGCTTTTTCGCCGCCGGAAGCGTGGTATTGCGGCAGCGTTTCGCCGCAGGGGTTCAGGCTCCACGAAAACCCGCGCCTTCCGAGCGCCAATCTTCGTGCCCTTACCGGGCGGGTGCTGCCCTGCGAGGGCGGCACGCTCATTGAAATCGACAGGCTGAAGCACCGGCTGCTGGGTTTTTTCATTGGCGCTTTCGCCTTTATCGGTGCGCTTGCGTGCATCTGCGCTGTTGTCGCGGATTTTGCTGTGGCGCTGCTGTTTCTGATTCCCGCCTTGGCGCTTCCCATAGCCTTGCTGCTGGAAATGCGTCATGGCTGGGAGAAGCCCTTCGCCGCGCGGCTGTGCGCTCTGGTGGAGGGGGAGTTTTTGCTGCGCGCGGCGAAGCCGGGAAAGGATGAAAAGGCGTAATGTTGTCCCTTCTGGAATCTTACCGCATCCGCACCAGCCTTTTGCCGCAGGAGGTTTGCGCGCGCATCGAGGCTGTGACCGATACGACCACGGCTTTTTTCTTTTCGCCCCATTATCAATTCCGCGGCCGCGTTTCCGAAGATGGCTTTCGCCTGGTTCGGCAGCGTTCTTTTATGAGCAGGGAAAGGGCGGTCTTTCGGGGAAGAATTTACCCTCGCAACGGCGGCGCGCTGATTGTGCTTGCGCGTGCGTGGTGGAGCCTGGCGTTTTGCGCGTTCTGCCTGACGTTTTTCGCGGCGGTGGCCCTGACGTGCGGCTGGCCCTTCGTCCTTCCGGCGCTGCTCGGCGCGGTTGCGGCGTGTTTATTGGTCATGGTATACACCGGCCAGCAGAGACAGGCGTTTGTTGACTGGCTGTGCGCTCTGGTGGATGGAAGGCTTCTGGAGCGCCAAAAACAGCGCGGATTTTCACGGTAGCATGATTGACATCGTTTTCCGGCGGTGTTAAAGTATAAACAGGGCGGCGCGCATATGCCGCCGCTCCGGAGCATTCCGGAAATCCCCGCCGCCGTTGATTCGCTCTGGCGCGCGTTCCCGGCACTGTTCCAAAGACGGTTTTGACTGGGAGGTATTTTTATGCAATACGGTCATATCGATCATGTGTCCAAGCCCATTTCCCACATCGTGTTCGGCACCGCCACGCCGAAGATGTTCGCGGCCTTCCGCTCGGTCAACGGCGACGCGCCGGACTTTGAAGCGCGCCTGCAGGAAGCCTTTCAACTGCTGGACGATATGTACGCCGAGGGCGTGAACTGCTTTGACTGTTCCGACCACTACGGCGAGGAACCGCTGGGCGAGTGGCTGGAAGCGCGCGGATTGCACGACAAGGTGGTCATCCTCACCAAAGGCGCGCACCACAATCGCTGGCGCAAGCGCGTGACGGATTTTGACATCCTCCACGACGCCCACAATTCGTTGGCGAAGCTCAAGACCAACCATCTGGATATCTACATGCTGCACCGCGACGATCCCTCCGTGCCCGTCGGCCCGATCGTGGACGTGCTCAACCGCCTCTACGACGAGGGCAAGATCGGCGCTTTCGGCGGCTCGAATTGGACGGTCGAGCGCACCGAGGAGGCCAATAATTACGCTCTCAAGCACGGCTTGCAGCCCTTCACCGTCGCCAGCCCCAACTTTGGCCTGGCTGACCAGCTTGGCGACCCGTGGGGCGGCGGGTGCGTGACCATCTCCGGCCCGGAAAACAAGCCCGACCGCGAGTGGTATGCCAGGAATAACATCCCCGTATTTGCCTATTCGACGATGGCCCGCGGCTTCTTCTCCGGCCGTCTGGACAGCGCCCATCCCGAAAAGGCGGGCGAGGTGCTCGACGAGGCGGGCATGAAGGGCTATTGCTATCCGCAGAACTTCGAGCGCCTGCGCCGCTGCGAAATTCTCGCCAAGGAAAAGGGCATGAGCGTGGCGCAGATCGCCATGGCGTGGATTTTCAACCAGAAAGACTTGGACGTCTACGCCCTCACCAGCCCCGTGACCCGCGAGATGATGCGCACGAACATCGCCGCCTCGGAAATCAAACTGACCGAGGACGAATGCAAGTGGCTTGATCTGGAAATCGAGCGGTAAAGCCAAGAATGCGTCGGCGCCTGGAGGGATTCGCCTTCCGGGCGCCGGGTTTTGTGAGGCGCAAATGGACGATTTTGAACGGTACTTGACAGAAATCCTACCCCGACAGGACAGCTTGCGGTTGGTCAAGGATGCGGCGGCGCGTTATGCCGGGGCGCATACAGAGGCGCAATGCCGGCAAACCGGCATTGCCCTGTATAGCTCTGACAATTTCCAGATTCTGGAGGTAGGCGTGCTGCTGCTCGGCTATGCGGCGCACGCGGAACCGGAGGCGCTGGCTTTTCTGCGCGAAACCGTCAGCGCGCACAAAAGCTGGAAAGTGCAGGAAGTGCTGGCCATGGCCTTTGACAACCACTGCCGCATCGCCGGTTACGAGCGCTCCCTGCCCCTGATTCGCGAATGGCTTGCCGACGGCCGCGCCAATGTGCGCCGCGCGGTTTCCGAAGGGTTGCGCGTGTGGACGAGCCGCCCTTATTTTCGTGAGCATCCCGGGGAAGCGATTGCGATTCTGGCCGCCCGCCGCGAGGATGAGAGTGAATACGCGCGCAAGTCCGTCGGGAATGCGCTCAAGGACATAGGGAAGAAATATCCGGATTTGTTGCGAAGGGAACTGCGCAGTTGGAACCTGTCCAGCCGGGCGGCACGGCAGGTATATGCGCTGGCAAGCAAGCATTTGCCGGATTTGCCATGATGGAAAAGTGCCAGAACGCTGGAATTGAGTTTTGCCGTCTTTTTATTCGAAAGGGGAACGCCTTTCGGCTCCCTCAGACTGTCTAAAAGGTCAACATCCTGCCCGACGGCGCAGCAGTTTTCTTTGGCAGGACCGCAGAAAGCGGAAATCCTTTCCCGTTTTTCCGGTTTTTAGAATTTTCAAAAGCGGTGGGAAGCCAGGGTTTTCAATTTATCACCGGAAATGGCTTGAAGGCGCGTTCGTCCGCCATTTTGCCAGACTGAAGGGACGCTTTTCAGCGCCCCTTTTTCGTTTCCCATATTTCCGTTTCTGTAATTACAAAATCCACCGGCGCGTCGTGCGCATCGCGCGGCACGCCCGGCATCAGTGCCCGCGCCCGGCACAGGCAGATGGATACGCCCCGCGCCCGGGCAAGAAAGCGGTCGTAATAGCCGCCGCCATAGCCGAGGCGATAGCCATCTCTGCCGGCGGCGAGGCAGGGGACGAGAAGAACGTCGATTGCTTCCGGGGCAATGGCCGGGGCGCTTTCGGTCGGCTCCAGCAGGCCGAAGGCGGCGGGCGTCAGCTCGTGCAGGCCGCGCAAAAGCCGCGCCTCCATGACGCCCTTGCCCACGCAACGGGGCGCGTACACGCGCTTTCCCTGCATAAGCGCCGCTTCAATCAGCGCCCGCGTGTCTATCTCCTGGCCGACGCTGACATAGGCAAAAACGGTCTCTGCCGTCTGCCATGTTTCTGTTTCCAGTACCCGGCGGGCGATTGCGGCGTCGGCGCTTTGCCGGTATTCTTCCTCCCAGCCTTGACGCGCGGCTTTTGCCCACCGGCGCAAGGCGCTCTTGTCTTCCATAACGTCCTCCCGATTGCGCCGTGCGGCGCTCTTGCCACGCAAATCGTTTGCCGCGTTGGCCGTCTTTATAAGCTGCGGCAAGGCAACGCCCCTGGCCTGCGATTTTCTCCGGGCTAAGACAGTTTATGGGCGTTGTCAGGCGTTCTTCTTGGCTTCGGCTTTTTCGAGGAAGCGCGCGCTCTTGACCGCCACACGCTTGTGGGTGGCGCGGCCAATCAGCCCGGCTTCGTCAAAAGCCTCGATGGTGAAGTCGTAACTGCGCCCCTCCTGCGCCGTCAGCGTGGCTTCGGCCCATACGCGCATACCCAGCGGCGTGGCCGAAAGATGTTCAACGCTGATGAAGGCGCCCACGGTGGAAACGCCTTCATCGAGCGTTCCCGCCAGGGCGTTGCAGGCGGCCTGCTCCATCAGGGCCACCAGCGCGGGCGTGGCGAACACGGGCAGTTGACCGCTGGCCATGGAGGCGGCGGTGTTTGTGTCGTTGACAGTCCATTCCGCTTTTCCGGTCTGCATACTTTTCTCCTTTTCAAAGCGCGCGGGGAAGCGCCGCCCCGCGCGCCGTTTTTTACTTGCGAATCTCCGCGCCGAAGCCTGTCTCCAACGCCTTGAGAATCTTGTCCATGCTGTTTTGGATTTCCGCGTCGGTCAGCGTGCGGTCGCTGGCGCGGAAGGTCAGGGCATAGGCCACGCTCTTCTTGTCCGCGCCGAGTTTTTCGCCGCGGTACACGTCGAACAGGCGCACACCTTCCAGCGTCTTGCCTCCGGCCTTCTCAATGCAATCGAGCATGTCGCCCGCCTGCGTGCTTTCCTTGACCACGACGGCGATGTCGCGGGAGACGGCGGGGAAGCGGGGCAGTTCCTTTACGCCGTAGATGGGCTTGGCAAGCGCCGTCAGCGCGGTGAGATCGACCTCCAGCACATACACGCGGCCGTCAATGTCAAACCGCGCCGCCACGTCGGGATGGATTTCACCCAGCCTGGCAAAGCAGTGCGTGCCGCTTAACAACACGGCCCGGCGGCCGGGATGGTAGTAGACCTCGCCGTCCGCCACGGCCTTGCACTGTACGCCGAACGCCGCCGCCAGCCAGACGCCGATTTCCTTGACGGTGTAGAAGTCCACATCTTCGCCATACGCGCCCACGCACAGCGTCGGGTGTTCGTTGGGAAGCTCGCCCTTTTCGCGGGCCTCGAACACGGTGGAAAGCTCAAACAGCTTCGCTTCGCCCACGCCGCGATGGATGTTGCCCGAGAGCGTGTTGAGCATGGAGGGAACCAGCGTGGTGCGCATTACCGAGGTATCCTCGCCCAGCGGGTTGCGCAGTTCCACGGGTTTGAGCCGCCAGTCCGTGGAGGGAATGCCGAGGTTTTCCAGCCAATGGGGGCTGATGAAGGAATAGTTGAGAATTTCGAAAAGACCCATGCCCACCAGCTCGCGTCGCACGCGGGAGAGGAGCTTCTGCTTGTTGGAGCGGAAGCCCACCATCGTTTCGGTGCGCATCAGCGTGGAGGGGATGTGCTCGTAGCCCACCATGCGCAAAACTTCTTCGGCGATGTCGGCTTCGGTTTCGATATCCTGCCGCCAGGCGGGGGCCTCGCAGGTGAGCACATCGCCAGCCAGCACGGTGTTGATGTTCAGGTCGTTGAGGATATCTTCCATGCGCTCGCCGGGCACGCGCACGCCGTTGAGACGGCAGATGCGCTCCACGCTGGCTTCCACCACACGCGGCTCCATCGGGTTGGGATAGCTGTCGAACGCCCCGGGCACCACCTTGCCGCAACCCAGCATGTTCACCAGCATGCAGGCGCGCTCCAACGCCTCCATGGAACCGGCGGCGCACACGCCCTTTTCAAAGCGGCCGCTGGCCTCGGTACGCATGCCCAATTTGCGGGCGGTAATGCGGTTGTTGGCGCGCTCAAAGGCGGCGGACTCGAACAGCACCCGCACCGTGCCTTCGACGATCTCCGATTCTTCGCCGCCCATGATGCCGGCAAGGCCGGTGGCGTTTTCGTGGTCGGCGATGACGAGCATGCTGTCGTCAAGGATGTGCTTTTTGCCGTCCAGCGTCACAAGCTCCTCGCCCTGCCGCGCGCGGCGGACGACGATGGTCTGGTCGCGCACCTTGGAAAGGTCGAAGGCGTGCATGGGCTGGCCGGTTTCCAGCATCACGAAGTTGGTGATGTCCACGATGTTGTTGATTGGCCGCACGCCCGCGCCGTAGAGGTACTCGCGCATCCACTTGGGGGAGGGGCCGATCTTCACTTCGTCGATGACGCGCGCGCAGTAGCGGGGGCAGTTTTCTGTATCTTCCACGATTACAGTGGCGTAGTCCTCAAAAAGCCCCTTGCCGTCTTCCTCCACCTGGATTTCCGGCATCACGCAGTGCTCGCCCAGCACCGCGGCGCTTTCGCGGGCAATGCCCCACACGCTCAGGCAGTCGGGGCGGTTGGCGAGAATCTCATAATCGACGATATCGTCGCCGAGGCCGAACACCTCTTTGACATCCGTGCCGGGCTTGTATTCCTCCTGGAAAACCAGGATGCCCGCGTCGCCCACATGCGGATAAAGGCCATCGGGCACATCCAGCTCGGGGCCGGAGCAGATCATGCCCTGGCTCTCCACGCCGCGCAGTTTGCCACGCTTGATCTTGCCGCCGGGCAAATGCGCGCCTTCCAGCGCCACCGGTACGAGCTGGCCCGCAGCCACGTTCGGCGCGCCGCAGACAATCTGCAAAGGCGCTTCGCCGCCCACGTCCACCGTGCATACGTGCAGATGGTCGCTGTTGGGATGGTCTTCACAGGTGAGCACGCGGCCCACCACCACGCCGTCGAACTGCTCGCCGGTTTTTTCCACGCCTTCCACGGCGGTGCCGGTCATAATCATGCGGGAGGCGTATTCCTGCGGCGTCATATTCACGTCCACATATTCCCGCAGCCATTTCATGGGAATTTTCATTGCCTTGCCCTCCTTACCGGAACTGCGCCAGGAAGCGCAGGTCGTTTTCGTACATCAGCCGCAGGTTGGGAATGTTGTATTTGAGCAGCGCGATGCGTTCCAGACCCATGCCGAAGGCAAAGCCGGTGTATTTCTTGGAATCGATGCCGCACATATCGAGCACCTTGGGATTGACCATGCCCGCGCCGAGCACCTCAATCCAGCCCGTGCCCTTGCACATGCGGCAGCCCGCGCCGTGGCAGCTTGCGCACGTCAGGTCAACTTCCGCCGATGGCTCGGTGAAGGGGAAGAACGAAGGGCGGAAGCGCGTGGTCACGCCCTCGCCAAACAGCCGCTCGGCAAAGGCGTCCAGCGTGCCCTTCAAATCGCCCATGGTCACGCCTTCGTCGATGACCAGGCCCTCCATCTGGTGAAACACCGGGGAATGGGTGGCGTCGGCCTCGTCCGCGCGGTACACGCGGCCCGGGCAGACAATGCGGATGGGCGGTTTGCGCGTGGTCATGATGCGCGCCTGCACGGGGGAAGTGTGCGTGCGCAAAACGATGTTGTCGTCGATATAGAAGGTATCCTGCGCGTCGCGGGCGGGATGGTTCTTGGGCAGGTTGAGCAGCTCGAAGTTGTAGTGGTCATACTCCACTTCCGGGCCTTCCACCACTTCGTAGCCCATGCCCACAAAGATGTCCAAAAGCTCGTCCAGCACACTGTTCATCGGGTGCGGCGCGCCGGCGGAGCGCTCGCGCACCGGCATGGTCACGTCGATGGCCTCGCGCCTGAGGCGCTCTTCCTTTTCCTTTTCGCGCAGCACGGCCGCGCGCGCTTCCAGCGCCTCCTCAATGGCGGCGCGGGTTTCGTTGACCATCTGGCCCATTTTCGGGCGTTCCTCGGCGGGCAGCTTGCCCATACCGCGCAAAATACCGGTCAGTTCGCCCTTTTTGCCGAGAACGCTTACGCGTAGCTGCTCCAGAGAGGCGGTGTCCTGCGCTTCCTGCAGGCGCGCAAGCGCCTTCTCCCGAATTTCTCGAAGCTGTTCTTCCAAAATAAACACTCCTTTTCTCCGCGACGCGCGGGTGCAAAAAAGCCTCGCCCCGGCAAGGGGCGAAGCCATGCTCCGCGGTACCACCCAAATTTGCGGCTCATTGGAACCGCCTTTGCATCCCGGTAACGGGGGATGAGGCCGTTTCGCCTACTGCCGTTTCAGCGAAAGGCTCCAAAGCGAACTTCGCCGCGCCTGCTGGCCGCCGCGCTTGCAGCCGGGGCGCGGCTCTCTGGGGGCGTCAAACGCGGGTACTCTCTTTGTCATCGCCATATTTACGGCTATCATTATAACACGCAAAACCGGCCCCCGCAAGCGCTTTTACCGAAACTTCATGGCGCGCTCAGTTGATAAACAGCGCCGCGCGTTTGCGGTAGTACACCTGGTTTGCCCACGTCATCAGTACGCCTTCAATCAGATAGAACCACACGTCGGCGGTCAACAGGTAGTTGAGCGGCACGCCGAAGGGAAGCCAGGCCATCAGGATTTCCAGCGCGTTCAGGATGACCAGCGAGGCATAGAGCCACACCACCATGCGCGGCCCCCGGCGCGAAAAGCGCGCCAGAGCGCTGCGCGTAAAAATCTGAAACACGCCGATGGCAATCATGAAGATGCCGCTGACGATATACAGCGCCCGCAGCCCGGAGGTCATCTCATACAGCCATGCGTTGCCAGCGTTTATGCCCATGAAAAACATTTGTGCGCCGGAAATCAGGTTGAGCACCGCCCCGGCCCACAGCGCGAAATAGATGAGAAACTTGTGCCATTTCATCGGCAGGCCAAAGTCGCCCACAGGCGCGGACTGCCCGTCGGAAGATTCCGTACTTTCCATCCGGTCGGAAAGGTCCCGCGCCCACGTCAGGGCCGAGCGGTAGGAATCGTCAAAGGCGCAGTTGCGCCGCGCCTGCTCGGAATCAAAAATCAGGTCGATGCTTACGTCATAGTCCCCCTGCAAAAGATTTACGGAAACGTTGACCAGCCCGTTGACCCGGCCCGGCAGGTTTTGAAACGCGCCCAACATCCCCGAGGCGTCCGTTTGGGAAACGCCCTGGCGGTACTGAATCAGGATTGTGCGATGATACATATCTTTCACCTCTTCGCATTTGGACATATAGAATATCCCTCTGCTGTTTCGATTCTACCATAAATTGTAAACCATCGCAATACTTTTTAACATTTCCCGCTTGCCTTGCCGGGCAAAAAAAGGTATACTATCAGTAATTGTATGGTTGAAGGAGGGATTCAAGTGTCCGATCAGGTCAGGCAGATCGCCCAAAGGGTGAAGGAACTGCGTGAAATTTCGGACCTCACGGTTGCGGAGGTCGCCTCGAAGGTGGAGCTTTCCCCGGAGGAATACGAAGCCTACGAGAGCGGCCGCGTCGATATGTCGATCAGCCTGCTCATCAAACTGAGCGAGCTGTATGGCGTGGATACCACCACGCTTTTAACGGGACAGGCGCCGCGTTTGAGCGTCTGCGCGCTGACCCGCCGCAACATGGGCACGCCCGTCAAGCGCGCCAAACACTATATATACAAGAATCTCGCCTACAACTTCAACCACCGCAAGATCGAGCCGCTGCTGGTGACCGTCGAGCCGGGCGCTAACGCCGATATGGAGCCAAACAGCCACGAAGGACATGAATTTGACTATGTGCTGCAAGGCGCGCTCCGCCTCAAGGTTGGGGATCAGGATATGATTCTCAACGAGGGCGATTCCGCCTATTACGACTCGATTCATCCCCATGTCATGCAGGCTGTTGGGGACAAACGATGCGTGTTTCTTGCGATGGTGATCCCGTAGGCAGAATACGGAGGAATTTATGAATCTGCTGTCGCGTTTCACCAAGCCCGATTATAAAGACGGAGAAGATTTTCTCAACAACTACACCTATACCGCGCCCGCGAATTTTAACTTCGCCCGCGATGTGATCGACGAATACGCCCGTCTCGCCCCTGACCAGCCCGCCATGATTTGGACAAACGAGGCCGGGGATGAGCGCATCTTTTCCTTTGCGGAGCTTTCGCGCCTGTCTGTCAAGGCGGCAAACGCCCTGCTTGCCCTAGGTGTTCAGCCCGGCGAGCCGGTGCTTTTGATGCTCAAGCGCCGCTATGAATACTGGCTGTGCGCGCTGGGGCTGATGCGCATTGGCGCCATTCAGATTCCCGCCACCCATCAGCTGCACGAAAAGGACATCACCTATCGCGTAAACGCCGCCGACGCCCGCACGCTCATCTGCGTGGGCGAAGAGGAACTGCTTGCGCACGTGCGCGCCGCAAAGCGGAATTGCCCGAATCTGCGCGCCATTGCCGCGCTGGGCGGAGAGCACGAGGGCTTTGCGGACTTTGACCGCCTGCTCGCCGAAGCGCCGGACACCATGAAGGGCTGCTTTGACCCCGGCGCGGAGGATGTAATGCTCATCTATTTCACCTCCGGTACCACCGGTATGCCCAAGATGCTGGCGCACGATTACCGCTACGGCCTCGGCCATCTCATCACCGGCGCGTTCTGGCACAACCTCAACGACCAGTGCATTCACCTGACCACCGCCGATTCCGGTTGGGCGAAGTGCGGCTGGGGCAAGTTCTACGGCCAGTGGATTGCCGGCGCGGTCAACTTTGTCTACGACTTTGACCGTTTCAACGCCCAGAAGATGCTCGCGATGCTGGCGAAATACCGCGTTACCAGCTTTTGCGCGCCGCCGACCATTTACCGCTTCCTGATCAAGGAAGACTTCAGCGGGTACGACTTATCGGCGCTCAAGTGGGCTACCTGCGCGGGCGAGCCGCTCAATCCGGAGGTATACAACCAGTTTTACCGCCTCACCGGCGTGAAAATTCACGAGGCGTTCGGCCAGAGCGAAACCACGCCGCTGCTCGTCACCCACAAATGGATGGAGCCGGTGCCCGGTTCCACCGGCGTGCCCAGCCCGCATTACCACATCCGCGTGGTGGACGCCACCGGCCGGGATGTGGAGCGCGGCGAGGAAGGCGAATTGTGCATTGACGTTTCCAAAGGCCGTCCCTGCGGCCTGTTCATGGGCTACTATAAGAACCCGGAACAGACCCGCTACGCCTTCCGCAACGACATGTACCACACCGGCGACATGGTGTGGGCGGACGAGGAAGGGTATTACCACTTCATCGGCCGCGCCGACGACGTAATCAAATCCTCCGGCTACCGCATCGGCCCGTTTGAAGTGGAGAGCGCGCTCATCAGCCACCCGGCGGTTATCGAGTGCGCCATCACCGGCGTGCCCGACCCCGTGCGCGGCCAGGTGGTCAAGGCCACGGTGGTGCTGGTCAAGGGGTATGAGCCGAGCGACGCGCTGAAAAAGGAGTTGCAAAACCACGTCAAGCGCGTTACCGCGCCCTATAAGTATCCGCGCATTATCGAATTTGTGGATGAGCTTCCCAAGACCGTTTCCGGCAAAATCCAGCGCGCCAAATTGCGCAAACAGGACGCGGAAAAGGCGGGAAAATAAAACGCAACCATACCAAAGATCGCGCGCGCCAGGATTCCCCGGCGCGCGCGAAGCATAATAACAAATATTTATCGGGGGAAAAGGGTATGAAATTTAAAGAAATCGCGCGCAAGTTTTATCGTCGTTATCTGCTCGACGCTATGAGCGCCATGGCGTTGGGCCTGTTTGCCTCGCTGATCATCGGGCTGATTCTTTCGCAGCTGGCTATGATTCCGGCGCTGGCATTCCTGGCCGATTTTGGCGAGATTGTCTCCGCCTCCTCGCCCGTGGTGGGCGCGGCCATCGGCGTGGCCATCGCCTACGGGCTGAAGGTTGCGCCGCTGGCGATGTTTTCCTCCGCCGCCACGGGCGCGCTGGGCTATCAGCTCGGCGGCCCGGTGGGAGCGTATTTCGCCGCCGTGGTCGGCGCGGAGCTGGGCAACCTCGTCGCCGGCAAGACGAAGGTGGATATCATCGTCGTGCCCGTCGTCTCCATCGTTTCCGGCTGTCTGGTGGGCACATGGGCCGCGCCGGGCATCAACAACGCCGTCGCCGCCCTGCAAAGGTTTCTGGAAATGGCCACCACGCTGCAACCCATCCCCATGGGCATCATCGTTTCGGTGGTGTTCGGGTTGGCGCTGACTGCGCCGATTTCCTCGGCGGCGCTGGCGGCGATGGTGTTCACCGTGGCCGAGGGCGAGGCGATGGGCGAGGGGCTGCTGTTGGCGGCGGGCGCGGCCACGGCTGGCTGCTGCGCGCAGATGGTGGGCTTCGCCGTGTCCAGTTACCGCGAAAACCGCGTCGCCGGGCTGATTGCGCAGGGGCTGGGCACCTCCATGCTGCAAGTGGGCAACATACTCGCGCATCCGGCCATCCTGCTGCCGCCGACCATCGCTTCAGCCATCACCGGGCCGCTGGCGACCACCATTTTCCAGATGAAAAACACCTCCGCCTCGGCGGGCATGGGCACCTCCGGCCTGGTCGGCCAGTTCGGCACCTGGGCGGCGATGGCGGGGGAGAGCGGCGTGCTCTTCAAAATACTGCTGTTGCACATCATCCTGCCCGCGGCGCTGTCGCTGGCCATTTCCGAGTTCATGCGCAAAAAGGGCTGGATAAAATACGGGGATATGAAGCTGAACCTGTGAGACAGGCGGACTCAATCCGAATAGAGCAGATAATGGTCGCCTTCTTCGCCATGCCAATAGGCAAGCTGGCCGGGAATGCAGGAGATGAAATCGGCATATAGGATTCCCTCCCAGGTCATTGCTTGCCGGAGCGGGACAAATGTGCCGTCCATGTCCTTGTAAAGGCTGAGAATATAACAATCCTCCGGCGCGCCCCGCTCTTTGAGCAGGGGATATGCGTCTTCAGGGCCGTCAACGATAATGCGGTGAAAAAACGACGGCTCCAAATACTGCTCAATATGCCAGAGAAAGTGGTCGCGCTTTTGCGGATGCGACAGCTCAAACAGCGCCCGTTCGCGCTTGCGCTTGATAACCATGCCTTCCACAATCATGCGTTCGATGGCTGCGTTCATGCCCATTCCCTCCCGTGAAAGACGGCGAAAGCCCCGACTTTTTCCACCAGAGCGCTGATAAAGATTGCAAACGCGAAAATTGCTTTCTCTAAAGGAAAAGAGGAAGCAATTTTTGCTTTCTGCGTCAGCAAACATGCGATCTGCGGTTGCTTATGGCCCTGTAAGCTTCCTTGCCTGGCAGGGTTTCGGATCCCTCTGACCGTCGGTTGCCCTTGCCAAATCCTGACGGCGCAGGCTCCCCGCTTTCGCCGCCTTTTACGCCTTGCGCGCTGCCGTCAGCAGCATCATCGGCCGGCGCAGTTCGTCGCGCATGCCCTCCATGTCCAGCATCCGCGCGGGCGGCTGCGGCTCGACCACGCGGCGCAGGGTGAAGCCGCAGGCGAGCAGGCCGTCCAGAACCGTCGTCAGCGTATGATGGTATTTGGTGACGCGCTCGCCGAGGAACACAGCCTCGCGCACGCCCTCAAAAAAGTAGTTGTCCACCGGGAAGTGGAGGATATTCCCCTCCGCGTCGCGGTACCAGTCCTGATTGCCATAAGCGGTAAAGATGGGATGCTCGATGGAGAACACAAAATCCCCGCCCGGCGCGAGCCAGCGGTAAATTTTCCGCGCCATATCCGTAAACGAGGCTACGTAATGCAGCGCCAGCGAGCTAAGCACAACGTCAAATGAGCCGTCGGGGAAGTCCACGTCCTCCATCGCCGCGCGGATATAGGAAACATTGCCCGTGCCCGTCTTTTTCCGGGCCACGGCGAGCATTTTTTCGGAAATGTCCACGCCCGTGACCGCCGCCGCGCCGTGCTCCAGCGCATAGGCGCAGTGCCAGCCGTAGCCGCAGCCCAAATCCAGCACGCGCTTGTGTGCAAAGTCGGGCAAAAGCGTTTGCAGGGCTTCCCATTCGCCCGCCGCCTCTAAGCCGTGTTCCGAGCGCGGCATATGGCTGTATTTTTCAAAGAATATGGGATCGTCGTAACGGTTTTCTTTCACAGTTTTCCTTCCTCTGAACAGATTTCAGGCTTCCTCCCAGCCGCCGCTCTTTTCCACGGCGCGCCGCCACTGGCGCAAAAGATGGCGGCGGGTGGCCTCGTCCATGTTGGGCACGAATTCGCGGTCGCTCTTGCACAGGCCGCGCAAATCTTCATCGTTCCACAGCCCCACGGCGCGCCCGGCCAGCATTGCCGCGCCCAAGGCTGTGGATTCAATCACCGCCGGGCGCTGCACGCGTGTGCCGAGGATATCGGCCTGGAACTGCATCAGGAAGTCGTTGGCGCTGGCGCCGCCGTCCACATGCAGCACGTTCAAGCGCGTGGAGCTGTCGCGGCTCATGGCTTCCAACACATCAGCGGACTGATAAGCGATGGATTCCAGCGCCGCGCGCACGATGTGCGCCCGTCCTGTGCCGCGCGTCAGGCCGACGATGGTACCGCGGCTGTACATATCCCAGTGGGGCGCGCCCAGTCCCGTAAAGGCAGGCACGAAATAGACGTTGCCGTTGTCGGCGATGGAGGCGGCCACTTCCTCGGATTCCGCCGCCGAGGAAATCAGCCCCATTTCATCGCGCAGCCACTTGACCACTGCCCCGGCCACGAACACGCTGCCCTCCAGGGCATAGCGCGGCTGGCCGTCGATTTGCCAGGCGATGGTGGTAATCAGGTTGCTGATGGATTTTACCGGGTGTGCGCCCGTGTTCATCAGCAAAAAGCAGCCCGTGCCATAGGTGTTTTTGGACATGCCTGGCGCGAAGCAACCGTGGCCGAACAGCGCCGATTGCTGGTCGCCTACCAGCGCCGCCACAGGGATCTCGCGCCCGAGGATACTCTTATCGAGCATGCCAACCACCTGGGAGGTATCCACCACCTGTGGAAGCACAGGCGCGGGAATGTCCATGGCGCGCAGAAGCATTTCGTCCCAGCGACGCTCGTGGATGTTGTAGAGCATGGTGCGCGCGGCGTTGGTGACGTCGGTCACATGCGGATGCCCGGCGCACAGACGGCTGACCAAAAACGTATCTACAGTACCGAAACACAATTCGCCCCGTTCCGCGCGTTCCCGCGCGTTCGGGATGGTATCCAGCAACCATTGCAGCTTCGTGCCGGAAAAATAGGCGTCGGGAATCAACCCGGTGCGGTCGCGCAGCATATTGCCCAGTCCATCGCGCTTGAGACGCTCGATCAGCGGCGCGGTACGGCGGCACTGCCAGACAATGGCATTGTAGAGGGGCTTGAGCGTATCCCGCTCCCACAAAAGCGTGGTTTCACGCTGATTGGTGATGCCCACGGCCATGATATCCCGGATGCGCACGCCGCTTTTTTCCACCGCCGCGCGCAGCGCTTTAATCTGGCTTTGCAAAATATCGTCCGGCCGGTGCTCCACCCAGCCGGGCTTGGGGTAGAGCTGCGGAAATTCCACGCCATGCGAGGCGACTGGCACACCGTTTTCATCAAAAAGAACCGCGCGGGAACTGGTGGTTCCCTGATCCAAAGCCAGGATGTACTTCATGCTTCTCCTCCTTTGATGCGCACGCCAAAGATGCGCTTGGAGCGCGTGCCCACCACGAGCATGTCGTTGAATACGGCGGGCGAACCCTCGATGTTGCCCTCCAAGTCCAGAATGCTGATAATATTCCCGGTGCGCCCGTCGTAGAGCCGCAGCGCGCCGGAAGAACTGCCCACCAATACATAGCCCTTGCCGTTTTCGGCGTAGACGCACACCGGCGATGACCAGCCGCCCGAACCCATGGCCGCCTGCCACACCACTTCGCCGCTTTCCTTGCTTATGGCCAGCAGCGTGGCGCCGTCGTTGGGCGTGCGCGTCATGTGAGCGTAAATCAAGTCGCCCAAGTCGCCCTTGCCCAAGGCGGGCGTGGCGAAGGAGCCGCCTTCGTTATCCGCAGAAGTATATACGTGTACAGGCAACCGCCAAATCAGTTCGCCCGTGAGAGCGTTGATCTTGCGCAAATAGGCATATTCATTGGTTGAGGCGCTGTGTTCGCGCTCGGTAGCGGTATACAGCGCCACCGCGCCGTCTGCTTCCTGCTCGAGCACAATGGTGGCGTCCGTATCATCGCCCGCGTCGCCGGCCCATTCGCAGGTGAGCGTATTGAGGTTCACACACTGCAAAAGGCCGGAATTGTCCACAAAATAGCCGTATTGATTGTAGACGGCGAGGGAATTCTCCATGCCCGGCTGGTCGGAAATGCTGGAACGGAATACATAGCGGTCTACCTCGGGGGCGATGGAGATGGTGCCCGCCGCCGGGTCGTAGTCCGTATTCAGGTGTACCAGATAGAGAATGGCGTTTTCGCCCACCTGCAGCATGGTGTCGGTTTCGCCGTCGATGAGCGGAGCGGCGTCAAAGGCATACCAGGAGCGCTGGGCAAAGCTGTCGTCGCCATCCAGGAAAAAGAGCATTTCCTGGTCGATGAGGCTGAAGATGCGCGTGCCGATATCCACGCTGCGGCCATTGACCTCGGGAATGCCCTGCCCGACATAGAGCAGGGGATAACCGCGCGGGTCTACCGTGACGCTGCCCTTGATGGGTGCGCCAACGTTGATGGGGGCACGGGTAGCCTGGCCATCCTCAAGGTCGAGGAAATAGATGCGCCCATCCAGCGTAGCGTAGATGACCTCTGTCAGGTCCCCGCCCTGTTTTTCCTCGCGGATGTTCATGATGCGCACCGTTTCCTCCGGCCAGTGCACGATGGCGCACTGCCCCGTCCAGCCCACGCCGCCCCAATCGTCGATTTGGCCGATGGCCACACTCCACACGGTTTCCAGCAGCTTTGGGTCGTTGGGAATGTTTCCATAGGCGGCGCTGTCGCGATAATTGTTGCCACGGAAGGTGGTTACGCCCTCAATGGAGGCGTAGCTGTTGGAAAGCCCCATATGAATCTCGGGCGTGCGCGCGTATGTATCCACGCGCGCTCCGTTTTCCACGGCAATGCTCTCCAGTGAGAATTGTGATGGTTGGGAAACTACCGCTTCTACGATGTATTCGCCCGGCCCCGGTGTGGGAGAAGGAGTAACGGCGGGCGTTGATTCCAACGCTTCGGCCGTCGCGGCAGAAATTGTTGCCTCTGGCGGGGGTGTTTCCATATAAGACGCCTCGCCTGTGTCCGGCGCGCTGCTTCCGCTCAGAAGCGTGCGTATCAATATGACCAAAAGCGCCAAAAGCGCCGCCACGACGGCAAAAAACGCCACGACGCCCCGCGAAGGCCCTTTGCGTGCCGTTTTTTTGCGCGTGGATTTTTGCACTGGTTTGCGCGCGGATTTTTGCGGCGGCTTGCGCCGCCCCTTCTGCGGAACCGCCATCGACCATCCCCCCTAAGAAAAAGGCGGGTCGTTCAAAGCTATATGCATTGATTGACCCGCCGTATCGGACCCGAATCAGCCGACCGGGGCAACCGGCGCCATATCCGTCGATCCTTCGGAAGTTTGCGCGCCGTCTGCGTCGGTGGTATTTTCCGCGTTGTTCGCGTCCGTATTGTCCGTCACGCCGCTGTTTGCGTCTTCGCCGGTCTGATTCACGTCTGCCGTGCCATCGTCCGTCGATTCGACGCCTTCGTCATCACCAACGGCTACAAACAACAGATCTGCCGCCGTGGGCGACCACTCGCGAACCGTATCGCGCAGACCGCTGATGTCCACTGTGCCCGTTCTGTGCAGTATGTTCATCGCCAGAACGATGATGCAAAGCGCGAGCAGGATAAAGATCAGGCCCTTAAAGAAGCCGAGGATATGATGGCCGATGGAATGCCGTTCATCGTCGTCATAGTCATCATAGTCGTCATAATCGTCGTCGTAATCATCATAATCGTCGTCATCGTCGTAGTCGTCATAATCATCCCGACTGCCATGGCGGCGATGGCGGCCGTGGCCGCCACGACGGGAACGGGGCTCGTCGTAATCGTCGTCCTCGTCGTCGTCATCGTCATAATCGTCGTCGTAATCGTCTTCGTCGTCCTCATCGTAGGCATGGCGGCGAGAAGTACGAGCAGAGCGTTTTTTCGGCGCGGGCTCGTCTTCGTCCTCATCGTCGTAATCGTCTTCGTCCTCGTATTCCTCATCCAGGCGCGCCTCCTTGCGCTGCAAGCGCTGGGCGCGGCGAGAGATGGGCGGCTCGATTTCCTCCTCATCTTCGTCGTCGTCAAACAGAGAGGCAGGCGGCTCAATTTCGCGAGAGGACGTGGTTGCGCGTTCCCGGGAAATGGGCATAAACTCGCGCGTGGGCTCGTCCACACCGTCTTCCATATCCTCATCATGGCCAGAGGCAGGGGCGATGGCTTCACGCTCCGCTTCGCGGCGCTGCTGAAGTTCGCGGCGCTCCCTGCGCGAGAGCGTGCGCTCGCCCAGGCCCTCGGCCATAAGCTCGGTCATTTCAGTATCAATTTTGCGAGGCTCCTGCATATCTATCTCTCCTCCCAGCGGACGGCGTTCAACCGGGGCGAACACGCCGGCGCTTTCATCAACGTCGCTTTCAAAGGCGTCTCCATCCGCCGCATCGTCTTC
>DVFZ01000054.1 GCA_018712945.1 Candidatus Pullichristensenella stercorigallinarum | reverse complement strand
AAGTGCGCGCATATGTCAATCAATATTGCAGGCTGCGGGATTTGCAGTTCGCCGCCTATGAGATGTACGCGCGCAGCCACGGCCTGACCGCAAAGGAGCTTTTCGTGCTGGATTTGATCTGGTTTGCGCCGGAGGGCTGTATGCAGGCGGAGATCTGCGAACGCCTGTCCGCAACAAAGCAGACCGTCAGCGCCATCATCAAAAAGTTTCTAAAAAAAGGCTATGTCACTTTGAGCGAATCTGCGACAGATCGCCGCAGCAAAATTATCCGCCTTACGGATGCGGGACGCGAATATGTGGAAAAAATCATCCCTCCCGCCGCCGACGCGGAAATCGCGGCCATGGCGGAGCTGCCCGGGGAGGATATCGCCGAACTGGTGCGGCTGACCACGCGCTTTTCGCAGGGCATGCGTAGAAGATTTCAGGAAGCGCAGGAGGTGCAATCATGATTATCAACACCGGCGGGCGCACGGATACCGTGCAATACTATACCGACTGGCTTTTGCGGCGCTTTGCAGAGGGGTATGTGCTTTCGCGCAATCCCCTGTTTCCCAACAAGGTAATGCGCTACGAGTTGACGCCGGATAAGGTGGACTGCGTGGTGTTCTGCTCGAAAAACTACCGCCCCATCCTGCCGCAGCTGCACGAAATCACCGGGCGCTTTCCCACCTACTTCCACTACACCATCACTGCCTATGGCAAGGACGTGGAACCGGGCGTCCCCTCCATTGCCGAAAGCATGGAAACGCTCAAGGAGCTTTCCAAACTGGTGGGAAAGCAGCGCCTTGCCTGGCGCTACGACCCGGTTTTGCTGACGCGCAAATACACGATTGAGCGCCACTTGGAAACCTTCGAGCGCATGGCCTCCGCGCTCTCTCCCTACGTAGACCGCTGCATCTTCAGCTTTGTGGAAATGTATAGAAAGCTGGAGGCCAATATGCCGGAAATCATTCCCATGTCCGATTGGGATATGGACGCGCTGGCGCGGGGATTGGGCGCGATCGCGGGCAAATACGGCCTGCACATCCAAACCTGCGGCACAAACGGGGATTTCACCCGCTACGGCATCCATGCCTCCGGCTGCATGACGCTGGATATACTTGGCAAAGCCAACAGCCTTTCCTTCCGGGATTTGAAACACCGGGGAATGCGGCAGGGCTGCCACTGCATCGAAAGCCGGGATATCGGGGCCTACGATACCTGCATGAACGGCTGCAAATACTGTTATGCGAACAAGAATCCCCGCAAGGCGTTTGAGAATTATCAGTACCATGACCCCACTTCTCCCCTGCTATTGGGACATCTGCGGCCGGAGGATACCGTTGTGCAGGGCGTGCAGAAATCGTTTTTAAGAGGGGTACGCCATGGCTGAAGCGCTCATCCGGCATATTCAGACGCACAGCATATTGTCCAAATCCAACCTGCCTGTATGCGAGTATTCCGTCAACCCCTATGTGGGCTGCACGCACGGCTGCAAATACTGCTATGCGTCCTTCATGAAGCGCTTTACGGGCCATACGGAGCCATGGGGAACGTTTCTGGATGTAAAAAACTGGCCGGAAATCCAAAATCCGCAAAAATACGCAGGGAAGGAGCTGTTCATCGGCTCCGTTACCGACCCCTATCTGCCGCAGGAGGAAATCTTCGGGCGCACCAAAGCCCTGCTTGAGCAGCTTCAGGGCAGTGGTGCGAAAATCAGCATCGCCACCAAGAGCGATCTGGTTTTGCGCGATTTGGACCTGATCAAATCCTTTCCGGACGCCCGGGTTTCCTGGTCGGTCAACACATTGGACGAGGATTTCCGCCGCGACATGGACAATGCCGCGCCCATCGAACGGCGCTTGGCCGCTATGGAAGCCTTCCACTGCGCCGGCGTGCGCACTACTTGCTTTATATCGCCCATCTTCCCCGGCATCACCGATGCAGAGGCAATCATTCGGAAGGTCAGGGGATATTGCAACCTGGTCTGGCTGGAAAACCTCAACCTGCGCGGCGGCTACAAGACGGCCATCCTGGCATACATCCAGGAAAAATACCCGCGTCTTCTGCCCCTGTACCGGGAAATCTATCAGGCAGGCGACCGCAGTTACTGGCAGGCGCTGGACGAACGGCTGAGGAACTTCGCCGCCCAAAATGGCCTCGACTACGCCGTCAACGACGACAGCATAAGCAGGCCCTTTGCGGCTCCGCCGGTGATGGTGAACTACTTTTACCACGAACAGATTCGCAAACCGGCGGGAAAGGACGCGGCGCGCAACAGCTGCCCGCGCAAGGAAAAATGTCGATAAGCGCAAAAGAACTTTACCATGCCCTGCGCGCGGCCTACGGCCAACCCCGCTGGTGGTCGGACGAGGCGTATACCGTGATGTTTCAGGCAGTATTGGTGCAGAACACGGCCTGGGGCAATGTGTTGAAAACCTGCGCGGCGCTGGGCGGCCGGCTGACGCCGGAATTCGTGGCGGGCCTGTCCACGGAGGAATTGGAGCGCCTGATTCGCCCCTGCGGTTTTTACCGGGCCAAGGCCCGTACCATCCAGGCATTGACGGCGTGGTTTAGGCAATACAACTTTGACCATCAGGCCGCCGCGCGCGTGCCCACCGGGACGCTGCGCGGGGAATTGCTCGCCATTCGCGGCGTAGGCGCGGAGACGGCGGACGTGATTTTGGTATACGCCTTTTACCGCCCCGCATTCGTCATCGACGCTTACACGCGCCGGTTGCTCAAGCGCCTCGGCTACGCCTTTCTAAACGACGCGGCCATCCGAAATTTCTTTGAATCCGGGTTGCCGGAGGACGCGCGGGTTTACGGGCAATATCACTGGCTGATTCTCGAACATTGCATCGCCGTTTGCCGGAAAACGCCCTGCTGCGACGCCTGCCCTTTGCAGTCCGCCTGCGCCCGCCGCCTGTGACGGCGCTTGCGCGCGTCTTCAGAAAATCTCCAAACGCCGTTCAGGGGCAAACCAGAATCGGGCGCTATACTGAATCCATCCCCAATAAGAAAGGATGGATTCACCATGAAAAAGACACTGATTGCAATTCTCCTCACACTGACGATGCTTCTGTCGCTGCCAGCGCTGGCGCAGACCACCGCCGTGGACGTCGGCGGCAAAACCTACACAATTTGCGGCGAAAACGGCGCTTACGAAATCGATGGCATCACCTTCATCATCGAAGACGGCCAAGTCACGGTCAAGGTGCCCGGCGAGGCGGAGCGGGTACTGCCGCTCACGCAGGATTACAGCGCGGACGTGGCCAAAGACACAGAAGCCAGCCTCTCCTCTGCCGTCGAAAGCCAGGCGGCGGACGCGAGCGCAAGCGCCGAAAGCACAGAAAATGCGGTCGAAACAGTCATGCAGGAAGCCGTTGCCATTGAAGATGGCAACCCAGCCACCGCGGCGGATTTCGCCGCCTACTCGCCCTACGGATTGCGCTATGACGAAGCGCAGGGCGCGCTGTACTACCAGGGCGCGCGTGTGCGTTCGTTTTCCGATTTGATGGAGGAAAACGGCCGGTACGCCCTGATCCTTGAGCATACGGACGAAGAGGGCCTGATCGACGTAAAGGCCGTGCGCGACGAAAGCGGAGCGCTCACCGGCCTGCGCGTATCCAGCGACGCGGATTCTGCCGTATCCGAAAGCGCCGCCAGCGAAGGCGAGCCGTGGACGGCGGAGGAAATGGCGGCCTTCTGCGCTCCCTATGCTCCATTCGGTCTTACCTACGATGTAAGTCGCGAGGCGCTGACCTATCAGGGCAGGACCGTGCGCAGTTTTCTGGATGTAAAAACGAGCAACGGCGAATCTTTTTCCAGCGGCAAATTTGCAGGGACGATGACCAATTTTTACAACGACGCGGGGGAAATCGACGTGGAAACCATCCGCGACTACGCGCAACCTGACGAGACGGGCGCGGGAAAGCTGCTCGGCCTGCGGGTGACAAGCGCGGATTGACTTTGAAGGCGCAGCCTGCCGGGATTTTCCGGTGGGCCTTTTTGCATATCTTCAGACAAAATCCAAATCAATGTGTTATACTGTCGCGGAAGGGGATGAACGTATGCAGCGTATACTCATTGTCGAGGACGATTTTGATATTTCCGAAATGCTCTGCGCCTGGCTGGGGGAAGCCGGCTATGAAACAGCGGCCGCCGCGGACGGTTTGCAGGCGTTGGACGTATTTGCCGGCGCGCAATTCGATCTGGTTTTGCTCGATTTGATGCTGCCGAAATTGGATGGTTTCGGCGTGTGCGAATGGATACGCAAGCGCTCCGGCGTGCCGGTAATCATGCTTACGGCGCTGGACGACGAAAACGACCAGCTTCGCGGCTACGACCTGCGCATCGACGACTATGTGACCAAGCCATTTTCCATGCCGGTGCTGCTTCGCAAAATCAAGGCGGTTCTGCGGCGCTGCAATGGGCAGGAAGCCTCCAATCTGCTCTATTACCGGGATTTGACGCTGGATTTGGACGGCTACACCGCCATGCGCGGGAACACAAACCTGGAATTGACCAACCGGGAATTCGAGTGTCTGCGGGAGCTGATCCAGCATCAGGGCCGGGTAATGACCTATCAAATGCTTCTCAACCGCATCTGGAATTACGATTACTTCGGCGACGAGCGGGTGATTTATAGCCACATCAAGAACCTGCGCCGCAAGCTGGGCGCGGATTACATTCAAACCGTCAGAGGGGTGGGCTACCGTGTTGACAAGGCTTAAAAGCAGCCTGACCTTGCGCATCTTCCTGCTTACGTTTGGCTTTATCATGCTCGCCTGTGCCATCACCTACGGCGCCATCGCCTATCTCACGCCGATTTCCTATACCGCCCTGCTGGAAGAAGAACTGGACGGGCAGGCGGCGGCGCTGGTGGCCGGCCTGGAAAAAACCACCGCCGCGGAATGCCGGGAGATTCTGGAGCGCTTTGCCCGGGAGAAAAATGCCGGGCTGCGCCTGACGGACAGCGCTGGCCTGGTGTGGTTTGACAACATTCCCCAGGCGGCCGGGGAAGAAACCGTCGCCAGCGAGGACGCGGCAGCCGAATATGCCGCGGAGGAGGGCGTCGCCAGCGAAGCCGTCGTAGAAGAAGACGCGATGGCGGCGGGCAGCACAGACGCGAGCAGCGAAAACGCGGCTTCCGTCGCGGACAACACCGCCACAGCGGTCGAGCAGGTAGCCGTCTCCGACGCCTACGGCGGCTATGAGCGCCGTTACGCAGTCGCCTTTGCGGACGGGCAGACGGCAAATCTGGAAATCGTCGGCGCGATGAAAGCCGTGAACCAGGCCACGGAAGCGATGCGCACGCTCCTGCCATACCTGACGTGCATGGCGTTGGCGCTTTCCCTGCTGGGAGCGTGCCTCTATTCGCGCACCATCACCCGTCCCATCGTGGCGTTGAGCCGCATTGCCGGAAAGATGGCGGCGCAGGATTTCGGCGCGCGCTGGCAAAAGAAGCGGAGCGACGAAATCGGCGCGCTGGGCGAGAGCCTGAACCACCTTTCGGAAAACCTCTCCGGGGCGCTTGAACAGCTTCGCAAGGCCAACGCCGCGCTGCAAAGCGATATCGACCGCGAACGCGAGCTGGAACGCCAGCGCACCGCTTTCTTCGCCGCCGCTTCGCATGAATTAAAAACGCCGGTGACCATCCTCCGGGGACAGATCAGCGGCATGTTGGCGCAAGTGGGCGTATATCAGGACCGGGAGAAGTATCTCGCCCGCGCTTTGCAGGTGACGGCGCGCATGGACGGCCTGATCCGGGAAATCCTCACCATCAGCCGCATCGAATCCAGCCACTACGACATGCAAAAAAAGCCCGTCGATTTGTCCTCGCTGCTCAAAACGCTGCTTGCGCAAAACGCGGAGCTGATTGAACAGCGGGAAATGCTGCTGACAGAGGATATTTGCGAAAATGTACTCATTTATGGAAACGAGGGGCTTTTCTCCAATGCTCTGGACAACGTGCTGATGAACGCCATCCTCTATTCGCCCCCGGGTGCGGAAATCCGTGTACGCCTGGATGCGCGCCTCCTCTGCGTGGACAACACGCGCGCGCATATCCCGGAGGATACTTTAAACTGCATTTTCCGGCCCTTTGCCCGCGTCGAACCCTCCCGCAGCCGCGCCTCGGGCGGAAGCGGCCTCGGGCTTTATCTCGTGCGCTGCATCATGGACTTGCACGGCATCCCCTGCCGCCTGGAAAACACTGACGGCGGCGTGCGCTTTACCGCAGAGATCGGAAAACAATCCTACAAGGTAAGGCCATAGAGCCATTGAAAGCAGATGACACAGGATGCGAGCGCCACGGCAAAGGCGGCGGCGCGACGCCATTGCCGCGCGACCATGGAGGCGATGCAGAGAATCAGCATCTGAAGCCCCAGCGGCGGCAACAGAAGATAGACGATACCGCTTTCATGCGGGCCGTAGGCAAACGCTTCCAACGCCGAGGCCATGAACGCCGCGAGCGCGATGCACAGGCCGGGGAGCATGGGGCGAAAGGCCTTGCGAACGGTAGCGCTCACGGGATTTGCCTCCTTCCCCCGCCGGACGGCCGTCCGGCATTCTTTATAAGGGCATTTCTTCGACGTCCCGCGCGACGGGCAGATTCCTTTTTCTTCCCTGCCGCAAAAGGCCTTCCCTACTCTGCAAGCATCCTATTCAACACATCCATCAGCGTCGCCTTGGCGCCCTCCCCCGCCGTCGCGCCCACGCAGCTCGGGCAACCGTTTTCGCAGGGGCAGGCGGCGAGCACTTCCCGCGCCTGGCGGAAGATTTCCTTATCCATCTCAAACACGCGGTCGGACAGGCCGACGCCTCCGGGGATGGAATCGTACAGGTAGATGGTGGGACGGCCCGTGAACGGATCGCGCACATGGTAGACCACGCGCACATCCTGCGCGGCGCACATCAGGTACATGGGCGCGATATGGCGGAGGATGTGGGCCAAGCCGACCATGGCGTTTTTTACCAGCTCGCGCTCGTAATCGCGCTCTAGCCATTCGGGCAACGTCCACCAGGCGGCGGTGGTCTGCATTTCCAGCTCTGGCAGGGTCACGGGGCCCCAGCCGAGGTTTTCGTGGGTATCGAAGCGGATCTTCTTGAACAGCGTGACGATGGAGCTGACCAGCACTTCGCCGCGCGAGCGCGTCAGCGAGCCGGAGGGCACGCGGTCGAACTCGTCAAGGACTTTTAAGCTGGTGGTGAGATCGGCGTCGGTGTAGTAGCCCACGTCCACGCGGCGCACATAGCCCTTCTTGTCGTCAAAGTCAAGCTTCTCCACCTGATACTGCCTGCCCTCGTGCATGTAAATGGCGTACTGGTGCAGAAGCATGGGCACGGTGAAGCGGTCCATCTCGCCGATGACGCGGTGCTTCTTGGGGTCGGTGATGTCTACGATGAGGAAGTTCTGGTCGCTGGCCGAACGCAGGTTGATGCCAGCCTGCGGGAATTCCTCCGCCATCCAGTAGTAGCGCCCGGCTACATGGCGCAAAATCGCCTGGTCGCAGAGGTAGTCCAAAAGCTCCTGCGTATCCGGCACGCCGTCGAGCTGTTCGCCGTCCGCAAAGGGAAGCTCGTAGGCGGCGCACTTGATGTGATTTAAGAGGATATAGAGGTTGTCCGGGTTGATGAGCGCCCGCTCCGGCGACTGGCCGAAAAAGTAATCCGGATGGTTGACGATGTACTGGTCGAGCGGACCGGAGCTGGCCACGAGAATCATCAGGCTCTTGCTGCCCCGCCGCCCGGCGCGCCCGGCCTGTTGCCATGTGCTGGCGATGGTGCCGGGATATCCACACAGCACGCATGCGTCGAGCTGGCCGATGTCGATGCCCAGCTCCAGCGCGTTGGTGGAGACGACGGTGAGGATGTTGCCGGCGCGCAGCTCGCGCTCGATTTCGCGCCGCTGCGTGGGCAGATAGCCGCCGCGGTAGCCGCGCACGCGCCCGGCGTTGCCGAGAGGGTCGCGCACCATGTCCTTCAAATAGCGCACCAGCACCTCCACGGTGAGGCGGGCGCGGGCAAAGACGATGGACTGTACGCCAGCGCGCAAAAGCCCGGCGGCAATATTGCGCGTTTCCGGAATGGAGCCGGCGCGAATGCCGAGCTGCCGGTTGACCACGGGCGGGTTGTAAAACACCACATGCCGCTCGCCCGCGGGCGCGCCGTTTTCGTCGATTAAGCGCACCGGACGGCCGATCATGGCCTCGGCCAACTCCGCCGGGTTGGCGATGGTAGCCGAGCAGCAGATGAAGGTGGGGTTTGCGCCGTAAAAGCGGCAGATGCGCTTCAAGCGGCGAATGACGTTGGCAAGGTTGGAGCCGAACACGCCGCGATAGGCGTGAATTTCGTCGATGACCACGTATTTGAGGTTTTCAAACAGCTTTACCCACTTGGCGTGGTGCGGCAAAATGCCCTGATGCAGCATGTCCGGATTGGTGACCACCACATGCCCGGCCTGCCGGATGGCCGTGCGCGCCGAGGCGGGGGTGTCGCCATCGTAGGTGTAGGCTTTGACCTCCGCGCCCATATCCTCGATGATGGCGTACAGTTCCGCCGTCTGGTCGCTGGAAAGTGCCTTGGTGGGGAACAGGTACAGGGCGCGGTTGGCCTCGTTTTGCAAAATGGCGTTGAGCACAGGCACGTTGTAGCAAAGCGTCTTGCCCGAGGCCGTGGGCGTGACCACCACGAGGTCTTCCCCGGCCAGCGCCGCGTCGATGGCGAGGCGCTGGTGGCTGTACGGACGCTTCACGCCCCGGCGGGCCAGGGCTTCCACAAGGCGCGCGTCCAGCCCGTCCGGGAAATCGGCATACTTCGCCTCCCGCGGCGGCAAAACGCGCCATTCCGTGACGTTTTTCATAAACGACGGGCTGTTTTTCAAATGCTCAATATACGCTTCTACGTTCATACAATCTCTATGCGGGTGTTTTCCACAGCCTCGGCCACCAGCGCCTCGATGTCCAGGTTCTTTTCCGCGTCGGGCATGGTGGAAAGCTTCGGCTTAGTGACCGGATGGCGCGGGGTAAACACGGTGCAGCAGTCCTCATAGGGCAGGATGGAGGTTTCATAGGTGCCGATTTTTTCGGCGATTTCGGTGATCTCCAACTTGTCCATGCCAATCAGGGGGCGGAACACGGGCATATTGACCACCGCGTCCGTGCAGGTGATGGCTTCCATGGTCTGGCTGGCCACCTGGCCGAGGCTCTCGCCGGTAATCAGCGCCATGGCCCCGAAATCGCGGGCCAGGCGTTCGGCAATGCGCATCATGAAGCGGCGCGTAAGCAGCGTGCCCAGCGCGTCCGGGCATTTTTCGTGAATCTGCGTCTGAATCTTTGTAAACGGCACCAGGTACACGCGCATGCCGTTTTCGTATTCGCCCAAGATTTTCGCCAACCTGAGCACCTTGTCCAGCGCCAGTTCGCCGGTATAGGGCGGGCTTTGGAAGTGGATGGCGCAGGTAATCACGCCGCGCTTCATCAGCTGATAGCCGGCCACGGGGCTGTCGATGCCGCCCGAGAGCAGCAGCGCCGCCTTGCCGCCCGTGCCCATGGGCATGCCGCCCACGGCCTGCCATTCCTCCACGCACACATAGGCATGGTCGCGGATTTCCACATTCAGCTTATGCTGCGGGTGATGCACATCCACGCTCAAATCGGGATTGGCGCGCAGCACGCGGCCGCCGATTTCGCGGGCCATCTCCATGGAATCCATGGGAAAATGCTTGTCCGAGCGGCGGGCGAACACCTTGAACGTGCCGGAGAGGGGCTGCATCAGCTCCACGCACTTGGCGGCTACGGCCTCGAAATCCTTGTCCAGCTCCCAGGCCGGGCTGACCGAATGCACACCGAACACGCGGCGCACGCGCTCGCCACAGGCGCGCATATCCTCTACGCCGGAAACGTAGATGCGCGAATCCGCCAGCCACACCTGCCCGCCCAAAGGCTTGACGGCGCGGCGCACGTTTTCGGTGAGCGTTTTCAAAAAATAGGGGCGGTTCTGTCCCTTGAGGTGGACTTCCCCGAAGCGTACCAGCAATACTTCTCTCATCTCTATCTCCTCTGAAAGCGCCTCAGCTGCGGCCAGACGCGGCCCAGCACCTCGGCGGCGTAGTCGATTTCCTCTACGGTGGTATAGGGCGAAAGGCTGAAGCGCAGGGCGCACTCGGCGCGCTCCACCGGCAATCCCATGGCCATCAGCACCGGCGAAACCTTGCGCTTTTTGGACGAGCAGGCCGAGCCGGTGGAGGCATATACGCCCTCGGCCTCCAGCGCGTGCAGCATGGTTTCGCCGCGCACGCCGGGAAAGCTCATGTTGAGGATGTGCGGCGCGCCCTTTTCCGGGGCAGGGCCGTTCACAAGCGCCTCGGGCACGGCCTTTTGGAACGCTTCCACCATATGCAGCTTTTTCTCCATCAACCCGGAGGCGTCCATCTCTTTTACAGCTTCAAAAAGGCCGGCGATGCCGGGGGTATTCTCCGTGCCGGAGCGCAGGGCTTCTTCCTGCCCGCCGCCGATGTGCTGCGGAAGCAAACGCAGGCCCTTTTTCACCGCCAGCGCCCCCACGCCCTTGGGGCCGTGAATCTTATGGGCGCTGAGGGTGTACATGTCCACGTCTTCCAGGCGGAAGGGCAGGCGCAAAAAGCCCTGCACGCCGTCCACATGAATCAGCGCACGGCCGTTCACCGTGCGGCGCAGGCGCTTTAAGTCCAGCACCGCGCCGGTTTCGTTGTTGACCTGCATGCAGCTTACCAGGCTGGCCCCGTCCTCAACTGCCTTTTCCAGCGCCACCCAGTCAAGCGCGCCTTCACTGTCCACGGGCAAGATGCGCACTTCATGGCCCATTTCCCGCAGGCGGTCAAAGGCCGCCAGCACAGAAGGGTGCTCAGTGGCGTTCACGGCCACCAGTTGTTTGCCGCGCATGCGCCCCACAGCGCCGAGAATGGCCAGGTTGTTGGCCTCAGTGCCGCCGGAGGTGAAAATCAACCGTTCTCCCGGCGCGCCGAGCTTTTCAAGAACCGCCTCGCGGCAGGCGCGCACCTGGCGAAACGCCTCCACCGCCGGGCCGTAAATGGAGGAAGGATTGTGCCAGCCCTCCCGCATGCAATGCGCCATTGCTTCAATCACGCCCTCTGTGGGGCGCGTGGTGGCGCTGTTGTCCAGATATGCCTTCATACGTTTTTATACGCTCCATCCCATACGCCCGCCGCCAGAAAACGGCGGTTAAAAATCGCTTCGGCCATTTCCTCGTTGAGTTCAAGCACTACCAGATGCCTGACGCCCTTTTTTTCAAAAAAGAAAAAATACTTTTTTGCTTCTTTATTTAAGTACCAGCGGTGCGTTTGCACGCCATTCTCCCGCGCACAGGCCCGATAGGCGGAAGAGCCTTCCTCCCCGGCAGCGCGCAGATCCTTGGTTTCAAAACTGGTCAGGTAAACGCGCTTTTTGCCATTCATCACCCGCGCTACATCAACCACACCGTTGGTAAAGGAATAATCGTATTCCGTGCGCAGGCGCATGGACGCACGCCAAAGCAAAAACGCCGCTCCCAAAAACACGATGGCCATAATAAGCGCCAACGGGCGAAAACCTATGCCGCCATCCGCATTGGTATAAATAATATTCATCAGGCCGGACAGCCCGACCAGGGCAAAAGCCACAAGAAATACCCAGGCAGCGTAATAGGCCACCTCGCACAGCGCCCGGTTTTTGCGCGTCGCCACCTGTTCGACAAAGATGTCCATAGCCCACCTCCAAACTTATCCACCTTGTATTATAGCATAACTTGGGCGATTGTCGATAGAACATGGGGTAAAAATATGAAAATCCCTGTCGGGGCGTGCAATTTGCGCGGAAATATAGTATAATGTAGGCGGAAAAATTTTTCCTTGGAGGGTTTCCCATTTGAAGTGTCCCTATTGCCATAAGCCGCTTGGCCCTTCGGACGTCATCTGTCCCTCGTGCGGCCAGCCGCTTCCCGAACATATTGATAGCCTTGCCGACCGGCCGCAGAGTTTTTGGGATCGCCGTCTTGTGCGTGTGATCCTGTTTGTGCTGGGCGCGCTGGTGGCCATATTTGTCATCGGTTTTGCCATTTACAAGCTCACTTTCTGGATGGAAGATTACCAGATCGAGCGCCTCTATACGCGCGGCGAGCGCACGCCGGTGGTCAGCGAAATTACGTTGGACGATGGCCGCTCCGCCCATTTGATCAGCTTCTTTGCAAACGACGGCGACCAGATCTATATTCCCGAGTTGCAGCGTTCCGCCATCGTCGCCGGACATGTGGCGCGCGTGGAAATTGCCGACAGCGATTGGTTTGAAGGCGTGGATATCGAAAACGTGGAAAGCGCCGAAGTAGGCCTCTCGCCGGTTCTGATCGAAGAAAATGGCGCGCGCACGCAGCTTCCCACCATTGAGCTGAATATCGCGCCGCCCGAATCCCCCATCGAGGTCATCAGCCCGGCGGAGGACAACCTGACCGTGTTTACCTCCGTCTACCCTCTGGAGGTGGAAGTGGTGCCGGGCAGCACCGTGCTGGTCAATGGCGAAGACGTGACCGACGTGGTAGACCGCAACGGCCTGCTTTCGGCCAATGTCAACATTTATCCCATTGGCGACAATGTCATTTCCATCCTTGTGCGCACGCCGAACCATCTCGAAACCCGCCGCGACGTAATTATCTACCGCGCGCAGCTTGAAATTGAGATCGAGCTGGATACGTCCGTACAAAATGAGACCGAATCCCGCCAGATGCTGATCTCCGGTACTTGCGAGCCAGGCGCATATATCGAAGTGGATACACCCTATGTCGAGGAAAGCCTGTATGTCAACATGCAAACCGGCGATTTTGAGTTCCTGACCAATCTGGAGTACATCGGCGAAAACACGGTGCGCTTCCGCGCCGTGATGGAAGGCCGCGCCGACGCGGAAATCCATTTCAACGTCAATTATACGCCCACGTTGGCCAACTACTCTGCCGCAGCTTGGCCAATCCAGGAGAATTATGACCAGCTCGTGCGCCTCTACGCCCAGTGGCAGGATCGCGTATTCCTTTGCAACGGCGAAATCATTGAAATCATCGAAGAGGACGGCGTGGAACGCCTGGTGATGGATATCAGCGGCAATGGCGAAGACCTGGTCGTCCTGGTCAACGAATCCAGCTTTGGAACGCCGGTCATTGGCCAGTCTTACAGCGTCTATGCCCATGTTCCGGCGCGAGAGGAAGCCCGGTATATGTATAATGCCACCTATTATCCCCAGCTGATCACGCTCTACATGGATGTGGCCGCCTGACCACAACGGCGCGCATCTGCGCCATACCGTTCGCCGGAGCCCCTCCCGGCGAACGGCAATGAAAAATCTTTATTTCCATGCGATTTGAGCAGGAAAAGCCGCTTTCTTGTCGAATAAATTTGGAGGGATGGTTATGCGGTGCGGTTGTCCGGATTGCGGCGCTTATATGGCGCATGCGGAAGGGCCGGAACTCGGCTGCGTTTGTCCACAATGCGGCCGTCGGTGCCGGGATTGCTTGGGTATGTGTGCGCCGATGAGCCGGGAACAGCTTCACGCGCTGGCACAGCAACCGGGTGCTTTTGCGGATTTTTTCGCTTTCGATGGCCGGGAAGCGCCGCCAAAGCCATCGTCTGAAGAAAACGAATATATGGATTGAGTTTCCATGTAACCGGAGCTTTGGCAATAAATGTGGTGTTAAACCGTTTTTCTTTTGTTGGTTAAATTGGAATTTTTTGGGAATTTTTGTTTTCTTGGCCTCTGAGGCGTGTAAATGTAGCGATTTTGCGGCGATTTTCATCCATTCAGGGGCAGGACAGTTACATAACTATTACAAGCAGAAAATTGGCGTAACCCTGCGCATCTGGGCCGGGAAGCGCCATCTGCGCAATCAGGGGGAAACGACAATGAATGAACCGAAAAAGGCTGTCGTCACTGTGCTTGGTTACGACCGCAAGGGAATTATCGCCAAGGTGAGCGCCGTCCTTTACGAGTGCGACGCCAATATCGTGGATATTTCGCAGACGGTTTTATCTGGGCTTTTCAACATGGTGCTGGTGGCGGATATCTCCTCGCCGGACTGCGCGTTCGATCAGCTCTCCGCGCGCCTAAACCGCTTGGGTGAAGAACTGGGCTTGCAGATTCGCGTGCAACGCAGCGAAATCTTTGAGGCCATGCATCAGATTTAAGGAGAATTGCGATGATCCACACTTCTGAAATTCTCGATACGCTGCGCATGATCGACCGCGAAAAGCTCGATGTGCGCACCATTACCATGGGTATTTCCCTGTTTTCCTGTGTCAGCGATGATGTGGGCGTGCTGTGCCGCCGCGTGTACGACCGCATCACCCGCAAGGCGGAGCGTCTGGTGGCTGTGGGTGAAGAAATCGAACGCGAATTTGGCGTACCCATCGTCAACAAGCGCATTTCCGTGACTCCGGCGGCGCTGATCTCCGGCGCAATCAACGATCCCCTGCCCCTGGCTCGCGCCCTGGACGACGCGGCTGCCCAAACGGGCGTGGATTTCATCGGCGGCTATACGGCGTTGGTGCAAAAGGGCATGACAACGGCCGACCGCCGGCTGATTGAGTCTATCCCCGAGGCGCTTTCCACTACGCGCTTCCTCTGTTCGTCGGTCAATGTGGCCTCCACGCGCGCCGGTATTGATATGGACGCGGTGGCGTTGCTGGGGCAGGCCATCAAAAAGACCGCCGAGCTGACAAAGTCCACCGATGGACTGGGCTGCGCGAAATTCGTGGCCTTTGCCAACGCGGTGGAGGATAATCCCTTCATGGCGGGCGCCTTCCACGGCCCCGGCGAGGGCGACGCCGCCATCAGCGTGGGCGTCAGCGGCCCGGGTGTGGTCAAAAGCGCCCTGGAAAATGTGCGCGGCGAACCGTTCGACGTGGTGGCGGAAACGGTCAAGCGCACTGCCTTCCGCATCACCCGCGTCGGCCAGCTCGTGGCGCGCGAGGCATCGCGGCGGCTGGAAACGCCCTTTGGCATCGTCGATCTCTCCCTGGCGCCCACCCCTGCGGTCGGGGACTCGGTGGCGGAGATCCTTGAGGAAATGGGCCTGGAGGTATGCGGCACGCATGGCACCACCGCGGCGCTGGCGCTTTTGAACGACGCCGTTAAAAAAGGCGGCGTGATGGCCTCCTCGCATGTGGGCGGCCTTTCCGGCGCCTTTATCCCCGTCAGCGAGGATGTAGGCATGATTCGCGCCGCTGAAAAGGGCGCGCTGACTCTGGACAAGCTCGAGGCCATGACCTGTGTCTGTTCTGTGGGTTTGGACATGATTGCCGTGCCCGGCGACACCTCGGCGGAAACCATTTCCGCCATCATCGCCGACGAAGCCGCCATCGGCGTAATCAACAACAAGACCACCGCCGTGCGCATCATCCCCGCCCCAGGCAAGGGCGTGGGCGATTCAGTGGAATTCGGCGGCCTGTTGGGCCGCGCGCCGGTCATGCCCGTGCACAACTTTTCTTCTGAATCCTTTATCCGCCGCGGCGGCAGAATCCCTGCCCCGCTCAACAGCCTGAAAAACTGACATGTGCGAGCCTGCCCTGCCCAGGGCCGGCTCGCTTTTTACAAGGGAGGCGTCGTTATCCGCTTTCAGTTTAAAAACAAGCTGTTTTGCGCCTACGCGGCGCTGATTGCGGTGGTGGTGGTTGCCGTCATCGCGCTTCTGCTCGTCTTCACGCGCTCCGCCAACCGCGATTTGGAGCGTTTTCATCAGCAGGAAGTGCTCGCCAGCGACATGCAGGAGCTGGCTTCTACGTTCAGCGCAATGGATACGCTTGCCTCACAGGTGGCCTCCAATACGGAACTGCTCAATTTCTTCATTCCTCTTTTGGACGATGGCGCGCCTGACAACTACTTTGCCGCACACCTGATGGACTCTATTCGCGCCAGCAGCCTGCTTGCGACCATCAATTCCACGGACAGCCGCGCCCTTCGCATCAGCGTATTCAACGCGCACGGCGACTACATCAGCGCCGGCTCGCTTTATGAAACAAAGGAAGTGGTGGAAACCACGCTTGCAGACACAGAAAGCCTTGCCGCCTTGGATAGCCTGCTTGCGAATGCTTCCAGCCATGCCGTGGTCTATGGGCCGCACGCGGATCCCTGGTCTGACAATGCGGATGTGCGCCTTTTCTCACTGATTCGCCCGCTTTCCACATCCTATAGTGCCCGAACCTACGGTTATATCAGCGTGCAGCAGAGCGCGGAGGCGTTATATTCCCTGTCCCTCTGGAACCGGGATGACGGCGCGTCCTACGCGCTTTTGAACGCCGGCGGCGAGGATGTTTCCCCGCATGGCGTCTCCACCCTGCCCGCCTCCGTCCTTAACAACCTTCCGCAGATGGGGGAAACGGCCGAATACACGCTGGAGCAGGACGGCGGCATGACGGTTTTCGCCGCCAGGGACCCTTTTTCCGGCTGGACGTTGGTGCGCCTGTTGCCCACGCGCCTGCTGGACGCGCCCTATCGCCAGGTCTATTTGCAGATCATCCTGGTCGGTTCTCTGTTGCTGGCAATTTTGCTGGTCGTGGTCTATCTGCTGGCGGACAAGATCTCCCGCCCGCTGCGCGAGTTCTCGGCTGGCATTGAGCGCATCAGCCTGGACAACCTCGCCAGCGACATTCCCCTGCTCTCCAGCTCATATACGGAGGAATTGCAGGCGCTGGACCGCACCTTCCGGGCCATGCTGCTCAAGCTCAACCAGTCCATCGGCTTTGAAATGAAAGCATATATGGCGGCGTTGCAATCGCAAATGAACCCGCACTTTCTCTATAACATGCTTTCAGCCATTGCTGAGTCCGCCGACGAGGATGGCAGCCCCCGCACGGTGCGCATGTGCGAAAAGCTGTCCTCCATGCTGCGCTATATGGCGGACTATTCCAGCGAGCAGGTGTCCCTGCAAGAAGACATCGCCAACATGCGCGACTATCTGGATTTGATGAAAGTCCGCTATGAGGAACACTTTGACTATGCCATTGAGGAATGCGACGCCTTGGCTGGGTTGCACGTGCCACGCATGACCCTGCAACCGCTGACGGAAAACTGCTTCCAGCACGGCTTCAAAAACATCCGTCCCCCTTGGCGCATACTGGTGCGCTTTGCTTGCGCGGACGGCCGCTGGAGCATCGAAGTGCGCGACAATGGCAGCGGCATAACGCCGGAAGAAATCGAAAACATCCACAAAAAGATCGACGGCTATCAACGGGATCTGGCCGCGAAGTATTCTGAATTGCGGTTGGGCGGTATGGGCCTGGTCAACACCATCCTGCGGTTGCGCCTTGCCCGCCATGAAGCGATACAGTTTGAGATCCGTCCCGTTGCCGGAGGCGGAACCAGCGTTGTGATTGGAGGGAGCCTATGATTCGCGTCATGATCGTTGAAGACGAACCGCACGCGCAGCGCAGGCTGCGCCGCATGATCGAACGCCTGGACGACTTTTTCCGCATTGACGCCACGGCGCTGGATGGCGAGGAAGCGTTGGATATTCTCAAAACAACGCGCTGCGACGTGGTGTTTACCGATATCCGCATGCCCATCATGGACGGCACGGAACTGATGCAGCGCATCCGCAGGCAATATCCGGAAATTATGCTGGTGGTGCTTTCGGGGTATTCGGATTTCTCCTATGTTTCCGAGGCCGTGCGTTCGCAAGCGGTGGACTACCTGCTCAAGCCCCTGACCGAGGAGGCGCTTTCCAAATTGCTCACCGAGCTCAAAGAGCGCTATCTCGCGCGGGAACATGAACAGATCCGCCGCAGGCTGGCGGCGCGCATCAACAAGGCCGCCCCGCCCAGCGGCGGTGAAAACAGCGCGGACGAACAGCTGGGCGCGTTCCTTCTGTGCGCCGGGGCATTGCCGATCTGCGAATCCACGGATATGTGCCCCGGGGCGGAATTCTGGAACGGTGGGGCCCTGCGCGAAGCCGCAGAAGAAACGATCAACCAGCTTTCCAGCTTCACCTGGGAATTCATGGGCAACACGCCCTCGGAGCGCATCGTCATCCTGCGATCCGAGCTGGGAGAGCTTCCGCAGATTGCCGCCATTTTGCACGAAGCGGTGGTGGCGCGCGCGGACATGCCGGTGAGCTGTGTCTGTCACCGGGAGCCGATTTCTCTTTCCGCAATTGACCGCACGCTCAAAGCACTGCGCAAGGAGCTGGAGCAGCGCGGGCGCATCGGCGAAAGCCTGTTTTTGGAACTGTCCGGGCAGCCATGGCAACCGCGCGCCAGCGAGGACGCGCTGCACGACGCCAAGGCCTGCCTGGGGCGTGGCGACGAGGACGCGCTATCGCGTCTGTTTGAGCGGTTTGTGCGGGAAAAGTGGTCGCAGGGCGAACTTTACCGCCTGTTCTCCATAGCGCTCACCCAGCTTGACGACCATACCAGCGCCGCTTATGCCCGCTCGCAACGCCTGCGCGCGGCGCTGGCCGATTCCATCAGTTCGGCGTTGACGATGGAGGAATTGCGCGGCGACCTCGCTTCCCTCTGCCTGAACGGGGAGGAAAACAGCGGCGAGACCGCTTCCGTGGCGCAGCGCATCGAGCAATATCTGCAAAAAAATTATGCCGAACACATCACCAACCAGACGCTGGGCGGCGTGTTTGGCTATGTGCCCAGCTATGTGAGCATGCTGTTCCGGCGCGAATACGGCGTATCGCCCTCGGAATATCTGACCAATGTGCGCATTGAACAGGCGAAAAAAAGGCTTCTGGAAGACCCGAACGTGCTCATCCGCGATGTGGCGGTGGCGGTGGGCTTCAAAAGCCAGCATCACTTTTCGCGCACGTTCAAAAACCACGAGGGCGTCTGGCCCAGCGACTTTGCGCACGAAAGGAGGCTGCCATGAGCAGACACGCCCGACCGTTCCGCCGCGCATGGGCGGCTTTGCTTGCGTGCTTGGCGTCGCTCGCGGTCTGCCTGTGCGCCTGCGCGCCTGCCGCGCCGGAAGAAGCGTCCCCTTCCCCCACGCCTGCTGTGGAACGGCGCTATGCCCTGGTGGTCAAGGATGTGACCAACCCCTACATGCAGCGCATGTTCTCCGGCTTTGAGGAGGCGTGTGTTTCGCTCGGCGCGCAGGCACTGCTCGCCGGGCCCGAGGATATCAGCGCCGAGGGGCAGATTGCCTGCATAGAGGAACTGATCGCAAACGGTATAGACGCCATCGCCATCGCCGCCAACGACCGTGACGCTCTCTCGCCAGTGCTGCAATCCGCGCTCGCGGCCGGGGTGAAGGTGGTCTCGCTGGACTCGGACGTCAACCCGCAGGATCGTCTCGTGCACATCCAGCAGGCCTCCCCGGAGGTCATCGGCCGGGTACTGATGCAGGCGGCGCGGGAAATGACCGGCGCAGAGGGGGCGTTTGCCATCCTGACTACTACGGACAGCGCCTCCAACCAGGCCCTTTGGGTGGAATGGATGCTGCGCGAAATCGAGGAAAACCCCGATCAGTACGAAAAAATGACGCTGGTGGACACGCTTTACGGCCTCGACCTTTACGAGCCTTCCTATGAGCTTGTCAGCGCGCTTGTGGAGGAACACCCGGAAACCGCGATTGTCATTGCACCCACGAGCGTGGGCATCCTCGCCGCGGCGGACGCCATCCGCGACGCCGGCGCCTCCACGCTGGTGACCGGCCTTGGCCTGCCCAGCACTATGGGCGACTACATCCGCGACGGACTTTGCCCCTGGATGTACCTGTGGAACCCCATCGACGTGGGCTATGTGGCCGCCTGCGCCGCCAACGCCCTGGTGTGCGGGGAAATCAGCGGCACAGTGGGCGAAGTGCTTTCGGCAGGCGACCGCGGTATTCTCAAAGTCACCCCCTCCGCCGACGGAGGCAGCGAAATCGTGGTCGGCAACCCCTATATGTTCGACAGCAGCAATGTCGCCGTGTGGGAGGAAATCTTTTAACGCCTTCATATCGGGTGAAATAGTATACTGAAAACGCCGGCGCAAGGATTTCCCTGCGCCGCCCTTTTCACCGTATTCATCGGCGAAAGATTTTTTAAGTAGAATACCCTATGGAGAATAAAAACGCATGCAGAACATCATCATCATTGGCGCGGGGCCGGCCGGACTGACGGCAGCTTATGAACTGATCCGCTCCGGTGAAAAATACGCGGTAACGGTTCTGGAGGAATCGCAGGAATTCGGCGGTATTTCCCGTACCGTGCGCTACAACGGCAACCGCATGGAGATCGGCGGACACCGCTTCTTTTCCAAAGACAGCCGCGTGACGGCCTGGTGGGAGGAATTCATGCCCATGCAGGGCGCGCCGTCCATGGACGACCGCATCCTCGGGCGCGAATCTCCCCTGAAAGAAGGCGGCCCCGACCCGGAAACCACCGACGAGGTCATGCTGAGGCGCCGGCGCGTGTCGCGCATCTACTACCACAAAAAGTTTTTTGATTACCCCGTGCGCATGAACGCAAACACCATTCGCAACATGGGCCTTGCCATCACGCTGGAGGCGGGCATGAGCTATCTGGCAGCGGCGGCGCATAAGCGGCCCGAGGATTCCCTGGAAAACTTCTACATAAACCGCTTTGGCCGGAAGCTCTATTCCATGTTTTTTGAAAGCTACACGGAAAAGCTTTGGGGCCGGCATCCACGCGAAATCTCCGCGGCCTGGGGCGCGCAGCGCGTCAAGGGGCTCTCTATACGCGCCATTTTGCTGGATATGCTTCGGAAACTGCGCCCCGGCAAGGGCAGCCAGCACAAGGTGGAGACTTCTCTGATTGAGGAATTCAGCTATCCAAAATATGGCCCCGGCCAGCTGTGGGAAACCGTAGCAGCGCGGGCGGCAAAAAAGGGGGCGGACATCCGCAAGGGGTGCCACGTCACAGGTTTGGCGGTAGGAAACGGCCAGATCAACGGCGTGCGTTACGAACAGGATGGCAAGGAACAGACCATTCCAGCCGATATCGTCATCAGTTCCATGCCCGTCAAAGATCTGGTGCTGGGCATTCCCGGCGCTCCGGAGGACATGCGGCGCATCGCCGCTGGGCTTCCCTACCGCGATTTTGTCACCGTGGGGCTGCTGGTGCGCCGCCTGGAACTGAAAAACGAGACGGGCATAAGAACCCTGGGGAATATCGTGCCCGATTGCTGGATCTATGTGCAGGATGCGCGCGTGCGGCTCGGGCGCATTCAGATCTTTAACAACTGGTCGCCGTACATGCTCAAAGATCCCGAACACACAGTGTGGATCGGCCTGGAATACTTCTGCACTGAAGGCGATCCATATTGGAATATGTGCGAAGCGGAATGGATTGAACTGGGCACGAGAGAGTTGGTTTCCATGGGCGTACTTTCTGGAGCGGAAGCGGTGCTGGACGCACATCAGGAGCGTGTGAAAAAGGCCTATCCCGCCTATTTCGATACCTACACGGAAATGGATAAGCTGCGCGCCTGGCTGGATGGCTTTGAAAACCTTTACTGTGTGGGGCGTAACGGCCAGCATCGCTATAACAACATGGACCATTCCATGGTCACCGCGTTTGAGGCCGTGCGCAATATACGCGATGGTATCCGGGAAAAAGACAACATCTGGAATGTCAACACCGAGCAGAGCTATCACGAATCACAGTAGATGAACGCATGCGAGCGTTTTCGAAGCTGCTGCGCTGCATGGATATCAAGGGTCTGTTTCGCACGCCGGGCACAGATTCCCTGGTGCAATTCTTCCGCTACGCCTTTGTAGGCGATTTCGCGGCGCTGGTGAATTTGAGGCATGCCCTGACTGGTGAAACGATCGCCGCGGTATTCAGATTCTTCGCCGGGCTGGCGGTCAATTATCTGCTTCCCAAGCCGCTGATATTCCAGGCGGAAAAGGCCCGCATTGGCGCGGGCAGGGAATTTATGGGCTATGCGCTATCGGCGCCGTGGGGCTGCCATCATAATGGGACTGATGCGCGTATTCACCGAATGGATGGGGCTGTATTTCATACTTTCCAAAATCATCTTCACGCTGATCGCCCCTTTTACGGAATTTCGTAGCGTGCAAGCTGCTTTTGTATTGCGATTGAACCGGCGAAAACAGGCTTATACAAACGCGCGGCCCCGGGAGGTATTCCCGGGGCCGCTTGGAGGAGAGAGAGGATATTCCCTTACAGGATCTCGACCCAATCGTTGACAGTGTCCACGTTGAAGGTGTTGAGCCTGTTGAGGTAGGCGATGGTGCCATCCGCCTCGACCAGCTCGCCCGCGTCGTTGACCTCGGTGCTCTGCTCGACCACCAAGTCGCCGACCTCGGGCACGGTGAAGGTGTCGCCCACGGCGGCGGTAATGTCGCCATTGACGAGAGCCACCGCTGCGTAAGCCGCCGCGTAGCCCAGCTCAATCGGGTTCCAGAGGAAAGTCTCGTCGCAAATGCCTGCGTCGATGAATTCCTTCATATCGGAGGCCAGGGTCAGGCCGGTCACCTTGACATCGCGGCCTTCATCCTGCACGCACTTGGCAACGGCAGGAGCGCCAGCGGTGGTGGGAACGATGATGCCCTTCAGGTCGGGATACTGGTTGAGCAGCGCCAGCGTCTCGTCAAAGGACTTGGTGTACTCGTCATCGCCATACACGGTGCCGACATACTCGATGTTGGCATAGGTTTCATCGTTCTCGAGCGCGTCCTCAATGAAACCGATCCAGAGGTTCTGGTTCGGCATGGTCGCGGCGGCGGAGACAATAGCCACCTGGCCCTCGTAGTTGATAGACTTGGCCATGGACTCAAGCAACGTCAGGGCGATGGTCTGCGCGGAAGCGGGTTCCACATCCAGCGTGCGGCCTTCGGCATTCACGGGAGCATCCCAGGAAACGACCACGATGCCCTCGTCCATGGCCTCCTGCAGCACGTCTACCAGCGCGGCGGGGTCATTGGCGGAAACACACAGCGCGTCCACGCCCTGGGAGATGAAGTTTTCAATAATGCGGATCTGGCCGTCCGAAGAGCCGTCATCGGGGCCGTCGTGGTCAAACTCGAAGCCCAGCTCGGCAGCAGCCTGCTCAAAGCCGGTGACAGCCGCCTGGAAGTAGGCGTTGCCGGACTGCTTGTAGACGACACCAATGTAAATCGAGTCACCCTCCGCAAACGCGGGCGTGAGCGCCAGCACAAGCAGCGTTACCAGTACCAGGGAAAGGATCTTCTTCATGGATATACCCTCCTTATAATTTTTTGTCCCTTGGACAAAACTGAAGCGAATGGAAAACGGCTGCCATCAGGCGGCTTTGGAAACCTCGGAGCGCCGCCGCCGGACGCGCAGGGCATCCCGCCATTTGTTGACCATATTGGGTAAGAGCACGCTGAGAATCAGGATAATGCCCACCGAGAGGTTGACCGCGCTGTCCGCAAATCCGAAAAGCGTCCCCAAACCAATCTTCATCACCGCGAAGATTATCAGGGAAAGGATGGCACCGATGACGCTGCCCTTGCCGCCGTCGGTAGAGAAGCCGCCGAGAATGGCCGCGGCAATGGCATACATATGATAGCCGTCCATGATATCTGCCTTGATAGACGAAGACGTGGCGCCGACGAAGAACACGCCCGTCACCGCGCTCATCAACCCGGCGACGACGAAGCACCAGAATTTGATGAAGTCCACGCGCACGCCGGAATACTGCGTAGCGATGGCGTTGGTGCCAATGGCGAAAATCTTGCGGCCGTTGCCGGTTAGATGCAGCCAGAAGTAAAACACCAGCGCCACCACAAGGAAGATCGGCAGCATGACCGGCACCTTGATGCCGAACATGTCGGTGAGGCTGTTCAGCTCTTTGAGTAGGTCAAAGGTTTCATCGTCGAACGTCAGCGTCTGACCGCCAATGAGCAGATAGGAAAAACCCCGGAAGAAGAGCTGGGTCGCCAGCGTAATAATCATCGGGAACAGTTCCTTGAAGCGCGTGACCAGAAAACCGTTGAGCGCTCCGCACAGCGAACCGACCAGCAGGCAGGCCGCCAGGGAGAGGATCAGCGCCGGCAGGCCGATCAGACCAGCTGTAGTCAGGGCGTTGTAGGTCACGCCCAGCACAACCACGCTCAGCGTCGCCGCAGCGCCGACGGAGATATCCATATCTCCCATGGCAAGGATCAGCATCATGCCCAGCGTCATAAAGCTGTAAAGCATGTAAGGCCGCATAGACCGCACGACGTTTGCCACGTTGAACACATCGCGCCTCGCCTCGCCGGAGGCCACGCGCGTGGCATCCTGCAAATTGAATACCAGACACATCAGCGCGAGCAGGATAATCAGGAATACTTCCCAGCGCGTCAAGAGGGAAACGAGCTTGTTCTTCTTCATCAGATACCCCTCCTCGCCAAGGCCTGCTTGTCGGCCACGCGCTGCAAGATGACATTGAGCAGAATCGCAAACAACAGCAAAATGCCCTTGATAAATTCCGTAATCATCGAATTGCCGATGCCGAGCTGTGGAATGGCGCTGTCGATGGTGGCGATCATCACCGCGCCGATGACCACGCCGGTAATCTTGCCGTAGCCGCCGGTGACCGATACGCCGCCCAGCACGCAGGCCGCGATGGTGAACATCTCGTTGCCGGTGGCGGAGCCTTTTTCGATGGCCCAGTAATAGCCCAGCCACATCACGCCCGCCAGGCCGGCGGTAGCGCCGCAAATGGTATGCGCCAACACCTTGATGCGGTTGATTGGCACGCCGCGCACCTGCGCCGCCTCCGCATTGGAACCGACCGCGTAGAGGTTGCGGCCCGTGCGCGCATACTTGAGGAACAACCCCACCACAACCGTCACCACAACCGCCATCCACACCAGATAGGGAAGGCCCAGGAAGGTGTTGGTGACCATGCTGTCCTTGAAGCCCTGCGTCAAATCCGTGGGCACCACCTTGTTCATGCCCAGCAGCCAATCCATGGGGATCAGGGCACGCACGATATAGCTCGTGCCCAGGGTGACGATGATGGAGATGACCCCGCCGTAACTCATCAGCACGCCGTTGAGCGCGCCGATGACCGCGCCAATGCCGATGCCCAGCACGAACATCAGCCATGTCGACTGAATCACGCCCATCCCCATCAGCTTGCCGCACAGCGCCCCCGCGAAGGCGAGAATGGCCGTGACGGAAATGTCGATGGAGCCAACCAACAGCACGCACAGCATCCCCGCGGCCATGACCATGTTGATGGAGCCGCCCTTGAGGATGTTCATGTAATTGTTGCCCAGATAACCCGGAACGCGGATGCTGACCAGCGTCAGCAGCAGCACGAGCACCGCCAGCAGCGGGATTTCCCGATGTTCAATCAGCAGCGCGTACAGGGGCCTGCCTTTTTTTCTGCCCTGCATATTCTTTCCCCCTATCATGCTTTACTTCCGGGCATGGCGGCGTTGAGAATCATATCCTGGGTCAGGTCCGCGGGGTCAAACTCCGCGGAGATCCTTCCCTCGCTCATCACGTAGATGCGGTCGGACATGTTCATCACCTCCGGCATCTCCGAGGAAATCATCAGTATGCCCAACCCTTGAGCCGCCAGGTCGCTCATGATTTCGTAGATGGCGGCCTTGCTGCCCACGTCCACGCCCTTGGTCGGCTCGTCGAGTATAATCAGCTTCGGGTCGGCGGCAAGCTGTTTGCCCACGACCACCTTCTGCTGGTTGCCGCCGGAAAGGGCGCTGGTGAGCGTATCCGTCGTCGGGGCCTTGATGGCCAGAAGCTCCTTGAGCCGGCCGGAAATTTCGTATTCTTTTTTCTTCACGAGTATCGGGCCATTTTGACACTTGGAAAGCACGGAAAGGGAAATATTGCGGTTGATCGACCAATCCAGTAGCAAACCCTGCTTCTGCCTGTCTTCGGGCAGCAGGCCGATACCGATGGCCATCGCCTTGTCCGGGGTAACGTTGTCGAGCTTTTGACCTTCAAAATACACAGCGCCGGAGTCCGCCTTGGTGATGCCGAATACCGACTCCACCACCTCCGTGCGCCCGGCGCCAACCAGGCCGGTCAGGCCGACGATTTCGCCCGCGTGCACAGTCAGGCTCACGTCCCGGTAATAACCGAGGCGTGAAAGGTTTTCAATCTTGAGCAATTCCTTGCCGCGTTGTATTTTTTTCTTGGGGAAAAGCTGGGTGATTTCGCGGCCCACCATGTGGTGCACCAATATCTGCTCGTCTACATCCTCAAGGTTCCACGTGCCGATGTACTTTGCGTCGCGGAACACCGTCACGCGGTCGGCGAGGCCAAAAATGTCTTCAAAACGATGGGAAATGAGAATAATGGCCGTGCCCTGCGCGCGCAATTTGCGGGAAATTTCGTAAAGCTCCTCGCTTTCGCGCTTGGAAAGGGCGGCGGTGGGTTCGTCCATAATCAATATCTTCGCGTTCATGGACAGAGCCTTGGCGATTTCCACCAGCTGCTGTTGGGCCACAGAGAGCGAACCGACCGGAGTGGTGGGGCTGAAATCCGCGCCCACGGCATCCAGAAGTTTTTTTGCCTCGCGGTTGGCCCGCGCCCAGTTGATGAACGGGCCACGCTTGAATTCATGGCCGATGAATATGTTTTCCGCCACGGAAAGGTCGGGATAGGAAGCGGCGTGCTGATAGATGGCAGCCACGCCGTATTTCTGCGCGACGATGGGATCGCTCATCACCACCTTTTTGCCATCCAGGATGATCTCGCCGCCATCCGGCTGGTGTACGCCGGTCAGCGTCTTGATAAAGGTGGATTTGCCCGCGCCGTTTTCGCCGACCAGGGCATGAATTTCCCCCGCGCGCAGGTTAAACTGCACGTTGTCCAGCGCCTTGACGCCGGGAAAAATCTTGGTGATGTTCCGCATTTCCAGAAGATATTCAGACATGGCGGCGCCCCCAAACACGGTTTTAGCATATTGTTAATTAAATTCTACCGAATATTGGGGCAAAGTCAATGCCTGAACTTAAAAAGGATGTGCCAAATTTGAAAATAGTGGTATGTGTTTTGTGAAAAACAGGAAATTTTCTTATAGAATCAGGAAAACCGTACGAATAAGCACCATGTAACAGGCCGTTCCCAGGGCGATGCTCAAAAGTGTGTTGCGCCGCCAGAGATGAACAAGCGCCGTCACCGCCACGCTGATCAGTTGAGCCAAACCAAAGGGAAACGCGGTCAGATCTATATCCTTCAGGCAATATACCACCAGCGCCGCCATGATTGCCGGCGGCAAAACGCGCCCAAGGTATACCACCACGCGGGGCAGCGGCCGCTTGCCAAACACGGCGAAGGGCAAAAAGCGCGTAAGCACCGTCACCAGCGCCGTTACCGCAATGACATATACAGCGTTCATGCGTTTCCCTCCAATTTGCCCCGCAGGGCAGCAAGAATGGCCACCGCCGCAATCAGGGCGATGAGCAGGAAGTTATCCGGCCCAAACAGCAAAAGCGACGCCAGCGCGCACAAAAGGCCCGTGAGCGCCGGGATGTGCGAGGGGAACTGCTTCCACTGATCGACAAAAATGACCACAAACAGCGCCGTCATCGAAAAATCAATGCCTGTCAAATCCACGGGAATGGCCTGTCCCAACGCCGCGCCCAGCACCGAGCCGAGCACCCAGTAAAACTGGTCAAACAGCGATACGTAAAAGGCACAGTCGTTCCAGTCCAGGCCGTCTGGCGGGTCCATGGAGCAGAGCACGCTGTACGTCTCGTCCGTCAGGGAAAAAACCATGTAGGGAAAGCGCCTGCCCATGCCCCGGTACTTTTCGATAAAGCCGAGGCCGTAGAAGATATGGCGGGCGTTGACAAGGAACGTCGTCACCGCCACAGTGTACAGAGGCGCGCCCGCCGCCAGGAGCGATACCATGACAAACTGCATGGAACCGGCGTAAACAAACAGGCTGGAGGCCAGCGCCCACGCAGGGCCGTAGCCCGCCTCGCTGAGCAATATGCCAAACGCCATGCCGAGGAATATGTAACCGCAGGCAACGGGAACCGTCCGCCTGAGCGCGTATGTGATTTCTCTGCGCAATATGACCGCCTCCAAGAATCATATTCTATCACGAAAAAATATGCGTTTCAAGCAAAGTTTGGGTTGCGGGGCGCGGCGGTTGAAGCGGCCGGGAAAACATGGTATAATCGCGGCAAGGAGTGGAGATCAATGCGAAAAATCGTTGTTGTGGATCACCGCCCGGAATGGGCGCAGGCTTACGCGCGCGAGGCGGAGCGCATCGCCGCCATTCTTGGGGACAACCTCGTTTCCATCCACCACATTGGCTCGACCAGCGTGCCGGGCCTGGCCGCCAAGCCCATCATCGACATACTGCCCGTCGTGCGCGACATCGCCGCCGTGGATCTTTGCAACGCCGCGTTCGCCGCCCTCGGCTACACGGCGATGGGCGAATTCGGCATTCCCGGGCGGCACTATTTCCACAAGGGCGGCGACGAGCGCACCCACCACGTACATATCTTTGCCGCGGACAACCGCGCCGCCATCGAGCGCCACCTGGCCGTGCCCGCCTACCTGCGTGCCCATCCGGACGAAGCGCGCGCCTACGGGAATCTGAAAAAGACGCTGGCAGCGCGCTTCCCCTGCGACTGGGAGGGCTATTGCGACGGCAAGGACGCATTTGTGCAGGCGCTGGAAAAGCGCGCGCTGGAATGGTACCGGCAAAACGGGGAGTGAGGGAGGATCATGGGGTTTACATTGGGGATGCGGGAAGAGGAATACCGTCTCGTGCCGGATTTCTGGCTGTGTACGCGCGCGCTGGAGCATTGGCTGAACGAAAAGTCCGGCGAGGGCTGGTCGTTCAGGGAATTTGAGGATGGATCGTCCATCACGCTTGCGCGCGACAATGCGCACGCGCGCTACCGGGCCGTGGCCCGGCGGTCCCGCCTTCACAAGCGTGACTTTGACGACGAAACCGCCGCCTTTCTGGAGGCGCGGCGGCACGAGGGCTGGGAAGCGCTGGATGCGCGCGAGGGCGTTTTCATTTTTGTGGATCGGGAAGGAACGGCGCGGGATTTCACGGACGATGTGACCGCCGCGACCGTGCGCCGCCGGTTGCCGTGGCTAATGCTGCTGAAGGCGCTGCCGTGGCTGGCGTTTGCGGCGGTTGTGGTGATCTCTTTTGTGCGCGCCGACCTTTTTCTGTACATGTGGACTTCCATTTCCCCGCTGCTGGCCGTCGGCCTGTTGTTGCTCTGGGGCCTCATCGCAGCCTGCTGCGTGCTTGCGCGCGGGCTTGCGGGACTGCGCAGCGCGCCTGAACGCGGCGAAAAGGCGCTCTTTTACCGCTGGTACCGCTCCGCGGATGTCTGGACGTCTGTGGGTATGTTTGTTTTGTTCATCGCGCTTGTGGTCATGAGCGCCATGAACATGCTGCCCAATCCCTGGCAGGGCGCGGCGCCGGCGGCGGCGGAAGCGCCGCTGCGGCTGGAAGCCGTCTATGGCGCGGAGGGCGCGTTTGCAGGCGAGGCGCAGGAGGGCACATTCTTCGCGCCACGCATCGCGCGTTACAGCGAAGCGGATGGCGCGCATTCGCTGTCCGCAGAACTCTATGATTGTCGCTGGGAATGGGTGGTGGAGCGCATATACGAACAGGAACGCTCTTTTTTCGAGTCCTATGGAGGCACGGAGGCGGAAACAGAAACGCTGGAAGCGCTGGGGCTGGGCGCGCTGTTCTTTGGGGCGACGCGCACCGGCGATACATTCGTCTGCCTGCGCGACGGCGCGCGCGTGGCGCTTTTCTTCCTCTCCCCCGCCACGGATTTTGAAACCGTCTGCGCGGCGCTGGAAGGGGAAGAAGAGCGATGACGGAGGCGCTTTATGAGGCTGTCGTGCCTGCGCCCAACCTGTGGGGATGCGCACGGCAAGCCGCGAAAACGGCATGAAAAACGACCGTCTGTCCAGGCTATGGGCAGCGGTCGTTTGTATGTTGTCAACGGGCGCTCTCCTGCATGGCGGGGAAATTGACCACAGGGCGCATCAAACCGCCTGCCCACGGCAACGGACAGGCGGTTCAATATGTGTTTATTTGCTCCCCAACAGGTCGCTTACATCTACTTTGCCGATGGGAACAATCTCCTCCGGCGTTTCCGGCGCGTCGGACAGGCGCTTCTGCATCCAGATTACGTCGCGCCACGCGCCGTTTTTCCAGCCCGCGTCGGTGAGCACGCCCGCCTCTGTAAAGCCTATGGCGGCGTGCAGGCCGGTGCTGGCCGGGTTGGGCAATGTAATGCAGCTATACGCCATGCGCACGCCCTGCCGCCTGAGCATTTCCAGCAGGCGCGCCATCAGGGCGCGGCCAATGCCCTGCCGGTGGAAGGAGGGCTTGAGATAGACGGTCACTTCCACGTTCCATCGGTAGGCGGCGCGTTCCTTGTAGCGGTGCGCGTAGGCATAGCCGGCAATCTCGCCGTCCACTTCGCAGACGATATAAGGGTAGACCGCCGAAATTTCCCGGATGCGTCCGGCGAATTCCTCCAGAGAAGGCGGGCCTTCCTCAAAGCTGGCCGTGCCCTCGGTATAGGGCGCGTAGATGGCCAGCAGCGCTTTTGCGTCCGCGACCGTCGCCATTCTAAAGGTTCTCATGCCTGGCATTCCTTCCCCGCGCGCAATTTTTGGTTGAGCTTTTCATAGACGCGCGCGCGCATCCACGGCTCGGCAGAGGCGGCGACCGCTTCATCCAGACTGAACCAGCGCACGCCGCTGTTTTCGTCGGGCTTTATCTCCAGCGCGTCGCGCTCGTCGCCCTCGAGCAGATAGGTCACGTTCAGATGCAGGTGCGACGGCACATATGCGCCGCGCTTCTCGTGGCCGTCCACGGTGAGGATTTCCACGGAAAAAATGCTTTCGTCCACCGGGCGCACGTGATGAAGGCCACTTTCCTCGCGCGCCTCGCGCAGGGCGACGCCCAGCAGGTCGCGCTCGCCGTCCGCATGGCCGCCCAGCCACGACCAGGAGCGGTAGATGTTGTGCCAGGCCATCAGCGCGCGGTCGCGGCGGGCGTTGACAATCCACGCCGAGGCGGTCATGTGCATGAGCATGCACGAGCGCAGGAATATATCCTCGTGTTCAGCCATGGCGCGCAAGATTTCGCGCCGGTCGCGCTCCTCCTGTTCATTGAAAGGCACATAGGTTTCAAGGGCGCGCAGTATGTCCATCGCCATCCTCCCCATAGAGCTTTTTGCAACGCATATAATTGTACACCATCCAGGGGTTGCGCAAATCGTCCGCGTCCAGGCCCTGTACAGCGGTCAGGCGGTCGCGCAGTTCTGCATTGTCTTCGACGGAGAAACAGCCCGAGGCCAGGTCGATAAACACATACACGGGCCATTTGCCGCCAAAGCCCGGTATGGCGAAGGCGGCGGGGCGCGGCTTTTCTCCCGGCGGCAGCTTTTCCCGCAGGGGCGGGTTGAAAAGCACGTTGTCCCGCGCCACGGCCAGCGCCCGCTTACTTTGCAAAGGAAGCAGATGATAGCGGTCTTGGAGCCAGGCCAGGAGTTCGGCGGCGGTTTTGCGGTTGGGCGCGGGCAGGTTTCCGCCCGCTATCAACGCGCGGCCACGCCGGACGGCTTTTCGCAGATTTACTTCCCTCCTGCTGCGCACATTCAGTCCTCCTCCCGCGTCAAAAGCGTAAAGCGGTTTTTCTGGCATTCGATCAGCCCATCACGGCGCATTTTGGAAAGCTCCGCCGAAAGGGCGCTGCGCTCCACAGAGAGATAATCCGCAAGCTGCTGCCGGTCAAAGGGGATAACGAACGTATGTGCACCCCGGCGCACAGCCTCGCCCGACAGATAGGCAAGCAGCCGCTCGCGGATGGTGCGCGGCGTAATCAGGCGCATTTTGCGGGAGAGCAGTATGTTTTTCGCGGCCATGCCCGTAAGCAGATTGCGCAACAGCTGGACGTGATGGGGGCAGGAGGACGGGCACAGCGTCAAAATGCGCGTGGCGTCCAAAAAAAGGATGCTACAATCCGTGGCCGCCACGACGTCGGTCAGCAGCGGTTCGCCATCCACACAGGCGTAGGCCTCGGCAAATGTTTCGCCCGGGCCGAAGCGTTCGAGAATGGAACGGTTGCCCCAGGCGTCCACGCGCTCTGCCCGCACGCCGCCCTCCAACACCACACCAAACTCCAAAGCCAAATCGCCCGCGCGCAAAATCATTTCACCGCGGCGGAAGTAGCGCCTGCGCGCATCCAGGCAGTTGAGCATGGCGGAAAGATCCGCCGCATCGACGCCCCGGAACAGCGCTGATTGCGCGAGTATTTGCAAATCGTTCATGCTGTTTCCCCCGTCTTTTTCTCATTCCTCCATTCCCCATGCCCAACGCCTGATTTCCGGCGACGGCTCCCGCAAACGCCTCGCGAGGCCCTCCAGATGTGAAGGCCCCGCATCCGCGCTATTCGTGAATAGTGGTTCCCAGTTCCTCTCCCGCCGCCACGCGGAGGATATTGCCGAGGTTTTCCATGGAAAACACCCGCACCACCGGCACCTTTTGCTCCATGCAGAGCATAAAGGCGGTCAGATCCATCACGCGCAGGCCGCGCGTTACCGCCTCGCGGTAGCTGATATCGCGGATGAGCTTTGCGTCCGGATTCTTGCGCGGGTCGCTGTCGTAGACGCCTTCCACCGTCGTGCCCTTGAACACCGCGTCGGCTTTGAGCTCCGCCGCGCGCAGGGCAGCGCCCGTATCCGTCGTGAAAAAGGGATTGCCAGTGCCGCCCGCCAGCAGCACGATCTCGCCGTTTTCCAAGCACTCAATGGCAGCCTTGGCAGTGTAGAGGCGGGCAAAGCGGTTCATTTCTTGCGCGGTAAACACCGTGGCCTTCTTGCCCATGCGGCAGAGGGCATCCTCGACGACCAGCGCATTGATGACCGTGGCCAGCATGCCCATCTGATCGGCGTTGACGGCGTTCATTTCCTCGGAAAAGCGGCCGCGCCAGATATTGCCGCCGCCCATGATTACGCCCACCTGCACGCCCATATTGGAAAGCTCGGCGATCACGCGCGCCACTTCCTCCACGCGCAGGGCGTCAAAGGTCGGAATTTTGCCCTTTTCCAGCGTCTCCGGCGCAAGGGCCTCACCACTCAATTTGAGTATAATGCGCTTGTACATGCGTTCCTCCCCTATCGTTCTTCGCGCCTGAAAAAAGGGGAACGCCGCTGCGTTCCCCCGAATGTGAAGGTTTACTTCTGCATTGAGCCAATCTGCTCTGCGACTTCGGCGGCCAGGTCGTTGACCTTTTTCTCAAGGCCGTCGCCCATCTTATAGCGGGTAAAGCGCACAATGTTGAGACCCTTGGCCTTCTGCTCGATCATCTTGCCGACGCTGATGTCCGCATCCTTGACAAACGCCTGCTCGAGGAGGCAGACCTCCTTGTAGAACTTGACGATGCGGCCCTGAACCATCTTTTCGATGATGTTCTCCGGCTTGCCCTCATTGCGGGCCTGGGCGATGAGAATCTCCTTCTCATGCTCGAGATGAGAGGGATCAACTTCTTCGCGGCGCACATACTCCGGCGCGACCGGGGAAGCGGCGGCGATCTGCAGGGCTACGTCGTGGATAACTTCCTCGTTCGGCTCGCCCTCGGCCTGCACCAGCACGCCGACCTTACCGCCCATGTGGATGTAGCTTTCCACGATGCCGCCCTCGTAGCGCACGAAGCGGCGGATGGAAATCTTCTCGCCGATTTCAGCGGTGGCGGCGGTGACCATCTGCTCGATGGTGGTCGCCTCGTCCTTGAAGAAGGGCTGCTTGAGCAGCTCGTCCACATCGGCGGGGTTCTTCTTGGCCACATGCTCGGCAACATCCGCGACCAGGGCCTTGAACTTATCGGTCTTGGCCACGAAGTCCGTCTCGCAGTTGACCTCTACGAGCGCGCCCGTGGCGCACTCCTTGCAAACGAAGCTGCCCACCAAGCCTTCGGCGGCAATGCGGCTCTGCTTTTTGGCGGCGGCGGCAAGGCCCTTCTCGCGCAGGTAGTCGATGGCCTTCTCCATGTCGCCATCGACGGCGGCAAGCGCCTTTTTGCAATCCATCATGCCCGCGCCCGTGCGGCCGCGCAGCTCCATTACGATTTTCGCGCTAATCTCAGCCATTGGAAAAACCTCCTGTCGGTTTTCGGTATGTCCCGTCTTAAAATTTATTCAGCGGCAGCTTCCTCAGCGGGGGCGTCGCCAGCGTCGGTCTGCTCGCCCTGCTTGCCTTCGAGCACGGCGTCGGCCAGCTTGCCGGCGATGAGCTTCACGGCGCGGATGGCGTCGTCGTTGCCGGGGATGACGTAGTCGATCTCATCGGGATCACAGTTGGTATCGACGATGGCCACGATCGGGATGCCCAGCGCGCGGGCTTCGGCCACGGCGATGCGCTCCTTGCGGGGGTCGACGATGAACAGCGCGCCGGGGAGCTTGCGCATTTCGCGGATGCCGCCCAGGTTCTTCTGCAGCTTTTCACGCTCGGCACACAGCTTGATGACTTCCTTCTTGGGAAGCACGTCGAACTGACCGTTCTTCTCCATCGCGTCGATGGCGTTGAGGCGGTCGATACGGGTGCGGATGGTGCGGAAGTTGGTCAGCGTGCCGCCCAGCCAGCGGTTGTTGA
>DVFZ01000053.1 GCA_018712945.1 Candidatus Pullichristensenella stercorigallinarum | reverse complement strand
TTTCCGTCAGCGTGGTCTTGCCCGCGTCCGGGTGGGAGATGATGGCGAACGTGCGCCTGCGCGCCACTTCCGCCGGAAGCTCCGGGTGCAGCATGTGCCTTCCTCCAAGTCAAAAAATCACAACCTATATTGTAACTGCGCGGGCCTGCGCATGTCAATCCCGCACGGCGGCGATTTGCGTTAATTCCTCTGAAGTGCGGAAATTTTTCATAGATGGGGTTGACGTTTTGCCCCGGCCGGGATATGATAATGGAGTAGGATTTTTTGCATTCCATTCTGTAACCGGGAGGTGGCAAGGCGTGGACGACGGCGCTAGATGTGTGTCCAGTGAAGGCGTTCCTCGAAGTCGATCCGTCCGCCGTCTGGCCGCGGACTGACCCTTCCGGAAGGCCGTCATTCTCAAACATCTGTCGAAACGTCGCAGGCACAGCACGATCCAAAGGGCGGTGTGCTGTTTTTATGCGTTTCTGAAATCATGGGGGAGGATGAGCCGATGGATTTTGAAAAGATTCGCGCGCGCCTGGATAAGCTCGTGGCCGAGGGCCGCAAGGGAGAATTGCGCGGCGCGCTCTCCATGCTCAATGAAGTGGATATCGCCGAGTACATGGAGGATTTGGACAACGAAAAAATGCTGATGGTGTTCAGGCTCTTGCCCAAGGACATCGCGGCGGACGTGTTTGCCTATATGGACGCCGACCAACGCCAGCGCGTGATCGAGGCCATGGACGACAACGAGGCCGTGCGCCTGGTGGACGATATGTTCATCGACGACGCGGTGGACTTTCTGGAAGAGCTGCCCGCGGGCGTGGTCAAGCGCGTGCTCAAGGGTTGCGATGCCCAGAAGCGCGCCCTCATCAATCAGTTTTTGCGCTACCCGGAAAACAGCGCCGGCTCGATTATGACCATCGAGTATATGGAGCTGCACGTGGGCACCACCGTGGGCGAGGCTATGGCGGAAATCCGCCGCACCGGGCTTGATAAAGAAACCATTTACACGCTGTACGTGCTCGACGCCCAGCGCAAACTGCTGGGCACAGTGGCTCTGCGCAAGCTGCTGCTGGCGCAGGACGATGTGAAGGTGGAAACGCTGATGAACCAGCAATTCGTCTGCGTGCATACCACCGACGACCAGGAGATGGTCGCCGACGCGGTGCGCAAGTACGACTTGATTTCCATCCCCGTGGTGGATCACGAAGAGCGCATGATCGGCATCATCACCATCGACGACATCGTGGACGTCATCGAGGAGGAGAACACCGAGGACTTTGAAAAAATGGCCGCCATGCTCCCCTCCGAGGATGAGTACTTAAAGACCAACGTGCTTACCTTGGCCAAGAACCGCATGCCCTGGCTGCTGTTTCTGATGATCTCCGCCATCTTTACCGGCATGATCATCACCCATTACGAAGACGCCCTCAATAGCACCGCTTTTGGCGTGGTGCTCACCGCCTGCATCCCCATGCTGATGGGCGCAGGCGGCAACTGCGGCTCGCAGGCTTCGACGCTGACCATCCGCGGCTTGGCGCTGGGAGAAGTGGAATTGAAGGATATCTTCAAGTTGCTCTGGAAAGAAGTGCGTGTCGGCCTGATTGTCGGCGCGGTGCTCTCAGTGGTGACATTTTTGCTCTACACCTTCGTGTTGGGAGATATGGAAATGACAATCTCCCAGCGCATTCCCATCGCCCTGACCATCGCTGTGGCGGTATATATTACGGTAATTATCGCCAAGGCCATCGGTTGTACGCTGCCGCTTTTGGCCAAGGCCGTGCATCTTGACCCGGCGCTGATGGCAAGCCCGCTGATTACCACCATCGTGGATATCTGCTCGCTGCTGGTGCTGTTCGCGGTGGCGACGGAAGTGCTGCACGTTTAGGCGGGTGGGGGAAATTTTCTAAAAGTATACTGCAAAAATATGGTTCATCTTATTTATTCAGGATGGCAGAACCGCCTGTAAAATCGGCCCCGGCGATAGGTTAAAAACCCTTTGGGTTTTCAAGTCGTCCAGGGCCGACCACTTTTGACAATTTGGAAAATTGGCAAAAGTGCCTCGCAAAATTTGCTTGTGCCGTGCAGCGGCGCGAGCAAATTTTGGAGAGGGTGGCCGCAGCGGGGGAGCTTGCTTCCCCGCCGCCCTCCGAAGGAGGATATATGAAAGAAGTCTTGGGTTGCCTGCGCCGCGCCGACGAGGATTTCTCCATGATCGCCCCCGGCGACCATGTGGCCGTGGGCGTTTCCGGGGGCAAGGACAGCCTGCTTTTACTCTATGCGCTCGCGCTCTACCGCCGCTTTTGCAAGCATCCCTATACGCTTACAGCCGTGACGCTGACCATGGGCCTTGAGCCGTTTGACCTCTCCGGTGTGCGCACCCTGTGTGAAAAACTGGACGTGCCCTACGAGGTGCGCGAAACGCAGATCGGCAAGGTCATTTTTGAGGAGCGCAAGGAAAAGAATCCCTGCTCCCTGTGCGCGAAGATGCGCCGGGGCGCGTTGGTGGATCTCTGCCTGGAAATCGGCGCGAACAAGCTCGCCCTCGGCCACCACCGCGACGACGCCATCGAAACTCTCTTTCTTTCCATGCTCTATGAGGGACGTATCCATACCTTCCATCCCGTCACACATTTGACCCGCAAAAACATCACCCAGATTCGTCCCCTGATCTACCTGCCGGAAAAGCACGTCATTCACATGGTGAAAGCGCTTTCCCTGCCGGTAGTGCCATCGCCCTGCCCGGCCAATGGCCGCACCAAGCGCGACGATATCCGCGATTTGCTCAACGAGATTTGCCGCCGCAAGCCGGATGCGCGCGAGCTTTTGCTCTCCGCGCTGCAAAACGAGGCCCAGTACGGTCTGTGGGAAAAACCGAAGCATTCGTAGGTTGCGCGCATAACAGCGGCGGCAGATACCCTGCCGCCGCTGTTTGTTTTTTACATTGTACCGCTCAAGCATAGCGGACAGAAGGAGAACCGCCCGCGCAGGTTTACGCCATACACGTGGTTCAAACAGCGCTGGACGCTATATGCTTTCAAAGAGGAATGCCGCCGATACCAGGCGGTATTCGCTCTGGAAGGCAGCATAAGCCACATACCCGATGCTTGAGAAGAGAATTCAGCATGCCGCGGCGGACGCTTTCTGCGCGCTCAGCCGCCCGGCATCGCGCGGCGCGCCAGAAGCTTTTTCATCACCAGCGCGTAAATTGCCACGGATGTCAGCGGGCCGATTACATCGGATATGGCCTCGGCATAGAATGTGGCCTCGGCGCCCCAAACCGCGGGCAGGATAAACAGTGCGGCAAAGTATACAGCCTTGCGCCAGAAGGACAGCGGCCAGGCGTAGCGCACCTGCCCGATGGCCGTGAAACCATCCACAATTTCATACTGCAGTCCCAGAGGAATCAGCGCCAGCGTGCATACGCGAATGGCCCAGGCAGCCTTTTCCGCCACCAGGGGATCCGACGTAAACAGCAGCACGAACAGCGGCCCCGCCAGCCTGGCTACAACGAACATGACCGCTGTAAATACCAGACACCACAGGAATATGTGCCGCTGCGCACGGATCACCCGATCGACTTGCCTCGCGCCATAATTAAAGCTTAAAATGGGTTGCGTACCGCCGCTGATGCCGCTCAAAGGCATTGTGACCACCAGCATAAAACTTTGCGCAATGGTAGCCACGGTGATCAGCAGGTCGCCTTGGCCTGCGCCGCCATAGCGCTGGAGCACGGCGTTCATAGCGATGATCATGGCGTTGTCTACCGCAATGATGGAAAATGGCGTAAAGCCCAGCAGCAGCACGCGGCGGACGATGGCAAAGTCCGGGCGAACGGCCTCAATGCGAATCTGTGCGCGCCGCCCCAGCAGAAAACACAGCGCGTACGCACAGCTGAACGCCTGCGAGATCACCGTGGCGATGGCCGCGCCCTTCACGCCCAGATTCAGCGCAAAAATAAACACCGGATCGAGCACGATATTCATCACTGCGCCCAGCAACACGGAAAACATCGCCTTGCGCGCAAAGCCCTGCGCGGTAACAAAGGAATTCATGCCCGTGGCCAGCAGGGCAAAGACTGTGCCCGTCATATAATACAAAAAATACTCGTCCGCATAGGGCAGTGTTTCTGCGCTCGCGCCGAAAAAGAGCAGCATGGGCCGGCGCAGCGGGATCACCACCGCCATTAAGATAAGCGAAAAAAGGCATAGCATTACAAAGCAGTTCGAGAGGATCTTGCGAGCTCCGTCCACGTCGCCCTCGCCCATTTTGATGCTCATCAACGGCGCTCCGCCCACGCCGACCAGCGAGGCCACGGAACCGATCATCGTTACCACCGGGGCGCATACGCCCACGCCGGCCAGCGCCAGCTCGCCCATACCGGGGATGTGGCCGATGTACATGCGGTCAACAATGCTGTACAGCACGCTCACGAATTGTGCGAGCATGCTGGGCAAAGCAATTCTGCGCACCAGCTGGCGGATATCGTCCCGGCCCAAATCGTTTTCCATGCGGATCTGTCGATTCTCTTCCATTGCATTCTCCCTGCGCGCAAAGCAGGACGCGCACGCGTCTTTGGCAATCCGCCAGCCATCATAGCACCAAGAGACGGCATAAGTCAACGAAGTTTCAGGCAAGGCCGTGTTACAGACGAGGCATATTTTTTCTGTGCGTTTGTTTTTCTGGAGCGGTTTCAGTGGCCGCCCTGGCGGCGTTGTGTTTTTGACGCGCTGTTTTCGATTGAAAAAGCCCGCCCCAATGCGGCGGGCTTTTGGAACGGGCATGTAATTTTATTTTTTGACGATATTTTTGGGCAGCGAACAGTAGATCGGCGCCAGCACGATGCCGCCGGCAATCATCGCCGCGCCCTGTATGCAGTTGCCCAGCACGGAGCCGATGGCCGCCTCCACGCCGTAGAGCAGCGTATCGGTGAGAAAATAAGCGCCTACCATGAACGCCGCCGTGAGGATCAGCAGCGCGATATTACGCGCGCTCAGGCGCTTGGCCACCAGCCACTTGCCCAGGATGAAGCCCATCGCGCCCTTGATGACCAGCGTAAACGGCGCATAGGTGACATAACCCGCCAACAGGTCGGCGATTGCCGAGCCGAGGGCAGCGGGCACAGCCGCAAACGGCCCCATCACCAGCGAGGCAAGTACGATGCCTACATCCCCCAAATGTGCATAACCGCTGTGCATAGAAAGGAAAAAGAGAATGTCCAGGCGCACATACGCCGTCAAAAGCGCGATCAGCGCCGCCATCAGTCCGCCGTATGCCAAACGGCGCGTTGTGGAATGATTCATTGGTTTCGCCCCCTTCTGCGACATTATATATGCGCTGTGTTTAGATTGCGCGCTCGCTTTGGAAAAGATATTGCATCCATGGCGGCCGCGGTGCTATAATGTACGCATGAGAAAGACATTGCGCGAACGATTGAATATACAAAAGGTCTCCCGCTATGCCATCGCCGCCAACGCGGCGCAGGTGTTTTTTGCTGTGGGGTTGGTGCTCTATGCCCTCTGGGGCCGGGATTTTAATCTTTCCGGCATGGCGGAGCGCCTTTTAATCTGCGCGATGGCATTTGTGGTGGTCTGGGGCGCGTTTCTGGACATCCGCGATGCGCGCAACGCCCGCAAGATCGCCAGCCAGAGCGAAATGCTTGAGGACGCCTACAACCAGATGGAGGATTTGAACGGCACGCTGCGCGCCCAACGGCACGACTTCAAAAACCACCTGCAAGTGGTTTTTGCGCTGATTGAGATGAAAGAGTATCAGGAGGCGCAAAACTATATCGAGCGCGTGTATGGCGATATACAGCTTGTCGGCAACGCCCTCAAGACCGCCAGCCCCGCCGTGAACGCGCTCCTGGCGGCCAAGGCCGCCGATTGCGAGGAACGCGGCATCAATATGGAAGTGTGCATCCGCTCGGCATGGCAGGATTTGGGCGTGCCGGGCTGGGAGATGTGCCGCGTGTTGGGCAACCTCATCGACAACGCCATCGACGCCATGAGCGACCCGGCGCTTCCCCAGCGCAAGCTGGTGGTAGAGATGGGCGAGGACTTACATGCTTTTACTTTCCGCGTGTTCAACACCGGCTCGCAGATTCCACCGGAAAAGCGTGAAACCATTTTCGAACGCGGCTTTACCACCAAGAGCGCCGGGCGGGGCATGGGCCTTTCCATTGTTGCGGAAATCATGGAGGAAAACGGCGGCGAGATCAGCGTGGAATCAGACGCGAAAGGCACTGTTTTTGCGGGGAAAATTCCCAAAACACCTCTGGAAAGCGCATAAGAGCGAGAACGAAGCGCACACGCGCTTCGCTCCCGCCCATTTGGATAGGATTTTTATACGATGCTCTTGCCGTTGATCTCTCGCAAGATGGCGTTGACCAGCGTCACCGTAGCCGGGATGCCGCCCTTTTTGCCGCGGGCGATGATCGAGGCCAGGTCGCTGTCCAGCAACCGCTCTTTGAGCTGTACGGCACTGGCGAACCCGCTGGGTGCGGCCAGCACACACACGTCCGACATCGGCTCGTGCATGCGCCGCTGGATGAGGCGGTTGATGGCTGCCGGCGCGCTGCCTACCACCATCAGCTTCAGGCCGGGAACCGCCAGACCGTAGTCCACCGCCACTTCCGCGCGGGTCACGCGGCGCTGTTCGGCCAGCATGACCACCTGGGGATCGTCAATAAAGCAAAGCACCTTCGCGCCCTTGTTGCCCAATAAATCAAGGCTTATATCGTTGGCAACCAGCGTGGTATCGGTAATAATCGAGCCGCCCATATCAATCAACCGTTTGATGTGCGTCAGCGCGGTGGGGCTGAAATAAATACTTTGAGCCAGGGCGAGATCGCCCGTTTCCTGCTCAACCGCGCTGAGGATATCCGTCATCTCCTGGTTGAGGTATGGGATGCCGGCGCGATGCCTACCGTCCGCCTGCATCTTTCGAATCAATGCAATACACTCCTGTCAAAAAAAATCCAATCTTTTCAAAAAGATTCTATAAAAAATATAGCTCTTAGACGGCCAAAAGTCAAGTCAGGTTCCAGCTTATTACTGTTAAATATTTTTCGTATATATTTATAACCGTTTCATAATAAAATCGCCGTGGAGCATATTTCCACGGCGATGGAAAAGGGTTTTTTTATACAATGCGTACAGCGAGTTCGTCGCCCTGCGGGTACACCTCCAGTGTGCTCCCTTCCGGCACATCCTCGGCAATGAGGATTCTGGCCACGGGCGTCTCCACAGCGCGCTGGATGAAGCGCTTGAGCGGGCGCGCGCCGTAAATCGGGTCGTAACCGTTTTCGATTACATAGTCGCGGGCGGAGTCGGTCAGCCGCACGGTCACGCCGCGCTCGGCCAGGCGGCGGTTGAGGGCTTCGAGCGTCAGGTTGGCAATCTGGCCAATCTGCTCCTTGTTCAGCGGCGTGTAGAACACGATTTCGTCCAACCGGTTCAGGAACTCGGGGCGGAACTGGCGCTTGAGCAGGCCGTTGACTTCACCGCGCGCTTCCTCGGACAGCTTGCCGTCCGGCCCGATACCCTCCAGGATAACGCTGCTGCCCAGGTTCGAGGTGAGGATGATGATGGTATTCTTAAAGTCTACCGTCCGGCCCTGCGAATCGGTGATGCGGCCGTCGTCGAGTACCTGAAGGAGTATGTTGAACACGTCCGGATGCGCCTTTTCCACTTCGTCAAAGAGGATGACGCTGTACGGCTTGCGGCGCACGGCCTCGGTGAGCTGTCCGCCCTCCTCGTAGCCCACGTATCCCGGAGGCGCTCCGACCAGGCGCGATACGGAGTGCTTCTCCATGTATTCGGTCATGTCGATGCGCACAAGATTCTTTTCGTCGTCAAACAGCGCCTGCGCCAGCGTCTTGGCCAGCTCCGTCTTGCCTACACCCGTAGGGCCTAAGAAGAGGAACGAGCCGATGGGCCGGTTCGGGTCCTGGATGCCGGCGCGGGAACGCAGGATGGCTTCGGAAACCTTTTCCACGGCCTCGTCCTGGCCGACCACGCGCTGATGCAGTATGCTCGGCAACCTGAGCAGTTTCTCGCGCTCGCCCTCCACCAGCTTGGAAACGGGGATGCCCGTCCAGCGGGAGACGATGCGGGCGATTTCCTCGTCGGTCACTTTGTCACGCAGAAGCTTGTTCTTGCCCTGAGCGGCCTCAGCCTTTTTCTCCTCGGCCTCCAGTTCTTTCTGCAACTGCGGCAGGCGGCCGTATTGCAACTCGGCGGCTTTGTTCAGGTCGTATTCGCGCTGCGCCAATTCGATATCGGCATTGACCTTTTCAATTTCCTCGCGCAGCTTCTGCACCTTGCCGATGTCCTGCTTCTCCAGCTCCCACTTGGCCTTCATTTCCTTGAAGTTGTCGCGCAGGTTGGCAAGTTCTTCCTGGACCTTGGCCAGTTTTTCCTTCGAACGAGCCTCGGTGTCCTTGGAAAGCGCCGCTTCCTCGATTTCCTTTTCGATGATTTCGCGTGCGATGTCGTCCATTTCCTGCGGCATGGAATCAATTTCGGTGCGGATCATGGCGCAGGCCTCGTCCACCAGGTCAATGGCCTTGTCCGGCAGGAAACGGTCGGAAATGTAGCGGTCGGAGAGCTTCGCGGCGGCGATGAGCGCCTGGTCGGTAATTTTCACGCCGTGGAACACCTCGTAGCGCTCCTTCAGGCCGCGCAGGATGGCCACGGTGTCCTCCACCGTCGGCTCGTTGACCATGACCGGCTGGAAACGACGTTCCAGGGCCGGGTCTTTTTCAACGTATTTACGGTACTCGTCCAGCGTGGTAGCGCCCACGCAGTGCAGCTCGCCGCGCGCCAGCATCGGCTTGAGCAGGTTGCCCGCGTCCATGGAGCCCTCGGTCTTGCCCGCGCCGACGATGTTGTGCAATTCATCAATAAAGAGGATGATCTTGCCCTCG
>DVFZ01000052.1 GCA_018712945.1 Candidatus Pullichristensenella stercorigallinarum | reverse complement strand
AAACAGCATCCGAAACAGTATCTCCGGGTCGATGGCAGGTCGCCCGTTGTCCGCGCAATACAGCGGCGCGCACAGATCGTAGATGAAGCTGAAATCCACCGCCCGGTCCACTTTGCGCAGAAAGTGATCTTCCGGTACCATCTGTTCCATGATCACAATCTCCATTTGCTGCTGTTTCTCCCGCCGCCGTTTGAGCATCTTTCCCACCGCCTGGTTTGTTTGGTATATATATTTTCGACACGTTCAGCCTCTTTCCCTTTTGGTTCTCTCCACCCTTCTCCAAAAATTTTTTGACCATTGACAGGAGTTTGTCAATGGTCTGAGCGCGGCGTCCGCAGTGGACGCCGCCCTTCTCCTCCGTTGTGCGTTATTGCAGGATCATCGTCATCAGTCCGCTTTCCGCAAGCGCCGCCTGATAGCTGGCCTCCTTCTCTTCTTCCTTCTCGTCCTCGACATACTGAACAGTGGTCACAACCGTTTCCGGTTCGCCATCGCCCGGTACCAGCAGGCATTGGGCATTCTCGCTCTCCGTGAGTCCGCGGATGGCCTCCGCGTCAAACCACGCCGTCAGACTGGGGATTTGCGACGTGATGTCGGTTTCCTCGCCGTCAATTGTGGCCGTAATCCTTGCCCGGTAGCTGCCCGAAAGCTGCTCCGCTTCGCCGATGGCCTCGCGTTCCCGCTGCGAAAGTTCGTCCGCTTCCATCGGCGCCAGGCGAATCACGTTGCCGTCCTCCGTCATATCCGCAATCGCCCATTCCAGCGCAGCGTCCTTTACCCTGAAGCGGATGTGCGTGTAGCCCAGCTCCGCGATGGCTTCCAGCAGAGCCTGCGATAGATTCAGGTTGCGCTGCTCGTACACCGGCTCGCCGTCGCGCAGCACGATTTCGCCGTCCTCATCCAGCACCGGATCGGCGGCAATTATCAGCGTGCGCTCGATGATCTCCCCGGTCGCCTCGTCCGCCGCTTCTTCGCTGGCCGCTTCATAGCCTACAGGTTCGCCGCGCCGGTCGGTCACAAGCCCTTCCATGGCTTCGCCGCTTGCCAGCATTTGCGCCATCTGCGCCGCCGTGAGGGGCGTATCGTCCTCTTCATCCTCCTCCACCGCGCGGATGGTGAAGGTCACACTCAGCGTGCCGGCGTAGTTGCCCATGCCGGTGATGGTAATCGTCTCCGTGCCCGCGTTTACGTTGTTGGCGTAGGTCTGGTCGGGGATGTCCTCAATGGTAAAGCCCTCGTCTTCGTTGATTTCGCGCTCCACGATTTCAAACGTCGCGCTTGTCTCGCCGCTGTAATTGCCCTTACCGGTGATGGTCACGGTCGCGGTTCCGGCATCCACGTTGTCCTCGTAGATCACTTCATAATCCGTGCCTTCAACCAGCGTCTTATCGCCGTCCTTCACCACAATCTCCGGCTCGATTCCCCAACCGGTGTAGGTCTGATCGGGGATGTCCGCTACATTGATACCGCCGCTCTCCAGCCCCTTTGCGGACACAGCGATGGCGATCTGCTTTGTCAGCTCCACGCCGCTGTAATCGTAGTTGGCCGTGTCGCCCGGCGTGTAGGTCATGGCGGCGCTCTGCGCGCCCGCGGGTAGCAGTGTGTCCGGCTGCGCCCAGGCGAAGGTGCCATGCCCGTCCGCCGTGGCGGAAAGTTCGGCTTCCGAAACGCTCTGGCCGTAGGTGATGCCGCTGGCCGCCGGCCATTCAATGGCCGGGGCCGCGGCCTTGCGCACCGTGAAGCTGGCCGTCAGCTCGGCTTCTTCGTAAAGCGCCGACTGCGCGATGCGGGTAATGATAGTGTAGCCGCCCGCGGCCAGCATCGTACCGGTGATGTTCTGCCACGGGTGTTCCACGCCGTCCTGCCCCTTGTAGAACCACTGCACAGTCAGCCCTTCGGTGGCCGGGGTGAGCGCCGGGGTGGACACTGTGCCGCCGTAGGTGTAATCGAGCATAGCGATGGACACGCCCAGCGCGGCATGGCTGACTGTGAATTCCGCCGCCTGCGTCTCGCCGCCATTGTAGTTGGTGGTGTCTACGGCGCGGGCGATGATCTCGTAATCGCCCGGCACAAGGCTAGTGGCGGTGATGTCCCGCCATGCCGTCCACTGCGCCGTGCCCTTTGCGCGGTAATAGAAGGTCACTTCGCCGTTGCCCGCATAGCCGTTCAGCACCGGCGTGGACGGCGTTTGGCCGTACACATAGCCCGTCATGCTCACCGAGCCCGCAAAGGCGGCGGGGCTGATGGTGTAGGCAAAGCTGTTCTGGTTCAGGGTGTAGTTTTCGCCCTTGCCGGTGAGGATCACTTCGATGGTATACGCGCCCGCATTCACAATGGGCGGCGTCACCATCTGGCCGTTCAGATAGACGGCGACGGTATACAGGCTGCCGTCCAGCGGCGTGTTGCCCGCGTCGTTGACGGTGAACAGGGCGCGCAGGGCGCTCTCATCCAGCGACATGCCCTGCGACCAGGCGCGGCCATTTTCGCTCACGGCCAGCGCCGCCGCCTGCGGTTGATGGTATAGGCCAGCTCGCCGCTGCCCACAACGTTGCCCTGCCCGCTCTTTGCGCTTACCAGCACATAGGCGTCGCCCGCGTTCACGTCGTTTTTGCCGGTGGCGGGTTCAAACTGCCAGTATTCCGCCGCGTTGAGCGTACGGGTAGAGCCGTTCACGATGGCGGAGATGGAAGTCACATCCGACCAGGCCGCCTGCCCGGTGTAGGTGGGCGGCTGCGCGCCCGCGGGCAGGCTGAGCTGCGCTGTGGACAGGTCGATGGGGTTCACCGTGATGGTGAATGTGTCCTCATCCAGCGCATAGTTGCCAATGTCCTCATCCAGCTTAACCGTCACGGTATACTCGCCCGCGTTGCGGATGTAACGGACTTCATCTCCGCCCTCATCCGTAATCTTCAGGGTATATTGATCTTCAAAATCCCAGTGGCGGCTGCCGCCCACCTCCGAAAAGATGGGCCGGACGTTGAAATAGGGCAGGTTCATGCCCGGGAACCACTGGTAAGCCGGCGTATCCGCGCTCACCGTCAGGTGGGTGGCCTTCTGCGTGAGAATTCTCACGGTTCTGTTGTAATACCACGCCGAGCAGAAGCTGTTCTCCGTGGCCTTCAGGCGCGTGTAAACCACATAAGTTGTGCTTTCCGCAAGGCCGCCGATGCGCCCGTTTGCGTCGCTGATATGGGTCGGCTCGGAGGGAAGGGTGTCGCTTTGGGCGGCCAGGCCCAATTCGTGCTCTTGCAGCAGCCCCATATCCTCGGCGCTAAGCTGGGCGTAATTATATCAAGCCGCCGCTGTGCGTATAGCTGGGCCGCGCCGGGACGGTCACGCTTTGCGCCGTTCCCGAAAGCTGCTCATCGCGAAGCTGGACGCTTACTTCCACGCCCGAATTCTCGCCGGGCAGCGTCTTGCCCAGCGCCTCGCCCAGGGCACTCAGGGAAACGGTGAAGCTGTCGCCCTCCGCAAAGGCGTTGTTGGCGGTAAAGGCTGCACCGCCATTGGAGATCACCACCGCCAATTCTCCCTTTATGCTCTCCACGCTGTCGGGCAGCGTTTCGGGCAGGGAGACAATCAGCTCCTCGTCAAAGTAATCGAAATCGAAATCCAGCCCGACGAGCGTCCATTCGGGCACGGACACATAGGTTTCCGTTTGCAGGGTGACCGTATCGGCCGCAGCTACCGGCACGTTGCCGGCGTTTGTAACCCTGGCCCAGACGCGGCCCTCGGGCGCTGCGCCTAGCTTGTCCAGCACAAATTCGCCGTATTGGAGCCGCACGGTTGTTCCGTTGACCTGCGCCGCCACGTCGATATGGCCGGAAAGCTCCGCGTCTACGCTGGCGTCATCGCCGAAGGAGCAGCCGGTGAACTCGCCCATGCCGGAAATTTCGCCGTTGATGCCACTATTTCTGACAGCGCTGCCTTCGCTGCCCGCGACGTCTCCCAGCATAGCGTTGGAGAACTCGCCGCTGTTGTTAACCACGGCCTTGGTGAAGCCGCCGCTGTAGATGGCGTTGTTGTTTGTCAACACGCCCCCAACCTCGAAGCTGCCGTCGAGGATGTTGTTATTGTTTGTCAGCGAGCCTCCAACCTTGAAGCTGCCGTCGGCGATCTCTCCAAGGCCCTCCTGGACCGTCAGGTTTCCGGATATTTCCACGGTTCCCTCGGTGCCCACAATCCGGCCAGAACCTTGAACGACGATATCCGTCACGCCCGCGAGCCGGAAATTGTGCCGTTGTACGTGCCGCCGTTAAACGTGCCCGAGCCGGAAACAACAGGACAGTGATCAAAGCTGCCGCCGGAAATTATACCAAAGTTATACAGCCCGGCGTCTACAAAAACACCGCCCTCGATTGTGCCGCCCTCCCGCACCGTCACATTCCCTGAAAGCTGTGGCATAGGCCCAGTGTTGGTAATCGTGCCCGTCTCGGTGATGACGATGTTATTGAAATTCAGCCATGCCACGCTGGACTCGAGCTCCGTCCTGCCGATGATATAGAGCGTATCGCCGCTTAAATGCCAGGCCGCGCCCTCCGCGACGGCGGTGAAATCGTTGCCGCGCAGGCCGAATTGGCCGTCTTCCGTCACCCGCGTAAGCGTGCCGTCTACCAGGCGCATCAGGATGTAGCCCTCTTTGACATACGTTTGCAGCGTGTCCAGGACGTCGTCCTTGTAGTTGATGCAGTTTTCTCCCGTATTCACCTGTTCGCCGTCCACGGTGACGTCGCGGTAGATTTTGACGGTGAACTGATCGTTTACGCTCGCGTCTGCGCCGAACACGCAATCTTCGTAAAAGGCGCCTTCTCCATCGTAAACCACGCCAGTGATCGTGCCTCCGGTGAATTCGCCGTAGTTGTGTATCCAACCGTTGAATTCGCCGCCGGTGACCGTGCCGTAGTTGTAGACATAGTTGTTAAAGACGCCGCCGCTGACCGTGCCGTGGTTTTGAACGTTGTTGTTAAAGTCGCCGCCGGTGATCTCGCCGTCGTTGCTGTTGCGCACGCAATGTCCCCCATCGCGAAGCACAAATTCGCCGCCGGAAATCGTGCCGCCGTTCTCCAGGTAATCGAAAGTAAACGTGCCATTGGATATCTCGCCACTGGTGGGAAAAGATCCGCTGATTTCAAATGTCGCCGCCAGAGAGGACGTTCAATGTTCTGAGTTGCACGGTTTCCCCGGTTCCCGTAATCTCGCCGCCGGAAAGGACCCTTATGAGATCCACGCCCGCGGCCATCGCCTGCGTGACCTCGGTTTCGCCGTTGATGCACAGCATGGTTCCCTGCACATACCAGGGCGAGGCGGCGTAGAGCGCGGCAGGCCACAGGGTGAATGTGTCCGTGCCGGTCGCGGCGGCGGATGTGCCGTCGCTTTCCTGCTTTACCCATGCGGCGCTGGCATAGTCCATTGCTGTATTCAGCGTTTGCACAATCAGGCCGTCATACTCGACGGTTACCGGCGTTTCCCGCCCGCTGATGGAAACATTGCGGTAGATGGCACCGCTGAAGTTGTCCTCGTCCACCGAGGCGCTCTCGCCGAAGTCGCAATCCACGCCAAACGTGCCGGCACCGGAAATTGTGCCGGCGAATATGCCGCCGGTGATCTCGCCGTCGTTGCTCACCGTGTTATTGAACGTGCCGCCGGAAATTTTGCCGCCGGATTGCACCGTGACGGGCAGGGTGACCGGAATCCCGCCCGTACCGGTGATTTTGCCCTCGGCGGTGACGACGATGTGGGTGATGTCTTCGCCGATGTTTGTTTTAAGCATGGCGTCGGTGATTTCCTGGCTGCTGGTGATGTAGAGCGTGGTACCGTCTACATAATAGGCAGAGGAAACAAAGGCGGTGTCGCGCAGGCCGACGGTTGCGCCGTTTAGCACTTCCTCGCGGCTGCCGTCTGCGAGCACGCGCTGCCAAGTTGCGCCTTGAGGAAGGGTATAGTTTACAAGCACATCAGATACGGGCGTTTTGTAATCCACAGAAGTCCCGTGCGCCACGCCGTTCACGGTGACGGTGCGGAGGATTTGGCCGGTGAAGCTTGGAGAACTTACATTTGCCGTCGTGCCGAACACGCAGCCCACGCCAAAATTGCCGCTGCCGATGACGATACTGTAGAACTCGCCGCCGGTAACTTCGGCAGTGCTGGAATGGTTAAAGGTTCCATTGAATTTGCCGCCGCTGACCGTTCCCTTGTTGGTGACTTCGGAACCAAACGTACCGCCGGTGATCGTGCCGTTGTTGGTGACTGAGGCGGAGATAGTTCCTCCCGTAATCACGCCCGTGTCGGTGACGGTGACGTTGGCGATGGGGGTATCGCCGTTTATGAGCATCTCATTCGTGATTTCCACACGGCCGGTGATTGTAAGCGTACTCCCCTCCTGGCTCCAGCCCGGGTTGTCCGCCAACAGCATAATCCCATTATTAGCCGGGGGAACGAGCGTCACCTGCGCCGTGGGCGCGGCAAGGCCGTCGGCGAGCGCATAGCCCTCCAAAAGGTCGCCGTGAAGGTAAAGTGCGTGCCGATGGCCGCGTTCGGGTCGTATTTCGCGCACTGCCAAGTCACGGCCACATTGCCCGTGCTTCCGTCTGCAAACTGCGCCTGCAAATGCGCGGGCAGGCCGACGCTTTCCACCGGCGTGCCCTGGGGAACCTGCACGCCCTCCGGGGCCACGGCGTCTACAAAAGAGACGATGGTCTGGATTCCCGGCGTGGACGTGGGCGCGATGGACGCGCTCGCCGTGGGCGTGGAGGTGGGCTGCGTTTCTGCATCCGGCGTAGACGTAGGCGTACCCGTAGGCTGAGCCCCTGCGTCATTTGTAGCCGCCGGCGTCGTTTCTGCGCCGCTCGCCGCCGTGGGCGTGTTCGTCGGCACGGCTTCCCCGCCGTCCGTTTCCGTGGGCGTGTTCGTGGGCGCGGTTTCCCCGCCGCCCGTCGCCGCGGGCGTGTTCGTCGGCGCAGCTTCCCCGCCGCCCGTCGCCGTCGGCGTGTTCGTGGGCGTGGTTTCTCCGCCGCTTGCCGCCGTGGACGTGGGCTGCGCTTCCGCCTCATTCGCCGCTGCGGGCGTGTTCGTGGGCATCGTTTCTCCGCCGCCCGTCTCCGTGGACGCGGGCTGCGTCTCCGTGCCGTTCGCCGCCGGCGTAGATTGGCTCTGCGGCTGCGCGCCGTCCGTCGCCGTGGGCGTGGACGTGGGCGTCGCGGTGGGCGTGGGCGTAGGCGTCGCCGTGGGCTGCGCGCTCACCGTCACCGCTTCGCTCGCTATTTCTTCCTCCGACAGCACCGGCGCGGGCAGCATGACCGTCAGCATACAAACCGTCAGCAGCGCGCTCATCCACCGCTTCATTCTTTTCATGTTCCGTTCCTCCAGTCGTTGTCCGTGTCCCGTCATCCCATGAATTTTCAATGATATATGGTAAAATATTTCCGGCCAAAAAACAATAGGTTTTGTATGAGTGGACGTTTTTCTGCGCGAATGGACGGTAAAGGCGGTTGACGGCGGAAAAAATGGGTGTTAGTCTATAGCTGTCGGATGCTGGCAAAAGGGGGAAAGGCAATGAAGCGCGTGGGAACAATCGCGGCCGCGGCGGTGCTATGCGCGGCGCTGGCACTCTTTTTCGGCGGCGCGCTCGCCCGTTACGCGTGCCCCCTGAACGACAATGCCTACGACTTTTCCCTCACCTGGGCGGGCGAGGCCATGCCCGAGGGCTGGACATACGACTAGAAGGGCTGGACGGTGTTTACCGTGCGGGACGGCGAGCGCCGTGAGCTTGCGGCAAACGGCCTGGGCGGGTTTTCCGGCGATGTGGGGCCGGGCGAGGTATTCCATTTTTCACGCGCGCTCACCGAGGCGGTGGACGCGCCCACGCTACAGCTGAATCCCTACAGCCTGGCCGTGGCGGTGTTTTTGGATGGCGAACTGCTCTATTCCGACGGGCAGCAGCAGGGCGCGGCCATCGGCGATATCGAACTTACGGAACTGGGCTGGACGAGGAGCGCGCCCGTGCTGGTGTCGCTGCCGGAGGACTATCTGGGCAGGGAGTTGACCATCGCCCAAAACGCCGGGGCCGGAGAGTTGGACGCGGCCACCGGGCAATTTATGGTGTATCCCTGCGCGGTGTCGCTCAGTTGCGGCTACGCCTATGAAAGCGGCCTGATCGCCGGGAGTTTTCGCGCGGCCATCCCGGCTACGCTGCTGTTGGCCGCCGGGCTGTTCCTGCTGGCGGCTTTCGCCGTGGGTGCCTGGCGCGGCCGGTGGAATTGGCCGCTTTTCTGCGCGGCGCTGTTCGTCTTTTTGTGGATGGCGAGCCTGTTGGCAAGCACCGCCTTTTTCTCCGTCTACCACCCGGCGATGCGCGGCAACAGCGCCTACCTGTGCCGCTGCTTCGCGCTGAGCGCGCTGCTGGCGTTTCTGGCCAGCCGGGCAAAGCGCCTGCGCGCCCTGCCGTGGACGCTGGCGGCCCTAAACGCGGCCTGCAGCGCGCTGACGCTGGGCATAGAACTTTCGCACGATGTGTATACCGACAGCCTGAGCCTCTTTCTGCGCGATATGCCGTTCCAGCTCACGGGCTTTGCGGGGCTGATTGCCGCTATGGTCTGTGCCTGGGTTTTCTGGCGGAAGGAGGGGTGGTTCTATCGCCTCTTCGCCTGGCTGACAGCCGTCGGGCTGGCCGCGATGCTGCTCTATGCAGTGCTGTTTAATGGGCGGGCCGTGCTGGAACAGCTTGAGCTTGCGTTCGTCAACCGGTCGCTTGCCTATTTCCTCTGGCCGCTGATGTCGCTGGCTGTGACCGCGGCAGTCATCGCCGCCATTGCCGAGCTGGCCGCTCAGGAGCTGGAGCGACGCGTCGAGGCTCGGCAGATAGCCCAGCGCGACGCCATGGCCCTGGACAGCTATGAAAGCATGCGCGCCCAACACGAACAGGTGATGATGTTGCGCCACGATATGAACCGGCATTTACACGTATTGCGCCAACTGACCGGGGGAGGACGCCGCGCAATCGTATCTGGACGAGTTGATTGGCCGGAACGAAAAGATTCCCGTCATTTTGCAGAGCGGGAACCAGATGATTGATATCATCTTAAACGGCAGGCTGGCCAGCGCGGAGGCGGCGGGCGTCGAAGTGGAAATTCTGAACGCGCAGGCCCCCGAAACGCTACCCCTGAGTGAAACCGACCTCTGTTCGCTGATGCTGAACCTGGTGGACAACGCCGTCGCCGCCGCCAGTGCGCCCGGCATCGAACGGGCGCGCATCCGCCTGGAATTGCGCGTCAAGGGCAGTTTCTTCGTGTTCACCTGCGAAAACACCTGCGCGGCGGGCGAGGCGCAAAAGAAGGACGGGCAAGGGCTGGGGCTGAAGATTGTCGAGGGCGTCGTCGCCCGTTACGACTGCCTGATGGAAATGGAGCGCGCCGCGGGCATGTACAGGGTCACCGTGGCGATTCCGACGGAGTGAGGGTTGTCAATATCAAAATCGCCGTGCCGTTTCGTTGGCATGGCGGCTTGTTCATGGCTCAAAGCCCCGCATAACAAACTTCAGTCTTTCAGGAACCGCAAAAACGCGCTTTTGAACTCCGCGAGGCGGTATTTGCTGATGGGCAGGCGCTCGCCGCTCTTGAGTTCCAATTCACAGTAGCGCACGTGGCGCACATAGTTAAGGTTCACCAGCAGCGTCCTGTGGCAGTAGGCAAACTGCCCTTCCGGCAACATCCCGGCAATTTGCGAGATGGGAATTTTCACCTCGGCCTTTTCATCGCCCAGGTTTAGGCACACGCCCCGCTCCCATGCCTCCACGTAAATGATGGCGGAGGGGGCGAAACGGCTCTGGCCGCTCGCCGTGGGCAGAACAAGCGTGCGCTGTTTCTCATGGGCGTTGCAGCAATACAAAAGCGCCTCGCGCAGCTTCGCCCTGTCCACCGGCTTGGCCAGATAGCGCGCCGCCGCCACCTCGTAGCCCCGCAGGGCCATTTCCCGGTTGGAGGAAATGAAGATGATGGCAACCTCCTCATGCCGCGCGCGCAGCGCTGCCGCCAGCTCCATGCCGTCCATGCCCTCCATCATCACGTCCAGCAGCAGAATGTGAAACGTCCGCCCCTCGCGGACGGCCTCCAGCAGCGCCGCGGCGCTGTCATACCAGATTACGTCCGCCTTGATGCCCTCCTCGCGCAGTATCTCCCGGGTCATCCGCTCAATCTGGGCGCGATCCATCGCCTCGTCATCGCAGATGGCGAGTTGCAGATGCGCGCGCCTGGTTCAGCATAAATGGCCCTCCCGAAATTGTTTGCTATATATTATACCATAGGAACGTTGCGTTTTCCACGCTCCGCGGAACCATTGCAAACATTCCGCCTTCAGCCGGCACATTTTCTTTTCGGCGCGCTCCGCTTCATCAAGCGCGTGTCCATTTATTCAAAATGGCCTTTAACGCTTATCCGCCCCCGAACCACTTGAGTAAGCCAAGTGCGATCTTTGCAAAGGCGCGCCCCGCGCCGGCATGAAAACCGCCGTTGCAGGAATATGTGTTCCTGTAACGGCGGATTCAAAATTATTTTTGCCTGAAATCAGCGTTCATATTTTAAATATTCGTTTCAAAAATGCCAGGCGTTTTGATATGCTTTCCTCTGTTATTCTGGATTTTAAGCGGAAATCATACCCGTGAATGGTTCCCTTGGTTTCATACACTGTTACATCTGCTCCATTCTGTTTCAGTCTTTCGGCATAAAAAAGCCCTTCATCATGCAGGCAATCGTATTCTGCCGTTTCGATATATGCCGGCGGAATTTCTTCTTTTAACTGCGAAGTCATGGGGAAGCGTTTCGTTTTTCGGTTTCTGCTGTGCCTGCAAGATACCATTTCCACATTTTGGCATTGCTTTTGGCGTTCCACATAGGCGTATCAGTATATTCCTGCATAGACTTTGTTTTTTGCCCTGCATCTGTAACGGGATATACTAACATCTGCCCACATGGAGATGGTACGTCTTTCCAATCGAACTGTGCCACATATACAGCCAGAACCGCTCCCACACTGTCTCCCGCAACCGCAATTCTGTTTATATCAATCCCCAGTTGATCCTTATGCTCGCACAGATAGCGGTAACAGCTTAAAACATCTTCCTTTCCTGCCGGATACGGATAGTCTGGCATTAAATGATAATCTGGAAACAATACCTTGCATCCAAGTTCCTGCGCGTACCGTATTGCCAGCTTTTTGTGATGCGGGGAAGCCATCAGCCCAAATGCCCCTCCATGGATCATCAGAATACAGGGGAGTGCTTTTTGCTGCTGGGCGGGTTCAAAAAATTCAGCATGGAAAGAGTTGCCTTTATAGCCAGAGATTTTCAACACCGAAGAAGTCAGATTCTTGGGGACGTTTACGCATTTCAGAAGTATTCTCTGTGCCGGCATGGCAAATTTCATAAACGGTTTTGAAAAGGGCAGATGCAGGCAAATGATCTTAAAATCCTTTTCGATCGGATATTTTTTCATGCTACAGCATCTCTCCTGGACTTCAAACCTTATGATCCTTTTTATTATATCAGCAATTTTCAAGGTGTACATCCTGTTTGCATACTGCGAATGATCGCGCCTATGCTTATCCTGTTTTCCATGCAATACATAACAGCTGCTCCACCACAATCATGATCTCGCCCGCACGGGGCGTTTTCCGAAGATATCAACGAAACCTACCGCACCGACGTACGCCGCATGTTGCCGCCCAACGCCGTGGCATCGGTCGCCAAACAAGGCGCGGGAAAGTACGGGAAGGCGCCATAGAACCGCAATTACAAGCGCATCTCCCTGGAAGAACACATCAACCACGCCGTCCAACACCTGTACTCCCCTGTTTGGGCAAGCATTCGGTCTATCACCGAAGGGTCGGAAATCGTCGATTTCGCGTGATTTTGTGCCCATTTTGTGACCTTTTGGCAGAAACCGGTATTTTTGACCAGCCCGGCAAAAAACGACCGTTCTGAATTGGC
>DVFZ01000051.1 GCA_018712945.1 Candidatus Pullichristensenella stercorigallinarum | reverse complement strand
GAAAACAGCCCTGCCCCGGCCCTGGTGCTCATCGAGGATTGCAATGCGCCCGCGCGTGAACCGTATATTGAGGAAACGCTTTTGCGCCTGACCTCCGCCTGCACCCCGCCGCATCCGCCGCGACTGCTGCTCACCGCGCGGGACAGCGGCGCGCCCCTGCCCGCCGGGCTTTTGAACACCGCCTTCGTCATCCGCCTGGAACCGGAGGCCGCAGACACGCCCTGGCACGAGGAACAGGAGCAGCCCGTGGAACCGAAACAGGCCGTATCGCGCGAGGCGCTCGACCAAATCTTCCGTCCGCGCGCCGAAGCGGTGAGCGAGGAAGCCCGCGAGCGCATGGCGCGCCTGCGCGCGGCGCTGGGCGAACACGGCGTGCGCCTTTCCCGGCGCATGCTGGACGCGGCGTGGAACTTCTGCGCGGCGGCGGGGCCGCTTTTGCGCGAACATTCGCCCATGCAGGCGCTGGATATCGCCATCGCCCGCCGCATCCTGCCGGCGGTGCTCGCCACAGCGCCGGTGGAGGCGCTCAGGGCATTGCCGGAAATGGTTACGGACTTGGAAGAATGCCGAAAGCTTTTGGAAAGCCCATTGCCGATTTTTTGATTTCTGCTATAATTGAATCAGAACGCGACAAACCGCGCGCGGAGCGGCGAACGCCTCCGCGCGCGGCGCATGTCCGCCAAAGAATTCCGGAAAGAAGGTACGCATATGAAAAAGGCCGTTATGTACGGCGGCGGCAACATCGGCCGCGGCTTTATCGGCAAGGTGTTTTCCGATTCGGGTTATGAAGTCTGCTTCCTGGACATCATGCAGCCCCTGATTGACGAAATGAACCGGCGCGGCGGCTACACGGTGCGCATCGTTTCCAACGCTGAAACGGTGGAGGCGCCGGTGAAGAACGTGCGCGCGGTCAATTCCTCCACCGAGCAGGCCCTGAAAGAAATCGCCACCTGCGATATCATGGCCACGGCCGTAGGCGTAAACGTGCTGCCCAAAATCGCCCCGGTGATCGCCGAAGGCGTGAAAAAACGCATGCGCGAGAGCGGCAAGCCGCTGGACATCATCCTGTGCGAAAACCAGCTCGAGGCCGACGTGCTGATGCGCGGCTGGATCAACGAGCGCTTAAACGACGAGGAAAGGGCCTGGGCGGAGCAAAACCTCGGCCTGGTGGAAGCCTCCATCGGCCGCATGGTGCCGCCGCTCACCCCCGAGGAAAAGGCCAAGGACAGCCTGCTGATCTGCGTGGAGCCGTACTGCCAGCTGCCGGTGGACAAGGCGGCCTTCAAGGGCGAAATCCCCGACCTGGTGGGCCTGGTGCCCTACACGCCCTTTGGCTTTTACATCAAGCGCAAGCTGTTTCTGCACAACATGGGCCACGCAATGGTGGCGTACTTCGCCTACCAGCAGGGCATCGAATACATCTGGCAGGCCGTGGAGCATAAAGAGGTCTACGACCTGGCGCGCAAGGCCATGAAGGGCAGCGGCGAAGCGCTGATTCGTGAGTACGGCGAGGAAATGCGCGCAAATGTGGAAGAAAACATCGACGATCTGCTCTTCCGCTTTGGCAATAAGGCGCTTAAGGACACCGTGGCCCGCGTCGGCGGCGACCTGGTGCGCAAGCTGCGCCGCAACGACCGGCTGGTGGGCGCGGCGCTATACTGCATCGAGCAGGGCGTCGACCCGGAACCGATCGTAGAGGGCATCCGCGCGGCGCTGAAGTTCGACCGCGAGGGCGACGTATCCGCGCCGGAGCTGCAAAAGGCGCTGAAGGAACAGGGCATCGACTACGTGCTGGAGCACTACATGGGCCTGAAGCCGGACGAACCGCTGTATGCGATGATCAAGGGCTGAAGATGAAAAAAGGCGCGCCGCAGGTTTTTGCGGCGCGCATTGTGTTTTTGGGAACGGCTAGATTGCACAATAGGCCGCAATCGCCTGGTTTGCGAAGGCCGCCGTGCCTTCGCCGCCGGCATTATCGATATAGCGGCGAAAGCGCCCGTCGTTGGCGTACAATTCTCCCAGGGCGCGCAGGGTTTCCGGATCGCAGGGGTAGTAATTCTCTGCGATAAACGCCCGCAACGCGCCTATCTTTTCGCGCACGGCCTGGTCATCTGGGGGCAGATGGCGCAGCGCGCCAAGCCCGGCGAAAAACGCGCGCCATTGTTCCGTCCTGCCGGTTCCGTCGCTTCCTTCCCGCTGCGCATAGTGCCGGTATGCCGCCGTTGCGCCCCAGCGCGCCTTGGCCTCGGCGCGCAGGCGATCCATGCCGCGCATGTCAAATGCCTGAACTTCCATTGCCCATACTCCTTTTTGCTGTATTGCACGGGCGAGGGCAATCAACTCCCCGAGGCGCCGGCGCTGCGTTTCCAGAAGCTCAATGCGTTGCGCAAGCGCCTTGCCGGGGCAAAAACCGGGGCTGTCCAGCATCGCCTTGATCTCTCCAAGCGGGAAACGCACTTCCCGAAGCAACAGAATTGCTTGCAGGCGCACCAGCGCCGCCTCGTCGTACAGGCGGTAGCCCGCTTCCGTCACCCGCGTGGGTTTGAGCAGGCCGATGGCGTCATAGTGGTGGAGCGTGCGCACGCTCACCCCTGTCAAACGGCTGACTTCTCCGACGGTCAACATGATCCTTCCCTCCCGTGCGAAATCATCATAAGCGATAACGCTGCGTCAGGGTCAAGGGGCATTGGAAAAAAATTTATCGTGGAATCGTTTCTTCACGTCAGCCGCTTGCGCATGACTTCATAGGCCAACATCTTCCCGCTTTCAATCGCGATCGTTTCCCGCCGGACGACGGCATATCCCCGGTTTGCGTAAAAGCGCAGCGCCGGCAGCGAGGCATCCAATTCCGCGGCGGCGTATGTCTGCGCGATTTCCCGCTCCATACGTTCCATGAGAAGGCTGCCGTAACCCCGGCCCTGCGCCTGTGGGAGAACATAGACCCGCGCGATGTGCTCCGCCCTGCAAGCGCCCGTTCCCACCAGTTGACCGTTGTGCGTCAGCACGCCCACGCCGCCGCTTTCCACATCCTCCGCAATGCGTTCAAGGCTGTGATGCCGGCAGAAAAACTCCACGGCCTCCATGGGATAGCAGCGCGGATAAACGGCCCGGATCGTGCTTTGCACCAGAGCCCATATTTCCTGGACATGCGCCTTCTCCGCCCAAACAAAGCGCGTCATGTTTTCTTTTGCCGCCCCTTTGCCCCTTCCGTGGCCGGGTCGGTCAAGCCCTCCACTTCGCCGCAGGCCACAGCCCATATGTAAAGGCTGGCCACGCTGCCATAGGGGGAAAAGCGGCGGCGGTAGCGCTCAAAGCGTTCACGGTCAATCTCGTGGTGGCGGTAGAGCATGCGCAATCCGCGGCGGATGGCGAAATCGCCATAGCTGAACACATCCGGGCGCTGAAGGCAGAACAGCAGGAGCATCTCCGCCGTCCACACGCCCACGCCCTTGAGAGCGGTGAGGGCGGCGATTGCCTGCGCGTCGTCCATTTCCCGCACGGCCTCCAAATCGAACGCGCCCGACTGAACGCGCGCGGCGAAATCGCAGATATAACTCGCCTTGCGGAAGCTCATGCCCAGCCCCTGCAATTTTTCCGCGCCGGCGGCGGCCACGGTTTCGGCGTTGATTGTTCCCAACGCCGCCTGCATCCGCCCCCAGATGGTGGCATGGGCGCGCATGGAGATCTGCTGGCCGGCGATCTGGTGGACGACCGACGTAAACAAATCGGGATCAACGGCGCGTTCGATGGGGCCGACGCGCTCGATGACCGCGCCGAGCTTCTTATCGCGGCGTTTTAAGTACTCCGTTTCCTTCTCGCCGTATTGAAAGATCATTTTTTCCTCCCCATTGCGCGGCGCGGGGCATGGCCGTATACCATGCCCCGCGGGTTTTTAGGGTTCCTTCGCTTCGATTTTAAATATGTTGATTACATCCACATCCGGACAGCAGAAACAGAACGCACCATCCGGCCGGGCGGGCAGCTTGCCGCCGTAGCGCAGCGTTTCCACAAATGGGAAGGCCACGTGCATGGCCAGCGGGCACAGTTTGCCGCGGTCAAGGTCAAAATCAAAACTGTCGCCGATTTTGTGCCCGCGGTGGCAGGGTTCGTGCCCTTTTTGCTCCACCAGCGTTATGGTAATCTTCGGCCTTTGCATGGCGCTTCTCCTTACAGCTTGATTTCGCCCATGGCGCGCGCCTCGTGGCCGGCAAGCACGGGGTCAACTTCCCTGCGGACGAAATTCTCCGTCTGTTCGGCGGCGCGGCCGGTGTAATTCTCCGGAGCGAGCAGGTTGGAAAGGTGCTCGTGATCCATGGGGAAAGCCGGGTCGGCGGCGATGCGCTCCATCAGGTCGCTCTCCAGGCCCTCCTGTTTCATGCGCACGGCCGCGGCCTGCGAATGCACGCGGATGCGCTCGTGCAGCTCCTGCCGGTCCCCGCCCAGGCGCACGCCTTCCATGAGGATGGCCTCGGTGGCCATGAAGGGCAGGTTTTCCTTTACGCGCTTGCCGATCATCGCCGGATAGACCACCATGCCGTCGGCGATATTGGCGTACAGCTCCAACACGGCGTCGGTGGCCAGGAACGCCTCGGGCAGCGAGAGACGGCGGTTGGCGCTGTCGTCCAGCGTGCGCTCGAACCACTGGGTGGCAGCGGTCATCTGCGCGTCCTGCGTAAGCGCCATCACATGGCGGGAAAGGGCGCAGATGCGCTCCGAGCGCATGGGGTTGCGCTTGTAGGCCATGGCCGAGGAACCGATCTGGCCCTTTTCAAAGGGCTCCTCCACCTCGCGGAAAGACTGCAAAAGGCGCATGTCCTGCGCGAATTTGTAGGCGCTCTGCGCCACGCCCGAAAGCGCGCCCAATACGCGGCTGTCCAGCTTGCGCGGATAGGTCTGGCCGGAAACGGCGAAGCACTTTTGCATGCCCACTTTTTCGGCGATGCGCCTTTCCAGCTCGTCTACCTTTTCGCCGTCGCCGTCAAACAGCTTCATAAAGCTCTCCTGGGTGCCGGTAGCGCCGCGGTTGCCCAGCAGCTTCAACGAGGAAAGGGCGAAGTTGACTTCCTCCAAATCCATGAGCAAATCCTGCATCCACAGGGTGGCGCGTTTGCCCACGGTGGTAAGCTGCGCGGGCTGCAGGTGGGTGTAGCCCAACGTGGGCAAATCCTTGTATTCCAGCGCGAATGCGCGCAGGCGGCGCACGACCTCGATGACCTTGTCGCGCACCAGCGTCAGCGCGTCGCGCAGCATGAGTATATCGGCGTTGTCGGTGACATAGCAGGAGGTCGCGCCCAGGTGGATGACCCCGCGCGCGCCGGGGCACACGTCGCCATAGGCCAGCACGTGGGCCATGACGTCATGGCGGGTGCGCTCCTCGTGGCGGCGGGCCGCCTCATAGTCGATGTCGTATATGTGCGCCTTCAGCTCGTCCACCTGCGCGCGCGTCACCGGCAGGCCCATTTCCATCTCGCTCTCGGCCAGCGCCACCCACAGCTTGCGCCAGGTGGTAAACTTGCGGTCGGGCGAAAAGATTTCCTGCATCTCGGGGCTGGCGTAGCGGCTGTTTAATGGCGTTTCATAGGTATTGCGCATGTTCGTGCCCCCTTTAGCGGATGATGAGGCTGTCGCGCTCCGCGCCCACGGAGACGAACTTGATCGGGCAGCCGACGTTCTTTTCGATGAACTCCACATAGTCGCGCGCGGCGGCGGGCAGCGCCTCGTAGCTGCGGCAGGCGGAGATATCCTCCTTCCAGCCGGGCAGCACTTCATAAACGGGCGTGCACTCGTCCAGATCCGGCGTATAGGGGAAGCGGCCGACGCGCTTGCCGTTTTTCTCGTAGGCCACGCACACGGGGATTTCGTCAAGATAGCTCAATACGTCCATCTTCGTAAGCGCCAGCTCGGTCGCGCCCTGCAAAGCCGTGCCATAGCGGGTGGCCACCAAATCCATCCAGGCCACGCGGCGCGGACGGCCGGTGGCGGCGCCATATTCCGCGCCCGCCTCGCGCAGCTTGTCGGCAACCTCGCCGGAAAGCTCGCCCACAAACGGCCCTTCGCCCACGCAGGTGGAATACGCCTTGGTTACGCCCACCACGCGGTCCACCTTGACGCTGGGCAGGCCGCAGCCCACCGGCGCGTAGGCCGCCAGCGGCGAGGACGAACTGGTGAAGGGATAAATGCCGTAATCAATGTCGCGCAGCGCGCCGAGCTGGGCTTCAAACAGGATGCTCTTGCCCGCCTCCAGCGCGTTTTCCAGCAATTCGCCCGCGTCGCAGATGTGCTCCATCAGCGGCGCGCCATACTGCTCAATCCAAGCCAACGTTTCATCAAAGTCGATTTTCTCCGCGCCGTAGCCGGGCACGATCACCTGGTTTTTCCAGTCCAACAGGCGGTGAAGCTGCTTTCTGAGGTGCTCCGGATGCATCAAATCGCCCATGCGCAGCGCCTTTTTCATGTATTTGTCGCCATACACGGGGCTGATGCCGCGCAGCGTGGAGCCAAAGTGATCCTTGCCCAAGCGCGCTTCTTCCCACTTGTCCTGCATGGGATGGATGGGCAGCACCATCACGGCGCGGTCGGAAATTTTCAGGCTGTCCTTGGTGATGGACACGCCCTTTTCGCGCAGGCGGGCAATCTCGCCGGCAAGGTGGGCAAGGTCGATCACCGTGCCCGTGCCCAGCAGGTTTACGGCCTTGGGATGGAACACGCCGCTGGGCAGCAGGTTCAGCGCGAACTTGCCGTATTCGTTGATGACGGTGTGCCCGGCGTTGTTGCCGCCCTGATAGCGCACCACCACGTCGTACTTCTCGGCAAGGTAATCCACCATGCGGCCCTTGCCCTCGTCTCCCCAGTTGATGCCGACAATCGCGCAATTTGCCATGAAAGTCATCCTTTTTCGAATATTTTCGGGCTGTTCGGCGGAATTTGTTCGTGAAAAGCGGCCAAAAACCCGACAACCGAAGGTATTATACCATTTTGCGCCGCAAAAAGCCAGAAGGGGATTGTAAACAATGCAGCCGGGCGGGAAACTATCCCGGCCCGGCCGTACCACTTATTTGCCAAAGGGGACGAGGCCCTGCGCCGCGTCCGCGGGCAGGATTAACCTGTCGCCGTTGTCGGTATCAATCAGCTTATAGCGGTCGTTGCCCATGCCCAGCTCCTTCATGTAGGAAAGCTGGCGCAGGCCGTGGCGGGATTCGATGCGCTCCACCAGGTCGTGATGTTCTTCCTCTTTCATGGCGTAGACGATGTCCACGCAGGCCTGGTCCACGGCGAGGATGTCCACCGAGGCGCAGATGCCCACATTGGGCGTCACCACCGGCTCGGCGTACACGCCCTCGCAGTCGCAGGAAACGGACATATTGCGCATCACGTTCACATAGGCGATGCGCTTGCCGAAGTGATCGGCCACCGCCTTGGCGGACTCGGTCATGCGCTCCATGAATTCCTCGTCGCTGATATCCCACTGGTCGTCCTGGCCGGGGGTGGTGTGAATCATGGCCTTGCCGATTTTGCCGTCGGCGCAGCCGATGCCGATGTTCTTGTTCGAGCCGCCGAAGCCGCCCTTGCTGTGGCCCTTGAAGTGGGTGAGCACGAGCAGGGAATCGTAGGAAAGCAGGTGCTTGCCCATGTACATCTGCGAAAACCACTTGCCGCCGTATACCGGCAAAGGCACGGCGCCATCCTCGTCCATGATATCCACGGGCGCGAACGTCCAGCCGTTGTTCAAAATGGTTTCGCGGTGCTTTTCGGTGGTATCGCGGTCGCCGGCGTAGTAAGCGTTGGTTTCGACGATGGCCGCGCCGGGCAGGTCGCCCTGCAAAAGCGCTTCCACCCAGGGCCGGGGAATGATGTTGGGGCCGTTCTTTTCGCCGGTGTGCAATTTCACGCCCACATTGCCGGCGATGTTGCCGCAGATGCGCGCATAGATTTTGCGCAGGCCCGCGGCGGAGAGGTCGCGCGTGAAATAGACGAGGGATTCGTTGCCCTCGCGCTGCGCATAGGGAATGTAGTGATCCCCGCCCGTTCCCGGGACGATTTTCCTGTTTTCCATGCTTCATACCTCCCAGGCTGTTTTCCGGTGGACGGCGCGCGTCGTTCTGCGCCGCCCTTCCTTATTATACCAGCGCGGAAGGCGGCCTGTAAATACCCCGGCGCGCAACAAAAAGACAGCCGGAGCGGCAAAATTTTATGTTGAATATTTTACCAAACTGGGCTACAATAGTACAAACGGGAGGGAGCGGCATGAAAAAATATGTGATCGGCATGGATATCGGCGGATCAAAGACGCTATGCGGCCTGTTTGACGAACAGATGCGCCTGGTGCGCGTAATCCAGCGCCCAACCGACGCGGAACTGACCGCCGGGGAAATGATGGACGCGCTGGACGCCTATGCGCGCGAGTTGACGCGCGGGGCGGGCGTGCCGCTGGAGGAAGTGCGCGGTTTGGGCACTGCTTTTCCCTCGCATGTGGATTTCGCCGCCGGCGTGCTTTTGGAAACGGCGGATCTCTACCAGCTTAACGATACCCCCGTGCGCGAAATGCTCCAGGAACGGCTCTCCCTGCCGGTATTCGTGGACAACGATTCCAACGCCGCGGCGCTGGCCGAGCACCGGCTGGGCGCGGGGCGCGGCTTCCGGGATATGATTTATGTGTCCGTGGCCACGGGCGTGGGCGGCGGGCTGATTCTCGGCGGCGATTTGTACCGGGGCATCCACGGCTGCGCGGGCGAGATCGGCCACATGTTTGTCTCCGATTCCACGGGCTATCCCTGTGGGTGCGGCGTGTCCGGATGCGTGGAATCCATCGCCTCGGGGCTGAACATGGCCAAGTATGCCATGGATCGCATCAAGGAAGGCGCGGAAAGCCGCATTCTCGACCACGCGGGCACGATTTCGCGCATCGACATGGTGGCCGTGGGCAAGGCCCTGGCCGAAGACGACCCGCTGGCCATCGAGGTGATCGAACGCGGCGCGGAATACCTGGGCCGGATGTTCCAATCCCTTTATCAGATTTTTGACATCAACATATTCGTATACGGCGGCGGGGTCACGAAGCTGGGCGAGCGCTTCGTTTCGCGCATTATCGCCGCCTATCGCCGCCATTCGCAGATGGAATACCGCTATCCGGCGCAGTTCTTGCCCGCGGAGCTGGGCGACAACGCCGGCATGATTGGCGCGGCGCTGCTGGTGAAGTAATGGGCAAATTCTTCACGCCGCCGCGCCGGTTTGTTTCCCGCGCCTGCGGCGAGGGGCTGGAAATCGTGCGTCACGCTGTGCCCTGCGCGGCGCTTGACGGCCTGAAATTGGCTTTTTTCAGCGATATACACGCCTCCCCGCGCTTTTCCGACGCGGCGTTGGAGGCGCTTTTCGCCCGCGTGGACGCGCTGGGGGCGGATATAATCTGTATCGGCGGCGATTTCGCCGAGGACGCGGAAAGCCTCGAGCGGTTGTCGCGCGCCTTGCCCTTGCTGCGCCCCCGGCTGGGCATATACGCCTGCATGGGCAACAACGACAGCGAAATCGCCGGCTTTGCGCAGTTGGTGCGCGGGCATGTGCGGCTGCTGGTAAACGAAAGCGTACTGGTGGAGGGCCTGCGGCTGGGCGGCGTAGACGAGCGCAGGCACGGTCATCCCCGCCCGGAAACCGTCTTCCCCCGGGGCGAGGCCTGTCCGCGCGTGCTTTTGTCTCATTACCCGGTGGCGCACGATTTTGGGAGCGGCGCAAAGCCCGATTTGCAGCTTTCCGGCCACACGCACGGCGGGCAGTTCTGCATATTGGGCATATCGCCCTACACCTTCCTTTTCGAGCCGTTCAGCCATGCCTGGATCAGCGGCGAATGTACGCTGGGCGGCGTAAAAACCATCGTATCCAACGGCATCGGCATGAGCCGCGTAAGCCTGCGCGTAGGCGCGCCGCCGCAGGCGCATCTGATTGCGTTTGAAAAGTGAAGGACAGAAAAACGCCCGAGGCGCGAAACCTCGGGCATTGTTTTATTCCCCGATCTTTTCTTGTTCGTTTTCAATTTGCTTTATACTCTTATTCGGCGTAGGAAGATCTTCAGGCATGGTTCCACCCAATTCCCTGATCGTCTGGCGAACCTTCTTGCCGACTTCGTAATGCGTGCGATTTGCTGATTCTTTGCCAACGATGTTTTCCCGGCGCAGCTTTTCATCTGTCTGGGTTGCGCGGAATAGATTGGCCGCAAGTTCTGTGCTGCCCATATGGTCAAGGATGTTCTGGTTCTTTTTTAATTTCTTCCGAGCGTGAATTTCTTTGGCTCCCAGTCCGCCATATAAGCCCTGATACCCCTTGTTCTGAAAGATTGCAAAATCCTGAGAGGTTACCACCCCGGCGTTTTGCGCTGCTTCAGCAAGAGATTTATTGTGTTCGATCATTTCACGGCGAATGCTCAGCCGCTTCTGATCCTCGGTAAGCTGTTCATAGTCCTCTATCAGTTCCTGTTGCCTTGTTTTGACAGCAAAATAAGTCTGTGCAAGGGCGATGACCTCCTTGGAAGAATCGCCGTTCATGGCTATCAAATAACAAGCGTAGCGGGAAAGCTTGTAACTTCTCAGTTTTCTGTGTGCTCCTGAGCCGATTTCGACCATTTCGGTGGTTTCACCAAAATGGTCAGAAACTTCTATATTGCTGTTTTTACAAGCGTCCATTGCCTTGAATATTGTCAGCTCAAAGTTTCTGTAATCAGTGTATTCCAGCGCTTTCTGCAATTCTCGGGCGTACCAGAATTCTTGACCATATTTATTAATGTGCTTAATGCCTTCGAAGGTATTTTCGTTGTAATCCGACGTCTCGTTAAAGAAAAACATATCGTTCGCTTCGTTTCCTCCTTCGCCTCGGGCCACGCTGTAAGCCCCATACAAGCCAGCAGCATCATGTTTTATAGCCTGATGGATTTCCCTTTCCGCTTAGCAGCGGCCTATATGGTCGTTTTCTGGCCTTTGGGGATAGTAATTGCCAAACGCCCCGCCCGTCAGGAAGGTATCACCCTCTTTGCATATGGCAGGGGCCGAAATCGGGAATGGGGATGTATTCTTTGGCCAGGTCGGGATAAAATTCGCGCTTTAACACGGTGATTTTGCACTTCTTCACGGCGGATTCCTCCTTTGTTTGCGTCCGGCTCCTTCGGGGCTGTTGCGTCTTCAAGGAGCATCCGCCATCATTATAGCGTATCTTTGCGAAAAGGGCAATCCTGCCCGCTTTGTTCAGGCGAATGCCCAGCGCTTCCCCCACAGAAGGGCGACCACCGCGCCGCCTTCGGGGGCGTCGGCCTGCGCCAGGGTGATAAAGCCGTGGCCGTCGCCGGTCGTGCCCTGCCAGACGCCCAGTTGTTTGCCCGTCAGGGCGGCTTCGCCGTCCAGCGCCAGCATTTTCCGCATGGCTTCCGCTTCGTCCCCGGACAGCTCCCACGCCCCCGCGCCCTCCACGCTTTCAAGCGCGGCGGAGAGCCGCCCGGCAAGGCGCGCGCAGGCCTCGTCCGCCGCCGCAGCGTCTTCGGGAAAAACGAGAAAGATATCGCTGCCAAAGCGGGTATAGACCGCCGCGGCGCCGTAGGGGGCGCTTGCGGTTTCCATGCGGTCGAAGTATGTGCCCTCCAACTCCGTCAGGGCGCCCCTGTCCATATCTTCCCAGAGAAAATACTGGCCCACATAGTTAAGAAGGTTGTCCTCAGTGAGCGTATATTGCCCCGGCGGGGAAAACAAACCCCACGCGCACGCGAGCACAGCGCAGTCCAACGCAAACAGCAGCAGGGTGGACAGCCAGTTCTGCCAGCGCCGCCGCGGTTTTTCCTCCCGCAGCACGACCTCCACGCGGCGGCGCAGCGTGCCCGCGCCGCAGGCCATGTGCGCCGTGCCGGGCGCTTCGCGTTTTTGCGGCGTGGCCAACGCGGTCATGGCGCGGGCGTAGGCCTGGCGCTTTTCCAGGGAACAGCCGAGGTTGGCCTCGCGGTCGCAGGTGTATTCCTCGCGCACGCGCGCCTCGCGCCGCAAAAGCCACATCATCGGGTTGAACCAGTAGCCCGCGCCCAGAAGCGCCCACGCCAACCGCCGCCCGGAAACGCTTTTGCCGTAGGCGTGCACCAGTTCATGGCGGAAGATGGCCTCCAGCGCCTCCTCATCGTAGTCCTCGCGGTCGAGCAGCAACAGCTTTGGACCACAAAGCATACTCACCGGCCCCAGCAGAGAGGGCATCACCAACACCTCCGGCGGGTTATCGGTATAGGCCTTTTCCTCGAGCAGGCCGTCATCCATTTCCCGAAGCACGCGCTCCAGCGTCTTCTGCGTTTCCCGCCCCGCCGGGCGGCTTTCGCGGTCCACGCGCCGCCAGAAGCGCAAAAGCCCAGCGCCCTGCCAAAGCAGGCTCGCCGCCGCGCCCGCCAGCCAGACATACAGCATAATTTCCTGCGGCCCGGGCCGCCAGAGCGCGTCCAGCTCCCGCAGCGGCGAATGCGGATTGGCCGAAACGCCCACGGGAATCAGCCCGTCGCCAACCCATGAGGTATCGCCAAATATGCGCAGCGCCACCTGCGCCAGCATCGTCACCAGGCCGCCGGCGAGTCCGCCGAACAGCACGCTCCAACGGCTGGAATCAAACCGGTTTTCACAGCGGCGGTAGAAAAGCAGCGTCAGGGCGATGCCCACGCTCATGCCCAGGGATGTGGAGATAAAAAATCCCATGGCTGCGCTCCTCCCTTGCGTTCAATCTTCGTTCCATAAAAGCCCGACAAGCATACCGCCCTCGGTTTCCGGCGTGTGCGAGGCCCCGCCCGGCCAGAGCGTCAGCGTCACCGTGGCCGTGCCGGAATCGGTTTGGCCCCGCCATACACCGAGGCGTTCGCCCGCCGCCTCCTGCGATTCGCCGCCGGTCAACAGGCGTTCCATCCAAACCAACAGGCTTTCTCCCGCCGTCAATGGCTCGCCCAGCGCGGCGGTGAGCCGCGCTTGCAGGCGGGCGATGTTTTCCTCCACTTCGGCCTCGGGCATGGCGGCAGGAAATTCCAGATACACGCTGGCCGTATAATCCTCCACCAGCACCGCCGCCGCGCCGTAGGGACGGCCGCCGGCGTTGAGAAGGTACCAGCCGTCGTCATTCCAGACAGCCGCGCTTTCGTCTACCTCGTTTCCCAGCAGGCCGCGGAGATAGACGCCCGGCCAGACCAGCAGATTTTCCTCGGTGACGTGAAAGCGGTCCGGCAGGCCGAACAGCAGCGAGGAGGAAACCAGCAGCACGACGGCCAACGCCGCCAGCCCCACGCGCCGCGCCGCAGCCCAAAACCCCTCGTCGTATCGTTCGCCGCGCAGCACGGTTTCCACGCGGCGGCGCAGCAGTTTTGCGCCGCAGGCCATGTGCGCCGTGCCGGGAATTTCGCGCTTCGGCTCCGCGGCGAGCCTGACCATGGCCCGGGCGTAGGATTGCCGCCTTTCCAGCGTGCGCCAGCCCGCGGCCGCCATGTCGCAGGCCAGTTCTTCGCGCGCGCGTTCCTCCCTGGCAAACCACCACACCGCCGGGTTGAACCAGTGCAGCGCCGCCGTGGTCAGTTGCAGGCTCCGGTTGGTGGTAATCTTGACGTGCCAGGTGTGCATCAGCTCGTGGCGGAGGATGGCGTCCAGGGTTTCGTCGTCGTAATCCTCCCTGTCCAGCAACATCACCTTCGGCCAGTAGATTACGCTCGCCGGGCCCGGCAGGGAGGGCATCACGCGCACGCTGCCGCGCCAGTTTTCGGTGAGGTCGGCGTTGACGCTTTCGAGCACCTTTTCAAACGCCCGCTCCACGCGCTCGCTCGCCGGGTGGCTTTCGCGGCGCACGCGCAGGCGGAAGCGGATGTAGGGCACGGCGCGGCAGAGCAGAAACAGCGCCATACCCACCAGGTATATCCAGAAGACGATATCCAGCGGCGAAACGCCCCCGCGCGCCGCCAGCAATTCCGCCTCCGGCGCATAGGCGAAGCCCAGGGGGATCAGGCCCATGTCCGAAGCAAAATTTCCCCAGCGCCAGACGCGCGTCCAAAGAATGTAGGTCACCACGCCAAACATCCACGTCCACTGCTCTGTGCCGATGCGCTTTTCGCAGGCGCGGTAGAGAAGCAGCACCAGCGCCACGCCCAGGCCCATGCCCAGCGAGGCGGGACACAGCCAGCCGAATATGCGCAAATATGCCGAATACATGGTCAATCTCCTTCCCGGGGCAGCAGTTCCTCCATCGCGGCGAACCATTCCGCCCGCCAGGCTTCTTCGGAAACGTCGTTGTCAAGCACCAGCGCGGCCTGCATTTGCGGCGGAGAAGAGGCGGACGGCGCATCGGAAGCGAAAAGCTCCAGGCTGCATACGCCTTCCCAGAGGAAAAGGTCGATTGTCGTTCCATCCGCCATTTCCCAGCGCCCCAGCATGGGCACGGCCCGAACGTCCCCGAACTGAAAAAGCAACCCGTAGGCGCGGTCGGAAAAGACGGTTTCGCCCACGCCGCGCGTCCTCTCGCCCAGCATCGCGTCCAGATGCGCCGCCAGCTTCTCCATCTGCGCCCGCGCCCCGGCCTCGTCCACGCCTGCGGGCCATTGCAGATAGAGGTTCCCGAAAAAGTCAAAGTACACATGCTCCGCGCCGTAGGGCGTTCCCTCGGCATTGAGGCGGCAAAACAGCGCATTGCCACTGGCCGCCAGCGGCGGATAGATATCTTTCCAGGCGCTGAGCGTGGACATGCCGCTGACGCCGAGGTAGCCGGGCAGGTTTTCTTCCGTCGCCCGATAGTGGCCGGGCTGGCCGAGCGCCAGCGCGCCGCCCAGCAACAGCAAAACGCTCAAAGCCGTCAGCGCCGCCCGCCCGAGGCCAGACAAGGGGTCTTGCGGCGCTTCGCTCTGGAAAACCGCCTCCACGCGGCGGCGCAGCAGCTTCGCGCCGCAGGCCATGTGCGCCGTGCCGGGAATTTCGCGCTTCGGTTCGGCGGCGAGCCTGACCATGGCCCGGGCGTAGGCGCGCTTCTGTTCCGAAGAACGGCCGTCGTTGGCGGCCTGGTCGCAGGCGCATTCCTCCTGCGCGCGCTGCTCGCGCCCCAGCAGCCACGCCGCCGGGTTGAACCACTGCAGGGCGGCGGCGAGCAGGCGCAGGCAGCGCCGCGCAGCGATGCCGCTGTGCCAAGTGTGCATCAGTTCGTGGCGGAGGATGGCGTCCAACGTTTCATCGTCGTAGTCCTCCCTGTCCAGCAGCAGCGCCTTGGGCCAGTAAACCACGCTCGCCGGCCCCGGCAGGGAGGGCATCACGCGCAGGGCGTTTTTCCAGCGCTGCGGCGGGTCGCTGCTGACGCTTTGCAACACTTGATAAAACGCCGCCTGCGCCCGTTCTCCCGCCGGACGGCTTTCGTGGCGCACGCGCAGGCGGAAACGGGCATAGGGCACGGCGCGGCAAAGCAGATACGCCGCCACGCCCGCCAGATACACATACCCGGCGATCTCCACCGGCTGCAAGCGGCGGGGCATGTATCCCGCCATCAGCGAGGAAGTGTATTCCGGCGCAAAGCCAAAGGGAATCAGCCCCGTCTGCCCCAGGCCGTAGGAAAAGGGACTGGCGATGCCCATCGACACCCAAAAATCGCGCCCGACGAGGGAAAGCAGCAAAAGCGCGCAGGACAGGGCGCTCAACAGCCCCAGCAGCCGCACCCGCCGCAGAGGGCTTACGCGCCGTCCCAGAGCATGGCAGAGGAGCAACACGGCCAGTATGGCCACGCCTATGCCCAGCGAGGCAGCGAGCAGGTCGTTGATGGCGTTCATTGCCTTCCCTCCTTTGTGCTTCCGGCGCGGCAAACGGCAAATCCCCGGCGCATCCCTCCCGCGCCGCCTTCCCCGTCCGCCGCGCCTGTATGTCAACGCCTTGCGGCGGGATCAGAAGATCGTCAAAGTAAGCCCGTCCCCACGCATGAGCCACACTTCCGTCCGCGCGCCGCTTTCGTCCACGGCCTGCCAGACGGTTCCGCTTTCCCCTGATGTCACTGGCGCGCCGAGGCGTTCGGTGAGGGCGGCGGCGAGGCGGATCTGGCCTTCTGAGAGGGTTTCCTCCCCGGTATAGGTAAGGGACAGGCCCCACCGGGAAAAACCCATGTAGCAATGGTTCGCATCCGTCGCGCCGTATGCGCCCCCGGGATCGAGGTCGAAATCCCTTGCGCCCATATAGCCATACTCCGGCGCGCGCAGGAAGCTGAGGAGGGTGTCCTCTGTGACCCGCACGGTTTCCAGCGGCATAAACACGCCGGACGCAAGCACGCAGAGCATGGCGGCAGTAAAGAGCAACACGCCGACGGGCCGCGAACGGCGCTTGGGCGGCGGATCGATCAGCGCCCGCACGCGTCGCCGCAGCAGACCCGAACCGCAGGCCATTTGCGCCGTGCCGGGCAGAAAGGCGCGCTTGCGGGCGGCGAGGTTGGTCAGGGCGCGGGCGTAGGCGGCGCGGCGCTCCCCGCCGCGGCGGAAGGTGGCGCAATCGTCGCAAACCAGCTCGATTTCTTCGCGCAGGCAGCGGCGCAAAAGCCACGCGCCGGGGTTAAACCAGCCGAAAACCGCCAGCAGATCTTCGTACCCCCAAAGCATCGCGCCGCCGGAGTGGATGTGGGCAAGCTCGTGGCGGAAGATGGCATCCAGGGTCTCGTCGTCATAGTCCTCTTTATCCAGCAGCAGGCACTTTCCGCCCGCGCAGCCGCTCATCACCGCCATTGGCCCGCTCAGGCCGTCCGCCACATATGCTTCGTTGTTGGTGTACACCGGAATTTTGCGATTGAGGCGCACGCGGTGGCGGGGGCGTTCGTCCAGCATCTCATTGCGGCGCAGGGAAGCCGCGGCCTCCATTTGCAATTCCGCGTTTTCGAGAATCAGGGCGGCGCGCTCCCCGAGAGGGCGGCGGTTTTTCTTCAGCCAGCGCCGGAAGCGCAGGCGAGGCGCAATCCGCACGACGGCACTGACAAGCGCGCCCGCGGCCCAAAGCATAGCGACGGCCGCCTCCCAATCGAAGGCGCGCAGGGCCGGAATCGCGGACGTGCCGGCGGAGGGCAGGCGCAGCTTGGGCATGGCCTCGTACACCCCAGGCGCGAACAGCAATGACAAAAGAATCAGCTCGATCAGCGCGGAAAACGGCAGATAGAGCGCGCAAAGATAACTCTTGCCGCGCAGAAACGTTGACGTGTTGTTTTGCCAGAAGCGCCCGCCCAGGCGCATGACAAGGGCAAACAGCGCCACGGAAACATTCCAGGCGAGAACGACCATCCAGAAAAGCTTCAGAAAAAGTTCCAGCCGCATTCCGCATCCTCCCTTCGCGTTTTACGCAATCACCAGCGTAAACCCATCCCCGCGCGCAAGCCGCACTTCCGTCCGCGCGTCGCTTTCGTCCACGGCCTGCCAGACGGTTTCGCCTTCCCCCACCGCTACCGGCGCGCCGAGGCGGTCGGTGAGGGCGGCGGCGAGGCGGGTCTGGCCTTCGGCAAGGGCTTCCTCCCCGGCATAGGTAAGGGACAGGGAAACAATGGTTCCCGCTTCGCAGACGCAGGCGGCTTCTTCCGCGCCGTACAGCCCCGCAGGAGAGAGGGCAAACGCCTGCGCGTGGTTCCCCGGCGCGTGCAGGAAACTGAGGAAGGTTCCCTCCGTGACCAGCGGCGCGTTCCCCGGCAGGTGAAATAGCGTCGCGCAGAGGATGGCAATCAGCAAAAACAGTATGCCAAGGGGCAGGAAACGGCGGCGGGGCGGCGGCTCCAGCACGGCCTTGACGCGCCTGCGCAGCATACCCTTATCTCCGCAGGCCATTTGTGCCGTGCCGGGCAGAAAGGCGCGCTTGCGGGTAGCGAACTCGGTCAGGACGCGGGCATAGGCGGCGCGGCGCTCTTTGCTTCGGTGGCGGTTTGCGTATTCGTCGCAGTAAAGCTCGGTTTCTTCGCGCAGGCAGCGCCGCAACAGCCAGACGGCGGGGTTCCACCAGCACAAAACGGCGATGACGTCCTCATATCCCCACAGCCACAGGCCGCTGGGCACGATGTGGGCAAGCTCGTGGCGGAAAATAGCGTCTAGGGTTTCCTCGTCATAGTCCTCCCTGTCCAGCAGCAGGCATTCCCGACCCGCTTTTTCGCGGCCAAGGATGCTGGCGGTGTCCATCACGCACATCGGGCCGGGCAACCCTTCCACCACATAGGCGGCGCTGCGCGTGCTGGCCCGGCCTGTGAGGCCCACGCGATGGCGGGGGCGTTCATCCAGCGTTTTGCCGTGCCGGAGTTCATCCATGGCGTCCATTTGCAGCTCCACGTTTTCCAGTATGGCGGCGGCGCGCTCGCTCAGGGGGCGGCGATTTTGCGCCAGCCAGCGCCGGAAGCGGACGCGGGGCAGGATGCGCGCGGCGGCGCAGGCCAGCGTCCCGACGGCCCAGACCGCGCCCAGCAGCGCCGGCCAGTTGAACGCGCGCAGAGCGGGAAGGGCGGATTCCCCGACGGAGGGCGGCGTCAGCGCGCCCATGGCCGTGGCGAGCTGGGGGAAACGCGCCGCAAGAGCAGTTGTGAAGAGCGGGTAAATTGACAGATAGATGGCGCAGCAATACCCTACCCGGCGCAGCAGCGGCGATGTGTTGCGCTGCCAGAACCGCCCCGTGAAGCACAGAAACACGCCGAACACGGCCAGGGCGATGTTCCAAGGCAGCCATATGTGGCAGAAGCTTTCCAGCAGGGCGGTCAAAGACATCCCGCGCTCCCTCCTTCGCGTTTCACTCAATCACCAGCGTAAACCCATCCCCGCGTGCAAGCCGCACTTCCGTCCGCGCGCCGCTTTCGTCCGCAGTCTGCCAGACGGTTTCGCTTTCCTCCGCCTTCACCGGCGCGCCGAGGCGTTCGGTGAGGGCGGCGGCGAGGCGGGCCTGGCCTTCGGCAAGGGCTTCCGCATCGGCGTAGAACAGGCGCAGGCCGGCGACGGTTGCCCCTTCGCGGACATAGCCGTTGACACCGGCTTCTTCCGCGCCGTACAGCCCTGCGGGAAGGACGGTTCTGGTGCCCCTCCAATCGACGGGCGCGCGCAGATCGCTCAAAAAGGTTTGCTCGGTGACGGCCATGCCCCGCGCGCCGCCCTCCATCTGCGCCGGGAAAAAGACCGACGCGCTCAGCAGGGCGACGAGCAGAAAGAGCAGCCCCACGGCAATGGAACGGCGGCGGGGCGGCGGCTGCATCACTGCCCGCACGCGGCGGCGCAGCAGGCCGCGATTGCCGCAGGCCATCTGCGCCGTGCCGGGCAGAAAGGCGGGGCGGCGGGCGGCGAGCTCGGTCAGGGCGCGGGCGTAGGCGGCGCGGGTTTCGGCGCTGCGGCCGCGATTGGCCAGCGCGTCGCAGGAAAGCTCGTTTTCTTCGCGCAGATAACGGCGCAGAAGCCAGGCTGCGGGGTTCCACCAGCCGCCAATCGCCAGTATATCCTCGTATCCCCACAGGCGCGCGCCGCCGGGGGCGAGGTGGGAAAGTTCGTGGCGGAAGATGGCCTCCAGCGTTTCCCGGTCGTAGTCCTCTTTGTCGAGCAACAGGCAGCGCATGTTGCCGCTCATCACGCACATCGGCCCCGGCAGACCCGGCACTGTGTAGGCCGCGCAGCGGGGATGCGGATGCGCGGGCAGGGGGCGGGGGCTTTCGTCGAGCAGCTCCCCGGGGCGCAGGTTTTCCGCCTCGTCCATCTGCGTCATGACCTTTTGCAGGATGCGGGCGGCGCGCTTTCCCAGCGGGCGGCGGTTTTGCCGCAGCCATTTGCGAAAGCGCAGGCGCGGGACGATGCGGATTGCGGCGCAGACCAGCGCGCCCAGCAGCCACGCCGCACCCAGCGCCGCCGCCCAGTTGAAGACGCGCAGGGCGGGGATGGCGCTATGCCCGACGGCGGGCAGGGACAGGGGCACGCCCAGGGTTTCGGGAAAGACGCCGGGAAGGCAGAGGTTCAGCAGCGCAAGCAGAGAAGAAACGATTTCCGGCAGCCAGTATATGGACAGATAGATGGCCACGCAATACCCGGCGCGGCGCAGGGCGGGCGCGGCGTTGCACTGCCAGAACTGCCCGGTCAGGCACAAAACCACGGCGAACACGGCGATATTCGCGCCCCAGAGCAACATACTTACGCCCGCATTTTCCAGCAAACTTAGCAGGAACGTCATTTTTGGGCTACCTCGTCGATGTAGCGGCGCAAATCTTCCAGCTCCTCCTGGGAAATGCGCTCGCCGTCGTACATGGCGCGCACGAATTCGCGGATGGAGTGGCCGCAGAGCCGGTCGAGCAGGCTCTGCCCCTCCGCCTCGAGGTAGGCTTCGCGCTCCACGGCGGCGCGGTAGCGGTTGGCGCGCCCCTGGCGCACGGCGGTGACAAACCCCCGCGTTTCCAGGCGCTTGAGCAGCGTAAGCAGCGTGGTGCGGCTCCAGGGCTCGTCCACGGCGGCAAGCAGTTCCTCGCTGCCCGCCTCGCCGCCCGCGTCCCACAAAGCCGCCATGACCTTCAGTTCCGCTTCCGGCAGTTTGCGCATATTTGCCGCCTCCTTCTATGTTTGTAGAATCTACGATTGTAGAATATCATGGTTGGAAAGGATTGTCAAGGGATAATGGAAAAGTGGAAGGAAATGGAATATATTGACGGGCATTTGGTGTATTTGTGGAGGGAGATATACTTAAAAGCCACGCAAAAGGTAAAAAAGTGGTGCGCAACACATTTTCAGAGGTGAAAGGAAGCGCTTGAAGGCCGCCGCCTTATCGAGGAGGGCTATGGGGATGCGAAGCGGTGCCGCTTGCCTGAGAACAAGAAGGCTTCGCCTGCCGGACGGCCGATTTGGGGGGTTTTGTGGCGTTGGCAGGGGATATTTCCCGGCACACGCAAGCCATCTTGCCGCCAGGCCGACGAAAAAAGCGCATCGAGGTTCGGACACAATGGGATTTTTCCCCTTTCGCACACGACGCGCCGGTTTTTTCCCGCACACATATGCGCTTTCGGCAGAATTACGGCGGGCTTTGCCACACCCGCTCAAGGAACATTTCTTTGAGCGCCTCCCTGGCTGGCGCGCCTTTTCCCATTTGCGCGGCACAAGCCAGACGCCTCTGCCCCAAGCAGCCAGTGCGCCTCGCGCTTTCTCACAACCCAAAACCGTAAAAACCCTCCGCCCCAACTCGTGGATTCAGCCTTCGCACGCCCGCAGCCGTCCCGACTCCCGACCCCATTGACCAGCGCGCCCCACACGCGCCCGCTTAAGGCCATCGCCTCCCTAGCCCCCTTCTGACAGCCGCGCAAAACTCGCAACCCCCGCAACGCAAGCCGGACGGCCCCTGCGCGTGGGCCGTCCGGCGGGCTTTGCACTTTCCAGCAATCAAAAACGCAACAAAGAATCCCTGCCCCATACTTGACGGGGCAGGGATTCGTCACCTCAACGCGGCAACTCTGGCCGCCGGCACTGCCGGCTAGAACTTGAGGGCGTTGAGCTTGATGCCGGGGCCCATGGTGGTGGAAATGACGGCGGAGCGGATGTAGGTACCCTTCGCCGCTGCGGGCTTGGCCTTGATGATGGCCTCCATCAGCGTGCGCAGGTTCTCCTGCAGCTTCACTTCGTCAAAAGACGCCTTGCCCAGCGGGCAGTGGATGATGGCGGTCTTGTCCACGCGGTACTCCACTTTACCGGCCTTGATGTCGTTGATGGCACGGGTGACGTCCATAGATACGGTGCCGCTCTTGGGGTTAGGCATCAGGCCCTTGGGGCCGAGCACACGGCCCAGACGGCCGACCAGACCCATCATGTCCGGGGTGGCCACGCAGACGTCGAAATCGAACCAGCCGCCCTGAATCTTGGCGACCATGTCCTCAGCGCCGACGAAATCCGCGCCCGCGGCCAAGGCCTCGTTGGCCTTGTCGCCCTTGGCGAATACCAGCACGCGCACGGTCTTGCCGGTGCCGTTGGGCAGCACCACCGCGCCGCGAACCTGCTGGTCGGCATGGCGGGGGTCAACGCCCAGACGCACGGAAATCTCTACGGTCTCGTCAAACTTGGCCTTGGCGGTCTGCTTTACCAGCGCCACGGCCTCCTCGGGATCATACAGCTTGGTGCGATCGATCAGCTTGAGGCTGTCGGAATACTTCTTGCCCTTTTTCATTGATATATCCTCCCTGTGGTCAAACGGGCCGAAGCCCTCCCACGTTTGTGTCGCCCTTGCGCCTTAGTCAACCACCACAACGCCCATGGAGCGGGCCGTGCCGGCGATCATGCTCATCGCGGCCTCGACGGAGGCGGCGTTGAGGTCGGGCATTTTCAGCTCCGCGATCTCACGAACCTGCGCCTTGGTGATGTTGGCCACCTTGTCGCGGTTCGGACGGCCGGAAGCATGCTCCAGGCCGCAAGCCTTCTTGATCAGCACCGCGGCCGGCGGGGTCTTGGTGATAAAGGTAAACGAGCGATCCTGATATACGGTGATGACCACCGGGATGATCAGGCCCACCTGCTTGGCGGTACGGTCGTTGAAATCCTTGCAGAAGCCGGGGATGTTCACGCCGTGCTGACCCAGCGCCGGGCCAATCGGCGGCGCGGGCGTGGCCTTGCCGGCGGGTACCTGCAGCTTGATCAGCGCGGTAACTTTCTTTGCCATTGGGGAATCCTCCTTACTTGTATGTGGTGAAGCGGAGCGCGTGAACGCGCACCTCCCACTCCCTGAAAACCCGGAAAGCCCGGGGCATCAGCTATTCTTCGCGCACAACCTCGTCAAAGCCCAGCTCAACCGGCGTTTCCTGCTTGAACATGAGCACCATGACGTTGATGGTCTGCGTCTGCTCGTTGACCGAAACCACGCGGCCGGAGAAATTCTCAAACAGGCCGCTCAAAATGCGCACCGTGTCGCCCGGCTGGATATCCACGCGCGTTTCCACCCGCGGCTCAAACAGCGAGGCAAAGTCGGTCTCCGACAGGGGCGTGGGCTTGTTGCCCGCGCCGACAAAGCCCGTCACGCCGCGCGTATTGCGCACGACATACCAGGTTTCGTTGGTCATGAGCATTTTCACAAGCACATAGCCGGGCAGCAGTTTGCGCTGCACCACCTTGCGCTTGTTATTTTTGATTTCCACGGCTTCCTCGACGGGGATCTTCACTTCAGTGATCAGATCCTGCATGCCGTTGTTTTCCACGGCCTTTTCAAGATTGACCTTGACCTTGTTTTCATAGCCGGAATAGGTATGTACGACATACCACTTGATCTCCGCATTCTCAGCCATGACGGCCCCCTTAGCTTACCAGCAGCTCAACGAGCTTGCCGGCGCCCAGATCAATCACGCCGATGATGACGCCCATGATGACGATGAACACCAACACCACGATGGAGTAATTGATCATATCCTTTTTCGTGGGCCAAGTGACCTTCTTCAGCTCAAAGTACATTTCCTTGAACTTGCGGCCGATCCCCTTGACGAGATTCACGAAAAAGCCGCCGATGCGCTTAAAGATATTCTTCTTTTCAGCGGTATTGGCCATGTTCGACAACTCCTTCTCCCGTTAGCGGGTCTCCTTATGGCTGGTGTGCTTCTTGCAGAAGCGGCAGTATTTGTTCATCTCCAGGCGGTCGGGGTCGTTCTTCTTGTTCTTCATGGTATTGTAATTGCGCTGCTTGCACTCCGAGCAGGCCAGCGTCACCTTGACTCGCTTATCAGATGCCATCCTTCGGACACCTCCCGTTTTAAGATTCGCGCCCTCGCGCCGCCTTGTTTGGGCCGCACGACAATAAAGCCCCGTCCGGGACAGACCAGTATATTATAACCCGAAACCCCCGCGATTGCAAGGCTTGGCGCACATTACAGGCAAATTTTACACACTTACCGCCTTTTCTTCGCATCCCACGGCAATACGTCCTCGCCGCGCACCAAAAAGGCGCGCTTTGCCAGATCCGCCAGGGGCTGGTCGGAATAGGAATCGGAATAGAATTCGTCGATCTTGCCGCCGGGGAAGGCCGCGTAAAAGCGGTTCACCTTCTCCCTGCCATGGCAGTTCGGCCCCAAAAAACGCCCCGAACGCATATCCACGGGCGAGCCGAGCACATGCCGGATGCCCAGGGAAGCGCAGGCCGGACGAATGAGAAATTCCGGCGAGGCGGAGATTACCACGTCGTCCTCCCGATGCCTTTCCCGGTAAAAGGGCTTGACGCGGGAAAGGTTTTTTGCCCAGAAGCGTTCAAGCTGCCTTTCCACATCAATCCGGGAAAGGAAGGAAAGCATGCGCTGTTTGAACGCCTGCTTTTTGCGAACCTTCAACACAAACAGCAGGGCGTTGCCGATTTGCCCCGGCGCATCCAGCCACATGCGTGGGCAGCGCGCAAGGCACCAGGCGAAAAAGCGGGCGGTGGAATCCCCACGCAGGATGGTGTTGTCAAAATCGTATACGTTCATGAACAATAGGATTCGACATGCGGTGCAAAATTCCTGCCCTTGCGCAAACGCGGCCGGTAATGTATAATAGCAGAAAGCCAAACGGGGAAAGAAGGGATGCCTCCGTGACCTGGATCAGCCAACTGTTCAGCGACCCGCGCAATACAATTATCGCGTTGCTTTTGTCGCTGCCGGGCATTTTGCTGGCGCTGTCCGTGCATGAATACGGGCACGCGCGCGCCGCCTACCGCTGCGGCGACAATACCGCCGCCATGATGGGCCGCATGACCGTCAATCCGCTGCGCCATATCGACCCCATCGGCCTGATTCTTTTGTGCGTGGCGGGGTTTGGCTGGGCTAAGCCCGTGCCGGTCAACCCGCGCAATTTCAAAGGCAACTATCGCAAGTGCGATTTGATGGTGTCTTTGGCGGGCATCACCATGAACCTGATTATGTTCCTGCTGGGCGCTGTGGTGGTCTACGGCGTGGTGGGCATCGCGCTTGCGGGGCTGCCCAAAGTCAGCGAATCGTTCTTCCAGCTCTTTAACCCGGACGAGCGCGCCTTTATCACCGTTTACGACGGCGTGCGCTGTGTGTTCGTCGAACAGGGCAACAACTATGTTTACTGGCATTTGACTGACCTGCTGTCCTACGCGCCCTACTGCGGCGAATTCATCCAGGCGCTGTGGGGCGACGTGCCCTACTATCTGTTTGAAATTGTATCCACGTTTGTGCAGGTCAATATCGTACTGGCGATTTTCAACCTCATCCCCATCCCGCCGCTGGACGGCTATCACGTGCTCAACGATTTGGTGCTCAAGCGGAATTTGTTCGCCTCCGGGCAGGCAATGCGCGTGGGCTATGTGGTGCTGATTGTGCTGCTGGTTTCGGGCGTGCTGGACAGGGCTTTGAGCTTTGTCGTCGAGGGGGCATTCTCCATCCTCGGCTCCGGCGCAGGGGCCATCCTCGGCGCGCTGGGTGTTTTATAGGGGGCCGGCATGTATATCGTCTCCCTCAAGCAGTTTGACGGGCCGCTGGATTTGCTGCTCACGCTCATCACCCACGCCAAGGTGGATATCCACGATATCTTCGTTTCCGAGATCACCGAACAGTACCTGGAATCAATGAAACTGGTGGACGAGCTGGACATGGATTCGGCCAGCGAGTTTTTGCAGATGGCGGCCACGCTGCTGGAAATCAAATCCCGCGCCATGTTGCCCAAGCCGCCCAAGCCGGAGGATGAAAACGAGCTTTCCCCCGAGGAGGCCCTCATCCGCCAGCTCGAGGAATACCGCCAGTTCAAGGAAATTTCCGGCCGCATGCAGGAGCTGGAAAAGCAGGCCCGCGCCCTGATTACCAAATTGCCCGAGGAATACCCGCTGCCCCCGCCGGTGGTGGAGATCACCGGGCTGACCTTGGAAAAGCTGCAGCGCGCCTTTCTGCGCGTGCTGGAGCGCGCCCGGGCGCAGGAGGCCGGCGAGCGCATGGCCAGCCGCGAAATCCGCCGCGACAGCTTCACCGTTTCCGGCTGTATGGCGCGCATCCAGCGCCGCTTAAACCGCGGCGCGTTCGCCTTTTCCGAGCTGTTTGACGCGGATATGACCCGCGCCGAGCTCATCACCATGTTCATGGCGCTTCTGGAAATGGTCAAGCTTGGCCGCGTGGCTGTAGAGCAGAAAAGCGCCTACGACGAAATCTACCTTTCCCAGCACGCGCCGGAATGAGCGCGGCGCGCGCCAAAACCGCTTTCACAAAACCGGCGTGAAGGCGGTTTTATCTGCCCGTACCCCTTGGAAGCGGCCGCTTTTCCGGCTGTGATAAAACCGGCACGCGCCATTCGCGCCAAGCTCTCGGTTTGCCGCCCGTTTGCCTGCGCGCGGGCGGTTGGCTCAAGCCGCATCCGGCACTTTTTTCCAACGCTCTGGGAACCGGCGCGGCAAAACGCGCGTCTAAGAAGAAAACACAGGAAGGAGCGTGAGCGTATGAAGCGATGGATGGCCATGCTGGTTGCGTTGGCGCTGTGCGTTTCGCTGCTGTGCGTTCCCGCACTGGCGGCGCAGTATGTATCCGCGTCCACGCCGCTGGGTTCTTCCGACGCGCGCATCTCCAATATCCGCCTGGCCGCCGACGCCATCAACGGCACGGCCGTGCCCTACGGCGGCAGCTTTTCCTTTAACGACGTAGTGGGCGCGCGCACAACCGAGCGCGGCTACCAGTCCGCCGAAAACGGGCGCGGCGCGCGCGTGGTGGGCGGCGGCGTGGCGCAGGCCGCCAGCACGCTATATCTGGCCCTTCAGCAGATTGGCTGCGTCACCTACGACGCCCTGCGCACCTATGGCGGCAGCTATAACCAGGATTATGTTTCCGACGCCGACGACGCCGTTCTTGTAGACGAGGCCGCAGGGTTGGATTTCGTCTTTACAAATTATTACGGCGATATGACCATCGGCATGTATATCTCCGGCGACCAGCTCTTCTGCACGCTCAATTTTGACGCCGTTTCCAGCGGCGGTACGGCGCACGGCGAGTCGGCCATCCACGTCAGCGGCACGGACGCGCTGCGCAACAACGTCTCCCTGGCGGCGCAGGCCGTCAATGGAACCGTACTTTCCAGCGGCGATACGTTCTCGTTTAACGACCTGGTGGGCGCGCGCACAGCCGAGCGCGGCTATCAAAGCGCCGTGAACGGACGCGGCGCGCAGGTGGTGGGCGGCGGTGTGGCACAAGTCGCCAGCGCCGTATGGCTGGCGGTAAAGGACATGTCCGACGTAGCCATCGTGGAAAAATCCACCTACGGCAACCGCTATAACCAAGGCTACGTCTCCAGCGCCGCGGACGCCATTCTCACCGACTATAACGCCGGGACGGACTTTTCCTTCCGCTATACCGGCACGGGCAGCATCACCATCCAGGTTTCTTTGAGCGGCGACACGCTCTCCTGCCGCATCATCAGCGGCGATAGCGCCGCCTCCGGCTGGACGGACGGCTGGGCGGACAGCTCTGAGAGCGGCAACAGCGAAGTGCCCAATTTCTCCGACGACCCGGTGTGGTAAAAGACGCCAAAAACTTCGCGCCTCCCATTCCCATTGCGGGAAGGGAGGCGCTTTTTGCGTTCGTAGAATTTCCGCCCGTGAAAGGATCAGTTGGCCGATTCCGCGGCGCGGCGGCGCAGCACGTCGATAATCACCGCGATAACGATAATCAAGCCCTTGACCATGCGCTGCGGGCCCTGGGCCACGCCCAGCAGGTTCAGGCCGTTGGCAATGACGCCAATGATGAAGATACCAATCAGCGTGCCAACCATGCTGCCCTCGCCGCCCTTCATGGACGTGCCGCCGATGACAACCGCGGCGATGGCGTCCATCTCCTGGCCGTCAGCGTTGGTGGGCACAGCGGAGTCCAGGCGCGAAGTGAGCAGAATCGCCGCCACGCCGCAGCACAGGCCGCTGATGACATACACAAAGCACTTGACCTTATTCAAGTTGATGCCCGAAAGTTTGGCGCAGTTTTCATTGCCGCCGATGGCGTAGGTAAAGCGGCCCACGCGCGTGTAGCGCAGGCAGTACCAGCCCAGCAAAAACACCGCCAGCATAATCAGGATGGTGTAAAGCGGCACATTCCCCACGCGGGAGGAGATCGCCGTAAAGCCGGAAGGCATGGTGTAGATGGGCGCGCCACCGGTAACGGTGTAGGCCGCGCCGCGGGCGATGGACATCATGCCCAACGTGGCAATGAACGGCGGCAGGTTGAGGAAGGCAATCAGCGCGCCGTTGATCAGACCGATGAGCCCGGCGAAGATCAGCGAGATCACCAGCGTCGGCAGCACGGCCACGCCCCAGTTTTTCATCATTATGGCCATCAGCAGGCCGGTGAGGGCGATGTTCGAGCCGACCGACAGGTCGATACCGCCGGAGATGATGACGAACGTCATGCCGATGGCGATGACAAAGTTCGTAGAAATCTGCTGCAATACGTTGAGCAGGTTGCTGCCCGTGAGGAACACCGGCTGCGCCAGCTGCAAATCCAGGCACAGAACCACCAGGGCGATGAGGATACCCACGATGTTGTTTGCCGAGGAAACCTTGCCCTTTTTGCCGCCATGGCTTTTCTTGATGGCGGGATACGCAAAACCGAGCACGCCGATGAGCAAAAGGTCGATGCCCACGACCAGGAAAGCGCTGGTATAGCCGTTCAGCGTGACCAGCATTTCTTCTGAGCCGGTCAGCACGACTTCTTCTGCCTGCTCAAGCAGCGTGGGGTCTACTTCCTGGCCGAGCACGCGCGCCATTTCCACCTGCGCCTCAATCTGGTTATAGGCGCTGATGCGCTCGTTGATTGCGGCGATCGTGCCCTCGTTGGAGCGCACATAGCCCCACAGCGCCATCAACGCCACGCCCAGCACCAGGCAGACGATCAAGAGAATTTTCAGCTTCTTTTTCATTTCGCGTCCCTCCTTATGCCGTGTGCCGGTCGCCGCCGGTGGCGTAATAGAGTATCTTTTCCTGGGTGAGGGTTTCATCGTTGTCGAAGATGCCGGTGATGGTGCCCTGGTGCATGACGGCCACGCGGTCGCTCATTCCCAAGATTTCCGGCAGTTCCGAAGAAATCATCACCACTGCCGCCCCCTGGCGGATCAGTTCGTTGATGATGTTGTACACCTCGATTTTCGCACCCACGTCGATGCCGCGCGTCGGCTCGTCGAAGATGATGACCTTCGAGCGGCTCAACAGCCACTTGGCCAACACCACCTTCTGCTGGTTGCCGCCGGAAAGGTTGCGCGCCAATTGCAGATGCGAAGGCGTTTTGATGTTGAGGCGGCGGATATAGTCCTGCACGGTCTGGCGTTCACGGCGCAAATTGAGCTTGCCCAGGCGGGTAAAGTCCGAAAGCGTGGCCAGGGTGATGTTGTGGCCCACGTTCATCGTCAAAACCAGGCCCTCGTCCTTGCGGTCCTCAGTGGCGAAGCCGAACCCGGCCTTGATTGCGTCCAACGGGCGGCGTATCTCCACGCGCTTGCCGGCCAGGTAGATTTCGCCGGACTGCTTTTTGTCCATGCCGAAGATGGCGCGCGCGGTTTCGGTGCGGCCCGCGCCCACCAGCCCGGCAATGCCGAGAATTTCGCCTGCACGCACGCTGAAGGAGACGTCCTTTACCTGCTTGCCGGCGTTGATTTTCTCCACCCGCAAAAGTTCTTCGCCCAGCGGCACGTGGATCTTGGGGAATTTTTCCTTCAGTTCGCGGCCCACCATGTGGTGAATGATTTCGTCGATGGTGACGTCCCCCACGTCCACGGCGGTGATGTTTTTGCCGTCGCGCATGATGGTGGCGCGGTCGCAGATTTCCTTGACTTCCTCCAGGCGATGAGAAATGTATATGATGGCCACGCCGCGTTCTTTGAGCATGCGGATGATGCCAAACAGCGTGTCGATCTCACGGTTGGTCAGCGGCGCGGTCGGTTCGTCCATAACCAGGATGCGCGCGTTGATGGACAGGGCCTTGGCCACTTCCACCATCTGCTTGTGCGCCACGCCCAGGTCTCGAATGAGCGAGCGGGCGTTGATTTCTACGCCCAATTCGTCCAGCAGCTTCTGCGCTTCGCGGAACATGGCGCTCCAGTCCACCATCAGCGCGTTTTTCATGATCGGGCGGCCCATAAAGATATTTTCCGCCACGGTAAGCTGCTCGGTGAGGTTCAATTCCTGATAGATGATGGATATGCCCAGGCGCTGCGCGTCGGCGGAGGAGCGGATGTCCACCGCCTGACCGTCGATGAGGATTTCGCCCTCATCCTTGTGGTAGGCGCCGGAAAGTATCTTCATGAGCGTCGATTTGCCCGCGCCGTTTTCGCCCAGCAGGGCGTGTACTTCGCCCTTGCGCACGGACAAATGCACGTGATTCAGCGCCAATACGCCGGGGAACCGCTTGACGATATCTCGCATTTCCAGAAATTCGGCCACGGCGTTTCCTCCCTTCCACGCACGGGGATTCCCGTGCGGTTTGATGCGCGCGGAAACCTCCGCGCGTGTGTACAGATACAATGTGCGGCGGCGCGATGTGCGCCGCCGCATGACGCTTTACCTTTTATTCCTCAGGCAGGAACTGGTCAACCAGGGTGATGTCCACAACCGTGGTCTCAGCCTCGATAACCTTCTCCTCGCGCTCCACGCCATTGATGGCGTCGATGACCGCCAGCACGGCGTTGGCGCCGATGGCAACGGGGCCGCAGTCCAGCGTGGCATCCAGCTCGCCGGCCTTTACGCTCTCAAGGGCGTTGGGGTTGCCGTCCAAACCAACGACGATGATATCATCGCGGCCGATCTGCTTGCAAGCCTGCACAGCGCCCAGGGCCATTTCATCAGACAGGCCGTAAATAACGTTGATTTCCGGATGCGCCTGGAGCATATCCATCGCGGCGTTCATGCCGGTCTCGCGTACCCAGTCGCCCGGCTGCGTGGCAACCACTTCGATGCCCGGATAGGCCTCGGCCGCGCGATCCACAAAGCCGCCCATGCGCTGGGTGGTGAAGTCGGAGGGCAGGCCCTCGATGATGGCGACCTTGGCTTCGCCGCCGGTCTGCTCGTTTACCCAGTCGGCAATCTTGGCGCCGCCGCCGTACTGGTTGTATCCAGAGTAGGCGTACACATCCGCGCCCTCAAGCTCGGTGATGGTGTTGAACATAACCACCGGGATGCCGGCCTCGTTGGCCTTCTGGATGCCGGGAATCAGCGCGTCCAGGTTGATGCCGCAAACGGCGATGCCCGCCACGCCGCGGGTAATCATGTCCTCCATCATGGACATCTGGGTGGCATAGTCGTCCTCAGACGGCGGGGCCATGACCAGCAGGTCGTAGCCATTGGCCTCGGCAACGGGGGTAGCGCCCTCGATGCAGCTGGCATAGAAGGGGCTGGTCATTGCCGGCGGCAAAAAGCCGATCTCGGCGGCCAGGGCCGACGAGCACAGAAGTGCCAGAGCCAGAACCAGGACAAATACCTTTTTCATAGATGATACTCCTCCTTTTTTGCATGTTTCCATGCTTCTGAACGTAATTATAAAAAATTTGTAAGGCATTGTCAAGCGAAAACGATAGCGATTTATCATCTTCGGTCATTTCTGCGCTGATTTGTGCAAATTGATTTACAATCCGCCCATATTCTGCTATACTGCTAACGAGGGAGGGAGAGTGCATGGCGGAGATATCAATCATTGTGCCTGTCTACAATGCGGAAAAGCATCTGCCGCGCTGCCTGCGCTCCTTGCAGGAGCAGACGGTTTTCGACAGTCTGGAGATCATACTCGTAAACGACGGCTCGTCCGACCGCAGCGGCGAAATCTGCGACGAATTTGCCGCGCGGCACGAAAACGTCCGCGTTCTCCACAAGGAAAACGGCGGCGCGTCCTCGGCGCGCAACGCCGGGCTGGACGCAGCCACGGGCGAGTTCATCGGCTTTGTCGACAGCGACGACTTCATTCGCCGCGACGCCATGGAGATAGCGCGGGACTTTTTGCGCAAAGGCGCCGAGGGCGTGTTTTTTCGCACGACGTATGTGTATGGCGACGAGGAGGTGCGCGCGTCTGAGCCGCCTGCCCCGCTTGAGCTCGAGGGGGCGGATGTGTACCGGGCCCTCTTTTTGCACACGTACGGCGTCGGCACGGGCATTCCCAAGGTGTACCGCGCGGACGTCATTGGCGAAGAACGCTTTTCTGAGGACGTCTGCATCGGCGAAGATTCGCTGTTTTTGTTCCACGTGCTGTTGCGGTTGCACCGCGCGGCCGTCCCCGCCCCGGTGCTGTACTTCGCCCGCAAGCCGCCGAAAGGGATGCCGGGCCGGTTCTATCCGGAAAAGCAGCGCTTTGCCGTCTATGCGGAGATGGAACGCCTGACCGTACAGAGGTATCCGGAGCTTTTGTCCCTGGCGCAGGCGGACAGGATGAACGCGCGCAGGCACATGTTGCTGGGCATGCTCGTCGTGCCCGAGCTGTTGGATACGAGCTATTACCACGAGCTGCTCCGGGCGCACCGGAGAGAGATCGTGGCGCTTCTGAAAAATCCCGAGCGTGAAGTGCTGACCCCAAAGATCAAGGCGCACGCACTGCTTTTGTGCGTCAGCCCATGGCTTGCGAAGCTGTGGTACAAGCGGCGTACGATAAAACGATAGAGGAGGCGTTGCCATGGACGCGCACATCAGCCTGATCGTACCTGTCTACAACGTCGAACAATACCTGCCGCGCTGCCTCGCATCCATCCAGGCGCAGACGATCTTTGACCAGATAGAGGTCATACTGGTCGACGACGGCTCCACCGACGCAAGCGGCCGCATCTGCGACGAGTTTGCCGCGCGGCACGAAAACGCCCGCGTCATCCACAAGGAAAACGGCGGCGTATCCTCGGCGCGCAACGCCGGGCTGGACGCGGCCACGGGCGAATTCATCGGCTTTGTGGACAGCGACGACTTCGTGGAACCAGAGTGCTTCGCCCGCGCTTACGGAGCCGCGGCGCGCACAGGGGCAGATGTGGTGTGCTTCGGCTTTGCCAGCGTGTGGGGCGACGAGGCAGTGATGAAAATAGCCGGCGGCGAGGAAGCGCTTTTTGACGGCAATGCCGGGGCCTTCAGCGCCCTGTTTGACAAGCGTTTCAAGTACTTCTGCTGGGACAAGATTTACCGCCGCGCGCTTTACGACGGCCTGCGCTACCCGCAGGGGCGCATCTATGAGGACGCCTACCTGTTGCCCATGGTCGTCTCCCGCGCGCAAAAGCTGCTTTTGTTGCCGGACGTGTTGTACTATTACCGCATGCGGCCGATGAGCATCACCCACACGCGCGACAGCCGCCTGAACCAATGGCTGGAGGCCACCTACCCACTGGTGGAGTTGGCCCAGGAAAAGTACCCGCAATACCTGAACCTGGCCTGGGGGCGCTATAACATCATCCAACTGCGGTCGCTGGACGCCATCTTTGAGTGCGACCACTTCCGCAAGCATCCCTGTTGGAAGTTCCAATACCGCCTGTTGCGCAAGCGGCTGGGTTCGCTTCTGTTTTTGCGCTGCCCGCAGGTGCGCTTCATGCGCCGCGTATACGCGCTGGCCGCGCTTTTGTGCCCGGACCTGGTGGCTGCCTATGTGCGCGCGCGCTGCCGTAAAAACCGCAGCATTTTGAGTTATGAGCGCTGAGAATACAAAATCCCGGCGGGAAAGCCCCGCCAGGGCGGGCGTGGTCAGCGTGGTCGTGCCCGTTTACAATGTGGAAAAATACCTGCCGCGCTGCCTGCGCTCGCTCGCGGAGCAGACGGCGGCAAAACATCTGGAAATCGTGCTGGTGGACGACGGTTCCACCGACGCAAGCGGGCGCATCTGCGACGAATTCGCCCGCGCGCACGAAAACACGCGCGTCCTCCACCGGCAAAACGGCGGCGTGTCCCGGGCGCGCAACGCCGGCATCGAGGCGGCCTCGGGCGAATACGTGGCCTTTGTGGACGGCGACGACTTTTTGCGCCGTGACGCCATGGAAACCGCCCTTTCCCACCTGCGCGCAGGCGCGCAGGCCGTGTTTTTCCGCATGGCCGAAGTGCGCGGCGACGAGGAGGCGCATCCCGCAAGCAGCCCGGAAACGCTGCTGCTGGAAGGACCGGAGGTGCATCGCGCCCTGCTTACGCACCGCAACGGCATTTTGGAAAACGCGCCTAAAATCTACCGCCGCGACGCCATCGGCACGGCGCGCTTTCCCGAGGACATACGCATTGGCGAGGACGCAGTGTTCCTCTTTCGCGTGTTGCGAAACGTCCGCCGGGCGGTGATCCCGGGGCCGGCCTTGTACTTCTACCGCGTACACAGCGCGAGCAGCATGCACACGCTGCGCCCGAAACTGCTGGACGAGCGCATCCGCGCCCATGAGGAGGTGGAGCGCCTGACATGCGAAACCTGGCCGGAACTGGCGGCGGTGGCACAGGCGCGCACGCTGTTTATGCGCATTTTTATCCTCAACGATCTGATGGATTGCCCGGACATGGGCGACGCCGCCTGTTTCCGCCGCCACCTGGGGGCGCTCAGGCGCAACCTTGGCGCGCTGATGAAAAACCGCGAGCGCGTCTGGCTGCCGCCTTCGCGCAAGGCCTATGCGTTGGTTCTGTGCGCCTGCCCGGGCGCGGCGCGCCTTTTGCACCGGCGGCGCGTGGAAAAGCGAAGGAGGAAAGGCTGATATGGACGCGAAAATCAGCGTCATCGTACCGGTATACAAGGTGGAGGAATTCCTGCCGCGTTGCCTGCGCTCGCTGGAGGAGCAGACCATCTTTGCCGAACTGGAAGTGTTGCTGGTGGATGACGGCTCGCCGGACGGCTGCGGCCGCATCTGCGACGAATTCGCCGCCCGCCACACCAACGCGCGCGTAATCCACAAGGCAAACGGCGGCCTGTCCGACGCGCGCAACGCCGGCATGGACGCGGCCACGGGCGATTACTTCCTCTTTCTGGACAGCGACGACTTCCTGCGCCCGGACGCCTGCGCCTTTTTGCGCGGCAAGGCGCTGGAAAGCGGCGCAGATATCGTCATTTTCCAGCTTCAGGAGGTCTATTCGGACGAAGGCGCGGCGCTGCCGCCCGCCTTCCCGCCCTTCCGCATCGCGGACAACCGCACGCTGTTTTCAGCGCTGGCCAACCGCGACCGGGGCATGACCGAAATTGTCTGCGACAAGCTGTTCCGCCGCACCCTGTTTGAGGGCCTGCGCTTCCCGGTGGGCGTAAAATGCGAGGACGCCTTTACCATCCCCACCATCATCTCCCGCGCGCAGACGGCGCTGGTCACCGGAGAAAGGCTGTACTTTTACCGCCAGCGCCCCGGCAGCATCATGCATACCCGCGGCGACAGCATGGTGGATGACCGCGTGGCCGCGCACGAGGAGATCGTGCGCATGGCGCGCAAGAAGTATCCCGAATCGCTGGAGGCGGCCAAGGCGCGCACCTACCACATCCGCATCGTCTGCCTGAACGCCATCCTCGATTGCCCGCACTTCCGCACCCATCCCTCCTGGAAGCGCCACATCCGCGAACTGCGCGAGCGCCTGCCCGACCTTCTGCGCACGAAGCATCCCTTCTGGCTGCCCACGCGCCGCAAGGCTTACGCCGTCCTGCTGTGCGTCTGTCCTGATTTGGCCCTTGTGTATGAGCGCATACGCTTCCGCGAGCGGCGCCGGCATTTGGTGTATAAATAAAGCGATCCCCCGTTTATAAGGACGGGGGAAGGATCTGCCCCACGCGCGTGGGGATGAACTAAGCAATCCCCCGTCCTCGCGGACGGGGGATTTTCGCGCTTACATGCCGAGCCGGCAGTAGTTGTTGCCGGAAGTGGATATAAACATTTCCAGGAAGCAGATCGGGTCGTTGAAGTCGGCGTTCATGCCCAGGCGGCCTACATCGAAATTGCCCGCCATCATCTCGCCGCCGAGCACATTCCACTCCACGGTGCGGATGGTCATTTCAATGCCAATCACGGCCAGATCCTCCTGAATCAGCTGCGCCACGCCTTCGTGTTGCGTGCCCGGATTGACCAGGTATTCAAAGGAGATGGGCGTTTGCGCGGAAAGCATGCCGTTTTCGTCAAACTGGAAACCGGCCTCCTCAAGCAGGGCCACCGCGCCTTCGACATCGGCGGTGAGGGACATATAGCCCACATCCCCGGCGTTGAGATAGGTATAGGCATCGTCGTTCTGGCGGAAGGCGCCGCCGTTTCCATCGCTCATGGCGGCGGGCACAAAGGTATTGGCCGGCGGCTCCGTCAGGCGCACGGTTTCGGAAATCCAGCTGCGGTCGATCAGCATGGAAATGGCGCGGCGCACGCTGGATGCCTGCTCGCTGGTCATGCCCTCGAACATGGGGCTGTTTACATTGAAGCACAGAAAGTAGGTGCCCAGGTTTTCGCCAACATAGAATTCAGGGTTGCCGCTTTCCAACAGGCCGGGCATTTCGTCGGCGGGCATGGTGTCGATAAAATCCAGGTCGCCGGCGTTGTAGGCGGCGTAGATGACCGAATCGTCCGCCGAGAGCATGAGCTCCAGCCGCTCCATGGTCACGTTTTCCGCGTTCCAGTAATTCGGGTTTTTCACATAGACCATGGATTCATCGTGCGTCCAGCTTTCCAGCACATACGCGCCCGAGGAGACAAAACCCGCTTCCGTAGCCCAGGCCCCGGGATCGAGCAGGTTGCCATCCGCGTCCAGATAGCCTTCCGCCGCCTCCACGCTGGCCTGCTGGACGGGATAGAACACCGGGAAAGCCGCCAGGTCGAGCATATAGGGGCAGGGGGCGTTGAGGTTTACTGTGAAGGTCAGCCCATCGTCCGAAGCGGAGATGTCCAACCCTTCCTCGCTGCCATAGCCGGCGATGACGCTGAAAAGATAGCCGTAGGCCGCGCCGGTTTCAGGATTCGCGGCGCGGTTCCAGGAATAGACGAAGTCCGCCGCCGTCAGAGGCGTGCCGTCCGACCACAAAAGTCCCTCGCGCAGCGTGAAAACATAGGTCAGCCCGTCGTCAGACACGGTGTAGCCCGTGGCAAAATCCGGCTGGAGCGTGCCGTCGGCGGCGTGGGTGTAGAGCCCGCCAAAGCTGTTGACCACCAGGCAGGCGCCGTCCAGCGTGTAGTTCAGCGCCGGGTCGAGGCGGTCGGGTTCGCTGGCCAGGTTGATGCGCAGCGTATCCGCGTCCCCGTAGGTGGTATACATGAAATACTTAAAGCCCTCGATGGTGTCGTAAAAACCCTCCACGCCGGTTTTCATCATATAGGGGTCGGTATAGTAGGTAATCGGCACGACCGCGCCGGTTTCCATGAGCATATCCTCGGCCTGGTGCATCAGCGCCTCGCGCTGGATGGGGTCGGTTTCCGCCTTGATGGAAGCGATCAGCGCGTCATACGCCTCCCATTCCGGGGCGGAACTTTCCTCGGCCAGCGCCACCGCGCCACAGATCAACAGTGCAGCCAGGAGCATGGCAAGCAGTCTTTTCATATGAATACCCTCCTCAGATCCGTACTCTGATACGTGATGTATATAAAAGCGATGGTCATCCAGTCGCTGGGGATCAAAGCGGATGATGGCAGGCAACGAGGCGGCCGCCCTCCGCGCCGCAAAGGGTGGGGCGCTCGCGCGCGCATTGCTCCGTGGCAAAGCGGCAGCGCGGGCAAAACGGACAGCCCGCAAAGCCTTCCGGCGCAAAAGCCGCCTCGCCCTCCGGAGCGCGCCGGGCGCGCGCCTTCGCCGCCTGAGGGTCGGCAACGGGCGCGGCATCCAGCAGCGCGCGCGTGTAGGGATGCCGCGGGGCATGGACGATATCGTCCGCCGGCCCGCTCTCCACGATGCGGCCCAGGTACATCACCGCGATGCGGTGGCTCACCTGCCGGACGGCCGCCAGGTCGTGGGCGATGAACAGGCAGGCCAGCCCCAAGCGTTCCTGCAAGTCGAGCAGCGTATTGAGGATTTGGGCCTGCGCCGATACGTCCAACGCGCTCACCGGCTCATCGCAGATCAAAAAGCGCGGCTCTACCGCCAGTGCCCGGGCAATGCCGGCGCGCTGGCGCTGTCCGCCGGAAAGTTCGTGCGGATAGCGGCTGGCCAACCCCGCGTCCAGCCCCGCCATTTCCATCAGCTCCGCCACGCGCGCGCGGCGCGCGGCGCGGTTTTTGCCGATGCGGTGGATTTCCAGCCCTTCGGCGATGCTCCCGCCGATGGTCATGCGCGGGTCCAAAGCGGTAAAGGGGTTCTGAAACACCATCTGCATCCCGCGCCGCAGGGCGTGTATGCTATCCGCGTCCACGCGCTTGCCGTCGAAATACACCTCGCCGGCCGTAGGCGCATCCAAACGCAGGATGGCGCGCCCCAGCGTGCTCTTGCCGCAGCCGGATTCACCCACCAGCCCCAGCGTTTCGCCCGCGTCCACATAGAGGCTCACGCCATCCACGGCGCGCAAAGGTTCGCGCCGCCCGCGCACGCGGTAAACCTTTGTAAGCCCCCGCACTTCCAGAAGATGCGCGCTCATGGCCGGCCACCGTCCCCCTGCCCGGGAACATTCCGCCAGCAGGCGGCAAGATGCCCGGCGCTGATTTCAATTTCCTCGGGCTGTTGCGCGCGGCATACCGGCATGGCCCGCGCGCAGCGCGGCGCGAACGGGCAGCCCTTGATCTGCGCACCCGGACGGGACGGCGCGCCGGGAATGGCGGCAAGATGTCCGCGTCCGCCCTCCAACGAGGGCAGACAGCCCAGGAGCGCGCGGGTGTATTCGTGGGCGGGGTGGTAAAAGATATCCTCCACGCCGCCACGCTCGCACACGCGCCCCGCATACAAAACCAGGATTTCATCGCACAGCTCCGCGGCCACGCCCAAATCGTGCGTCACCAACAGCATGGCCATGTGGCGCCGCGCGCGCAGGTCGCGCAAAAGGCCGAGAATCTGCGCCTGTATGGTCACGTCCAGCGCCGAGGTCGGCTCGTCGGCAATGAGCAGTTCCGGCTCGCCGCACAGCGCCAGGGCAATCATCACCCGCTGGCGCATGCCGCCGGACAGCTCGTGCGGATACTGGCGCAGGCAACGCTCCGGTTCGTGAAGCCCCGCCGCGCGCAAAAGGCGCAGGGCGCGCTGCCGGACTTCGGCATGGCTCAGGCGCGCGCGCAGGCGCAGGTTTTCAGAAAGCTGCGCGCCCACGCGCATCACGGGGTTGAGGGCCGCGGCCGGGTCCTGAAAAATCATGGCCATTTTTTCCCGGCGCAAGCGGCGCAGTTCTCCGGCGGGACAGCGCAGTACATCCACGCCATCCAGCAGTACCTCGCCGCCCACGACATGCCCGGGTTCGGGCAATATGCGCGCGATGGCGCAGGCCAGCGTCGATTTGCCGCAGCCGGATTCGCCCACCACGCCCAACACGCTGCCGCGCTCCATCTGAAAGGACACGCCGTCCACGGCGCGCACTTCGCCCGCGCCGGCGGGATAGGCCACGCGCAGGCCGTTTACCTGTAAAAGCGCCGCCATGCTCTCACCTCCTCAGCCTGGGGTCGAGCGCGTCGCGCAGGCCATCGGCAATGAGGTTGAAGCACAGCACGATCAGGCAAATCACCGCCGCCGGGAATACCAGCTTGTGCGGGTAGCTGTCCAGCGCGCCCCGCGCGGCGTTGGCCAGCGAACCGAGGCTGGGCATGGGCGATTGCACGCCCAGGCCGATAAAACTTAAAAAGCTCTCGGTAAAGATAGCCGAGGGAATCTGCATGGCGGCGGCGACCACCACCACCGGCATGCAGGCGGGCAGTATATGCCGCCGCAGGATGCGCCATGGCTTCGCGCCCAGCGCCCGCGCGGCCAGCACGTATTCGCTGCTCCTGACGGAGAGCACCTGCGCGCGCACCAGCCGCGCCATGCCCACCCAGTAAAGCGCGCCGAACACCAGGAACATCGAAAGCAGGTTGGCGCCCACGTTTGCCAAAATCGTGCCCTCCAGCGCCGCGCCCAGCGTCTGATCCAGCACCACAGAAAACAGGATCACCATCAGCGTGTCCGGCAGGGCGTAGATCACGTCCACCACGCGCATCATCACAAGATCAACCTTTCCGCCCGCATAGCCGGATACCGCGCCGTAGAAAAGCCCAATCACCAGCACAATCAACGTGGCAAACAGCCCGGTGAGGAGCGACACGCGCGCCCCGTACATCACGCGCACGAAGTAATCCCGGCACAGTTCGTCCGTGCCGAAGATGTGGGGAAAGATGGACTCGCCCCGGGCAATGGCCTCCTGTTCCATTTCTGAATACTGGAACGGGCCGAGGTTGCGCGCGCCGCGGTCGCGCACGCCATCCACGGTGATGATCTGCGCATAGCCGTAAGGCACTACCAGCGGCGTCAGAATGATGGCCGCCACCAGCAAAACAAGCACCGCCAAGCCCACCGCCGCCAGCGGGCTTTTGCGCCGCCGCCTGTCCGCAAAGCGGGTAAGGTCGATCTGCAGGCTCAGGGGGCGCTTGCGGGGCAATTTTTCTCGCCTTTCCATCGCCATCCCCCTACGCAAAATCAATGCGCGGGTCGATGGCCCGGCACAGAAGGTCGCTCAAAAGCGCCGATAGCGCAATCAGCGCCGCCAGCACGATGGTCGCCGCCATGACGACCGGATAATCGCGGTTGGCAATGCTTTCCACAAAGCGGCTGCCCAGCCCGCCGATGGTAAACACATTTTCCACCACCATCGAGCCGGTAAGCGTATAGGCGGTCATGGGGCCGAGGTAGGCAATTACCGGCGTCACGGCATTTTTCAGGGCGTGCCGGGCCACCACCGCGCCCTCGCGCACGCCCCGCACGCGCGCGGCGCGCACGTAGTCCTGATGAAGCGCCTCCAGCATGGAGGAACGCGTCAACCGCGTAATATATGCCATGGGATACATCATCAGGGAAATGACGGGCAAAACATAGCCCGTGCCGCTCGCCGACCACACCCCGAACCATCCCAGCTTCAGACAGAATACCAGCAAAAGCAGCGTCGCCAACAAGAAGCTGGGCACCGCCACAAACAGCGTAGTCATCAGCAGAATCAGCCGGTCGGCGGCACGGCTATGCCACACCGCGGAAGCGCAGCCCAGCGCCAGCCCCAAAAGCGCCGCGCCCAGCATGCTCACCGCGCCCAGCCGCGCCGAAACGCCCAGCGCCCCGAACACCATATCCGAAACTTCGCGCCCCGTCTTGAGCGATATGCCCCAATCGCCCCGCAGCGCGCCGCCCAGGTACAGCACAAACTGCTCCGGCACGCTCTTATCCAAATGGAAGCGGCTTTGAAGCGCCGCCTTCGCGGCGGGGTCGGTAGCTTTTTCGCTGTCAAAGGGGCCGCCGGGGATGCAATGCATGGCAAAAAAGACGATCGCCGCCACGATCAATACCGTTGCGATCGCCAGAAAAATCCTCTTTGCCGCGTAGCAGAGCATCGCCAGGGTTCCCTCCCGCCGATAAAAATGACTCTGTTGCCGATAATATTTTACCTTTCCGGAATGGGAAAAGCAAGCATATTTATAAAAAACGATTTTTTGTCATTTGATGGACATGGTTTGCACTTTTTGTGCGCCCAGGCGGGAGATTTCGCACCTTGGAATCGCTTTTTTCTTGCATCGCGCGCGAAAACGTGTTATCCTATAAATAAGCCTATAATACACATGGGAGCGATGCCTTGTGATGTTCGACCCGCGCGCGGAAACGATGCCCCGCCCCGAGCTGGAGGCGCTCAAGCTCGAAAGGCTTCAGCACATCGTGCGCTACTGCTATGAAAACGTGCCCTTCTACCATAAACGCTTTGATTCCATCGGCTTAAAGCCCGAACATATCCGCACATTGGCGGACGTGCGCCTGATCCCGCCCACCACCAAGGCCGATTTGCGCGACAACTATCCCTTTGGGCTGTTTGCCGTGCCCCGGGAAAAGGTGGTGCGCATCCACGCCTCTTCCGGCACCACAGGCAAACCCACCGTGGTCGGCTATACGAAAAACGACCTGGATATGTGGTCTGGCGTCATGGCGCGCATCATCTGCGCCGCGGGCGTAAACGAATCCGACATCGCCCAGATCAGCTTTGGCTATGGCCTGTTCACCGGCGCGCTGGGGCTGCACTACGGCCTGGAGCGCGTGGGCGCGGCGGTGGTGCCGGCCTCCTCCGGTAATTCGGAAAAGCAGCTGATGCTGATGAAGGATTTCGGCGTCACCACGCTCATCGCCACTCCCACCTACGCCATGTACCTGGGCGAGCTGGCGGCGGAATTGGGCTACGGGCCGGAGGACTTCAAGCTGCGCATCGGCCTGTTCGGCTCTGAGGGCTGCACCACCGAGCTGCGCGCCAAGATTGAAAAGCGCCTCGGCCTGTTCGCCACGGACAACTACGGCATGTCCGAATTGATCGGCCCCGGCGTCAGCGGCGAATGCGAATACCGCTGTGGCCTGCACTTTGCCGAGGACCACTTCCTGCCCGAAATCGTCGATCCGGAAACGCTGGAGCCGAAAGACGAGGGCGAAGCGGGCGAACTGATCGTCACCACGCTGACCAAGGAAGCCATGCCCCTTCTGCGCTACCGCACGCGCGATTTGACCCGGATCACCACCGAGCCGTGCAAGTGCGGCCGCACCCACGCGCGTATGGAAAAGGTCATGGGCCGTTCGGACGATATGCTCAAAATCCGCGGCGTGAACGTATTCCCCAGCCAGATTGAGTCCGTCATCATGCAGATCCCGCAAATCAGCCCGCACTACATGCTCTATATCCGCCGCGAGGGATACCACGATACCCTCGAGGTGCAGGTGGAGCTGATGGACGGTTCGCTGCTGGACAGCTTCGCCGCTCTGGAGGAGCTCACCGCCACCATCCGCGCCAAACTGCGCGTGGTGCTTGGCATCGACGCGAAAGTAAAGCTCGTCGGCCCCAAAACCATCGAACGCTTTGCCGGGGGCAAGGCCAAGCGCATCGTCGATTTGCGCGACATGCGCTAGGAAAGGACGGGAATTGCGCGCCGCCCCCTTATGTTGGCGCGTATCCCCATCTTCGCTCAAAAACCCGCCCCGCCGTCCCTTGCGGCGGGCAGAAATCAGGAGAGGTCGCCATGAAAGAATTGATGATCGGGAACGCCGCGGTGGCGCGCGGGCTGTATGAGGCCGGTTGCCGCTTTGTTTCCTCCTATCCGGGCACGCCCTCGACGGAGATTACCGAATTTGCCGCGGATTACGATGCAATCTACGCCGAATGGGCCTCCAACGAGAAAGTGGCCCTGGAAAGCGCCGTGGGCGCGTCGCTGGCGGGAGCGCGCAGCTTTACCGCCATGAAGCATGTGGGGTTGAACGTGGCCGCCGACCCGCTGTTTACCGCCGCCTATGTGGGCGTAAACGCCGGATTGGTCGTCTGCGTGGCGGACGACCCGGCCATCCATTCCTCGCAAAACGAGCAGGATTCCCGCCACTACGCCGAGGCTGCCAAGCTGCCCATGCTGGAGCCGGCGGATTCCGCCGAGTGCCTCGCCTTCACCAAGCGCGCCTTCGAACTGTCGGAAGCCTATGATACGCCCGTCATGCTGCGCACGGTGACGCGCATCGCCCATTCGCAGAGCCTAGTGGAAACTTCCCCGCGTGTGGAGGCGCCCCTGCGCCCCTACGTCAAGGATGCGCAGAAATACGTATCCATGCCCGCCGTGGCCGTCAAGCGCCATGTGGTGGTGGAACAGCACATGGAAGCTTTGCGCAAATACAGCGAGGAATGCGACTTGAACCGCGAGGAAATGCGCAACCCGGAGCTGGGCTTTGTCACCTCCGGCGCGGCCTACCAGTATGTGCGCGAAGCCTTCCCGCAGGCCAGCGTGTTCAAAATCGGCATGGTCTATCCCCTGCCCATCGAGCGCATCCGCGCCTTTGCCACCAAGGTAGACCGCCTGTTTGTCATTGAGGAGCTTGATCCCTTTATCGAAAACGCCCTGCGCGCCGCGGGCGTGCCCCTTTGCGGCGGCAAGGACCGCACCGGGCTGTTGGGCGAGCTTTCGCAGTACCGCGTGCGCAAGGCCATGGGCGCGTCGCTGCCCGCCACCAAGACGCTGGGCGAAACCCTGCCCGGCCGCCCGCCGGTGATGTGCGCCGGTTGCCCGCACCGGGGGCTGTTTAGCGTGCTTTCGCGCCTGAAGTTGACGGTGTTTGGCGATATCGGCTGCTATACGCTGGGCGCCACCGCGCCGCTCAACGCTTTGGATACCACCCTGTGCATGGGCGCGTCGTTCAACATGCTGCACGGCTACGCCGCCATCCGCCCGGAAGAGGCGAAGCATTCCGTGGCCGTGCTGGGCGATTCCACGTTCATCCACTCGGGCATCACCGGCGTGGTCAACACCGTGTACAACCTCGGCGTGACCACCATGATTGTGCTCGACAACGCCATCACCGGCATGACCGGCCACCAGCAGAACCCCACCACGGGCATGACGCTCAAAAACGTGCCCGCGCCGAAAATCCACATTGAAAAGCTCTGCGAGGGCGCGGGCGTGGCCCCGGAGAACATCCGCGTGGTCGACCCGAACGACATAGCGGAGCTGACCCGCGTTCTGCGCGATGAACTTGCCAAGGACGCGCCCTCGGTGATCATCTCCCGCCGCCCCTGCGCGCTGCTCAAATATGTGCGCCACAAAAAGCCGGTGCGCATCGACGCCGCCCGCTGCCGCGGCTGCCGCGCCTGCATGAAGCTGGGCTGCCCGGCGCTGCGCTTTGCGGACGGAAAGGTTTGGGTGGACGACGCCCAGTGCGTCGGCTGCGGGCTGTGCATGCATACCTGCGGCTTCAAGGCCATTGAGGAGGGCGAAGCATGAATACCACATCCATCATGATTGTCGGCGTCGGCGGACAGGGCACGCTGCTGGCTTCCAAGGTGCTCGGCCAGGCGCTGGTTTCCCTGGATTACGACGTCAAGGTCAGCGAGGTGCACGGCATGTCGCAGCGCGGCGGCAGCGTGGTCACCTATGTGCGCTACGGAAGCGAAGTGCACTCGCCCATCGTCGATCTGGGCGAAGCGGACTATATGCTGGCCTTTGAGCCGCTGGAGGCGGCGCGTTACCTGCCGTGGCTGAAAAACACGGGCGTGATTATCACCAACACGCGCGAAACCATGCCCATGCCGGTCATCACCGGCGCGGCAACGTATCCGGAGAACATCGTTGAAAAGCTCTCCCAGCGCGCCAGCGTCGTTTCGCTCGACGCGATGAAACTGGCGTTGGAGGCCGGCAATCCCAAGGCTGTGAATATGGTTTTGATGGGCGTGCTTGCCTCGCGCATGGATTTGCCCGAAGAAACCTGGCAGGCGGCGCTGGAAAAGCAGGTTCCGCCCAAATTCCTTGAACTCAACCGCCGCGCCTTCGCCCTCGGGCGGGCGCAGAAGGAGGCTTGACCATGGCTGTCCGTCAGCTTTCCGTATTCCTGGAAAACCGCACCGGCACGCTTTGCGAGCTTACCCAGGCCTTGACCGACAACGGCATCGACGTGCGCGCCATTACGTTGGCCGACACGGTGGAGTTCGGCATTTTGCGCCTGATCGTCAGCGACCCGGTGAAGGCCGAGCAGGTACTGCGCGAGCGCCACTTCACCGTTTCCATCACCGAAGTGCTCTGCGTGCGCGTGGACGACGTGCCCGGCGGCCTCAACGCCGTTTTGCAGCTTCTGCAAAAGGAAGGCATTTCGCTGGAATACGTATACGCCTATATTTCCAAGTCGGTTGACGCCTGCGTGATCTTTTATGTGAAAGACCGCGCCCGCGCCGAAGAAACGCTGCGCAAAAACGGCATCACGCTTTTGGAAGAAGCGTACTGAGCCGCGCGGCAGGCATTGGCCCTCTGTCCGCACCGGCGGGGAGGGCCATTTCTGTTGCCCGTATTTTCACATTCAAACGGGTTATTCTACCTGGGAAGGGGTCTTCTGATTGCCGGCCAAACGTTCATCCATCGCCTGCATACTGCTCGCCTGCGTCTGCTGGAGCTTCGGCGGACTTTTATCCAAGCTCGTTCCCTGGAACGCGCTGACCATCGCCGGGTTCCGGGCATTGGTCGCCGCCATCGTGTTGGGCGCGGTGCGCAAAAGCTACCGGCCGACCAACACTTTCGGTACCTGGCTGGGCGCATTCGGCGTGATGGGCACATCGGTACTGTTCGTCTTCGCAAATAAACTCACCAGCGCTGCCAACGCCATCGTTTTGCAATATGCCATGCCGGTGGTGGTCATCCTCTTTGAAGCGGTGGTACAGCGCAAAAAGCCTTCGCGGCTGGATACGGTCAGCGTGCTGGTTGTATTGCTCGGCGTGGTTTTGTGTTTCTGTCAAGGGTTGTCCGGAGGCGGGATGCTCGGCAACGCGCTGGCCATCTCCTCGGCGTTCACCTATGCCATTGTTTATCTGGCCGCGCGCCGGCCGGACTGCGACGCTTTGAGCTATTCCTATCAGGGAAACCTCATTGCCGCGCTGTTGGTTTTGTATATGCCCTTTGACGCGGGCGTGACTGCCAATGTGGGCCACTTTGCCGCCGCGTTGGGCATGGGGGCGAGCCTGACGCTGGGCTATCTCTTCTTCAGTATCGGCATGCGCCAGGGTGTGTCGTCGGTAACGGCGGCCATTGTTTCCAACATCGAGCCCATCCTCAACCCCACCTGGTGCTTTTTGTTCCTGGGGGAAAATCCCGGCCCGTTGAGCATCGCGGGCGCGCTGGTGGTGCTGGCGGCGGTGACGGGCTACACCGTCCTTTCCTCGCGCCGCCGGGCGTAAAAAGATCCGCCGGCCCGGCTGCAAAGAATACAGCGCCGGCCGGCGAAGGGCTTTCAAAGCTTTTCATAAATGGATCGTATAAATTCCCCTTTGGCTTCGGTATAGGCAACCCGGTTTTCCGCAAATTGCTCCGCCAGGCTGCGCTTCAGTTGTGAATACTGAAGGGCCACCTGTGGGTGCGCAATCAGATAATCCCGAAAACCGACGCAGCGGATAAAATCAGGGGCATTGGGTTCATAACAGTGGATATGGTGCAAGGACATGCCGTCTTTCCCACGCAGGACAAAAAGGTGCCTGCCATTGGGAGGCTGCGCCCCGCGGTATTCGTACCCCGCTCCCGCCAAAGCGCCGGTATCCATATCCGCATACGATTTGACCACCACGGCCACATCAAGGATTGGCTTTGCCCATATGCCCTTGACGGCGGTGCTGCCGATGTGCTGCACATCCAGAACGCTGCCGCCCCACAACTCCCGTAACCGCGCTTCCGTTTCCCGGAATTCAACTTCCCATGCGCCGTCATGGGGCAGGAGCCGTACCATATTGCGTTTTACGCCCTGCACAAAAACCACTCTCTTTCCTTGCGGTCACAAATGCGATAGAGAGAAAATCCATCCCCAACAGGCAGGGCGCAAGCCCACAGCCTGAAGGGGATGGTTTCTTGTGAAAAGCCCGGCCGCCTATCCCGCCTGCCGGGCGCTTTCGTCCGGCGTGTAGGTCTCGACGATCTCATGCAGTTGTTCGACCACCTCGGCGTTTACGCCACGTTCGGCGGCCTGGCGCAGAGCGTCGAGCTGGGCGGAGAATATGCTGTCATCCACTACGATGGGCGGGGCGACGAATATCTTGTGGTGCGCGGTGGAGGTCATGCCGTCGCGCTCCTTGTCCATGAGCAATTCCTCATAGAGCTTTTCGCCGGGGCGCAGGCCGGTAATCTTGATTTGCATATCCACGCCCGGGGTGTAGCCGTAAAAACGGATCAGCTTTTCGGCCAAATCCTTGATGCGTACCGGCTCGCCCATATCCAGCACATAGATGGCCCCGCCCGCCGCCAGCGCGCCCGCCTGCAACACCAGCTGCGCCGCCTCGGGGATGGTCATGAAATAGCGGGTGATATCCGGGTGGGTGAGCGTAAGCGGCCCGCCCTTTTTGATTTGCGCTTCAAACAGGGGGATGACGCTGCCGTGCGAACCGAGCACGTTGCCAAAGCGCACAGCCATGCACTGCATCTTCGTATTGCGCGCAAAGCTCTGGATGAGCATTTCGGTGACGCGCTTGGTGGCGCCCATGACGTTGGTGGGATTGACCGCCTTGTCTGTGGAAAGCTGCACCAGCCGCTCCACGCCGTGCTCCGCGGCCGAGGAAAGCAGGTTCAGCGTGCCGAACACATTGTTTTTCACGGCCTCTGCGCAGCTTTCCTCCATCAGCGGCACATGCTTGTGCGCGGCGGCGTGGAACACGATGGTGGGATGATATTCGTCGAACAGATTATCCAGCTCCGCGCGGTCGCAAATGTTGCCAATCAACACGCGGATGGGGCAATCCGGCCCATAGTTCTGCTTCAACTCGCATTCCAACTCGTAGGCGCAGTTTTCGTAAATGTCAAAGATCAACAGAAGTTTCGGGTCAAAGCGCATCACCTGGCGGCAGATCTCCGAGCCGATGGAGCCGCCGCCGCCGGTGACCAGCACCACCTTGCCGGACAGGTAGCCGCGGATAGATTCCATATCCAGCGTCACTTCGTCGCGGGAGAGGAAGTCCGAGGTGTTGACCTCGCGGAAGGCTTGCCGCCCATCCACGCTGCGCTCGCCCAGCCCGCCGGGGTCGTTGAGTATGCGCACGCGGCACTTGGTCGATTTGCAGACGGATACAATCTCATTAAGACGGTTGCCCTTGATGTGGGGAATGGCGATGATGATTTCGGAAATGCCCTTGTTTTCCACCAGGTCGGGAATGTCCTGCACCTCGCCCAACACGGGAATGCCGCACACGCGCATGCCGCGTTTATCCGGGTTGTCGTCCACAAAGGCGATGGGCACGCCCGTGAGCCGGCGGCCCTCCTGACAGGCGCGCGCCGCGTAAGCGCCGCCCTCGCCCGCGCCGACGATCAATACCCGGTTGTGATCCGGATCGCTGCGGCGGGCAAAGTAGGCCTCGCGGCATATCTTCCAGCCAAAGCGCGAAGCGCCCACCAGCAAAAAATCAAAAATGCCGATCAACGAAAACAGCGAACGCGGCATGCGCCAGGCAAACACGCGGTTGCACAAAAGCACCGCGCCCGTGGCCACAGCGCACAAGAACATCAGCCGGAACAGCTCGCGCGCGCCGGCGTAGCGCCACATCATATGATATACGCCGCCTGCCATCAGCGCGCCCGTATAAAAGACGATCAGCAGGGGGATGCGGCGGTCGAGCCGGACGCGCATGGTCTGGCTGATCGCGCCATCGTAGCGGAACACCACCGCCAGCTCGATCGCTATGTAGAGCAGCGCCAGATCCAGCAGAATCAACGCGCACCTGCGGATGCGCACGCTGGTGGAGCCGCCGAGCAGCTTGCTCACAAAGCATGTCTCCCATCAATTGCAATTTCCCGGCACATCCGGGAGTGGTTTTTCCAAACGGTCAAGCGCGCTCATACGCCTTCCAATTTCCCGGCATACCCGGAAGTGATTGCTCAAATCTGTCAAAAGTATAACAGATGTATGTTAATTCTTCATATATTTCCGCGCGCATTTCCCCAGCCAGGGCGCGGCCCTCAAACCGGGGCCTCCTCCACGCGGTAAATGCGCTTCCATTCGGCGCTGAACGAGCCGTCCGCCGTGCGCAAAACCAGCGGCGGCAGCCAGTGCAGGCCGCTTCCGCCGCCGCGCACGCCGTCGATGAGCACGAATTTGGGCGCGCGATCCGGCATACCGTGCACGGTACGCACGCGCTTGGGGGCGATGCCATGGTCCTCCATGGCGCGCATCATCTCCAGCGCCCGCGGCGCGGGAAATACCACGCACAGCCGCCCGCCGTTTTTGAGCAGCCGCGCCGCGCTTTTGGCCACGTCGCCCGGGGTGAGCCCGCATTCATGCCGCGCCAGGCGCACGCTCTCGTTCCGGCTCGGCAGCGTTCCGCCCGCGCGCCCGTAGGGGGGATTGCACACCGCCAGCGCGTATTGCCCGTGGCCCAGAAAGGTATGCGCGTCGCGCAGATCGGCGGCGAACACGCGCATGCGCCCTTCCAGGCCGTTGAGCAGCACGCTGCGGCGCGCCATATCGGCGATATCCGGCTGAAGTTCCACCGCGTCCACACAAAGCCCCGGTTCATGGGCAGCCATCAGCATGGCCACCGCCCCGGTGCCACAGCCCAGATCCACCGCGCGCGTGCGCGGCCGGGGCGCGGCAAAATCCGCCAGCAGCACCGAATCGGTGCCGAAGCGGAAGGCGTCCGGGCGCTGGATCAGGCGGTAACCGCCGCACTGCAAATCGTCCAGCCGTTCGCCGGGAAGGAGCGGCACGCCGCGCTCAAGGCTGGGAAAAGTTCCACACATAGGCATTGCTAAAGGGCATCGACGTCAAATCGCCGGAGACGATATAGCCTGTAGACGTATCCACGTAGGCCACGCGCGTGCCGCCGAGGCTGACGGCGTAGAGCATGCTCGCGCCGGATTCGCCGCTGAATTCCAGGGCCACCACTTCGCCGGCGGAGATGCTCTGCGCGTCAAACGCGCGGCCGGCGGCGTCCTCGAGGATGCGGCCAGGGTCGGTCAGGCCCACCCCGGCGCGGGCATAGACATATTGCACAAAGGGAAAGCCGGGAAACAGGCTGCCGCCACTGCCGGCAAAAGCCTGGCCGAGCATTTCGGAAGCCGCGGCCGTGACCCGGGAAAGCGTGTCCGCGTTCACGCTGGCTTCGCTTTCGCGCAGCGCCTCTGCCGCCTCGGAAAGAGGCACCACATCCTGCGAGCGCATGGATTCCACCAGCGCTTCGTCGGCCTCGCCGCTGGGCGCAACGCCGTTGGCGATCTGATACAGCGTCACCGCCACATAGGTGTCCGCGCCATACTCGCCGGTGGTGTTCTGGCTGAGATAGCCGAGGTTGGAAAGCAAACCCTGCATTTCGCGCACGTCCTCGCCCGCGTCGCCCAGACGCATCACGCCGTCGTCCGCCGGGGCGCTGGCCGTGCCGGAGTAAAGCAGCCGGCAGGTTTCCTCGTCGGCGCGGCCGGTGATTTCCAGCCCGTTTTGGGATTGGAAGCGCTCTACGGCGCGCTGGGTGGAATCGCCGAATACATCCGTGCATTCGCCGTCGTAATAGCCCATTTGCTTGAGCCGCCGTTGCAGCGAGCGCACCCCGGCGCCGGAATCGCCCCGTTCGCACACCTTGCCGGCAATGAAGTCCTGCCAGGAAAGCGTCTGCCCCTCGTGCAAAAGCAGGAGCATGGCGCGGTCGGCCTCGCCACTGGCATAGAGGCCGTTGGCGGTCTGGAAAGCCATCACCGCCAGGCGGGTGGCGTCGCCGAACACGCCGTCGGCCTCGCCCTCATAGTAGCCCAGGTCGCGCAGGGCCTGCTGCATTTGCCGCACGCTGTCGCCGGTCTTGCCGCTTACGAGCGGTTCTTCCGGATAGCTCTCGGCCACGGAGAGCAGGTACTCCTGCTTGGAAAGCGCGCTTTCGCTTGCCAACGCCTGCAACGTGGCCTCGTCCAGCCCGCCGGTGACCTCCAGGCCATTGGCGGTCTGGAAATTCTGCACGGCCACATCCAGGTTTTCCGCGTCTTCGCGCAGATAACCAAGCTCGGCCAGGCGCGCCGTGGCGTCCACAGACTGCGCCAAAGCCCCGGCCGTCAGGCAGGAGAACACAACGAGCACTGTAAAACCCTTTTTCAATCGCTTCATGAAATCAACCTCAGGTGCGCCTTGAGCACATAGCCGCTGCGCAGGCCGCCGATGCTGGCAATGCGCGCCCATTCGTCGTTGTAAGCCTTTACGTATACCATCGTACCTTCCTGGATGACGGCGGCCGCGTCCGCGCCGCCGTCGGGCAGGGCATACACCACCGCGTCCCGCGTCGCCTGCGCCCGCAGGTCACAGTAAATCACGCCGTCCTGCGAGGGGGTGGGGGTAGACACGGCCGTCGCGCCCGCCTCGGCGCGGGTGAGATAGCGCGTTTGCACATAGCCCGTCTGCCCGCCCCTGGTTTCTATGCGCGCCCAGCTCCCGCTGGTGGACAGCAACCGCACCGTCTCCCCGTGGCTGAGACTGCCAAGGACGGCCGACGTGGTGCTGGGTTGCGCGCGCAGGTTCAGCCGCGCCGAAGACGAGGAAAGTTGCACGCGCCTGTATTCGCCGCTTTGCGTCGGCGCGGGCGTGACCGTCGGCGCGGGCGTCGCGCCTGCCTCGCCGCTGGTGAGATAGCGCGTTTGCACATAGCCCGTCTGCCCGGCTCTGGTTTCCACATGTGCCCAGCTCCCGCTGGTGGACAACAACTGCACCGTCTCCCCGTGGTTGAGCTTGCCGAGGATGGCCGACGTGGTGCTGGGCTGCGCGCGCAGGTTCAGCCGCGATGAGGACGAAGAAAGCTGCACGCGCCTGTATTCGCCGCTTTGCGTCGGCGCGGGCGTGACCGTCGGCGCGGGCGTTGGGGTGGCCGAGGCGGTCGGCGCAGGTGTGGCAGGCTCGCCGTCAAAGTCGGTGAGATAGCGGGACTGCACATAACCGGTCTGCCCGGCGCTGGTTTCCACATGCGCCCAGCTCCCGCTCATGGACAGCACGCGCACGAAGTCACCGTGGCTGAGAACGCCGAGAATGGCAGAGGACGTATTGGGCTGCGCGCGCAGGTTCAGCCGCGCGGAATCCGTGGGCAGCAGCACGCGCGCGTAGACGGCGTCCGGGGTGGGCGCAGGCGTCGCGGTGGCGGTTGGCAGCGTCACCACGCCGTCGAGGCGGCGGAGGTAATGCGTCTGCACATAGCCGACGCGCCCGAAGGAGGTTTCCACGCGCGCCCAGCCGTTGTTTGTGGCCAAAATCTCCACATAGTCGCCATTGCTCAGCCGGGCCAGGATGGTGGAGGTAGTGGACGGCTCGCTGCGCAGGTTCAGCCGCGAAGAAGCGTTGGCCAGTTCCACGCGCGCGAACGCGCCGTAGGGCCGGAGCGGAGGCACAGTGGGATCGGGCGACGGCGTGGGCGTGGCCGCCGGAGCGGGCGTGGGCGTAACCGTGGCCTGCGGCGAAGGGCTGGGCGATGGAGAAGCGCTCGCCCCCGGCGTGGCCGTGGGAGCGGGCGACGGCGTGGCCGTAGCCTGCGGCGTGAATACCAGATACTTGGTTTTGAGGTAGCCGCGCTGCCCGGCGGCGGTTTCCACCGCCGTCCATTCGCCGCTTTCTTCATAGGCGGTCACGACGTCGCCATTGCGCACGGTGGTCACGGGGTCGGTCTGCGTCGAGGGGCCGGAGCGCAGAAAGAGCCGCCCATCGGCATAGTCCATGGTCACCACGGCCGGACGGCCGGCGGCGGACGTCGGCAGCGGCGAAGCGGAAGGCGAAACAGAGGGCGACGGCGAAACAGAGGGCGACGGCGAAACAGAGGGCGAAGCGGTAGGCGACGGCGTTCCAAGCGGGAAGAACTGCGCCGTTTGCGCCCAGCCGCGCAATCTTTCATAACCGATGCGCGCCCATGCGCCGCCGGCCTCGTATACATACACCACCGCGCCGGCGGGCACGCTGCCCAGGCGGGTTGAGCCGGTAGAGGCGCTTTCGTACACGTCCGCGCCGCTTACGCACACCGCCCGAAAAAGCGGATTTTCCGGGGGTTCGCCATCGTATATGCCGCTGCCGGTGCTGTCGGTCAGGGAAAGCTGCGTGAGCCTTGTGCCCGGGTAGTAAAAGGAGAGGATCTCGGCATAGCCCATGCCCTGCTGGGCCATGGTTTGCGCGCCGCGCTGGCTCATGCCCACGCCATGCCCCCAGCGGCGGAAGGTGACGGTGAATGCTTCGCCGTCCTCCTCCACCCACACGGTTTCGTTGCTGGAGGAATTGATGCTCAAATTGTACCAGCTTTCCAGCGCGCCGTAGGTATCCACGTCCACATCCAACTGCCGCGCCGTTCCCCCATTGGATACCTCGATGGTAAAGCGCAGTTTTTGATACAGGCGGCTGGGGGCGGCGTATTTGGGCGAATGCGGCTCGACGGCGAGGATGGCCGTGACGGAGGCATTGGGAACGCCCTGGGCCGCCGCGCCATCCTGAAGCGCCGCAAGCAATTCTTCCTCCAGGCCGGCGGCGTCGCGGCGGATGACGGCGCGCCGCGCAGTGGCCGAGGGGTTGGCCAGGTCGTAGGGATCGTCCTTGACGGTGCTGTACGCAAGGGAGCCGCCCCACACATTGCGCGTGGATTCGGTCTGCCCGCCGTTGCTGGCGCTGTAATAGCACGATGCGAGGGACGAACCGGCATACAGGGCCATGCCGCGCGTTTCATCCACGGCCTGGATTACGCGGGCGTAAGCGGCAGTGTAGCCGCGGTACACCTGGTCGGTGGCGGTATCCACCAGATGCCAGGCGTTTGAATTGCGCGTGGCCATGCAGCGCAGCGCGTAGTTGCGCGCGGCCACGGCCTGCGCCTTGAGCGCCTCCAGCGGCCAGGAATTGGACATTTCATAGCCGACCACGCCGTAGAGATAGTCCTCTATGTAAATCCTGAGCACCGGCACGATGGCCCCGCCGGAAATGGAGAGCAGCAGATCGCCCGCATAGATGCCCGAATACGAGGGCGACGTGAAGCGCAGCCCGACGTTGCCGCGCTGAGCGCGCGCGAGCGTGCAGGAAGCCCCCAGCGCGGTGCGCGCGCCGTTCACGGTCAGATACAGTTCCCCGCCCGCCAGTTCCACCGTGGCCTGCGCCCCGGAGGGGATGGCGTGGGCGGTATTGCCGTTTACATAGTAGGCGCAGGAGGTTGTGAACGACAGGCTTTGCCGCGTGCCCAGGCGCGTCAGCCGCACGCGAACCATGCCATCCGAGGCCGCCAGCGCCATCCGTCCCGGAGCGCAGGGAAGCAAAAGCAACGCCAGCGCCACCAGTGCGGCCAGCGTTTTCCAACCGCGCCGTGCGCGCGCCTGCGTAACTGTCATGGACGGCCTCCAAACCTTTGTATCGCAAAAGGGTATACCAGGCTGTCGAAAAAGTTCGACAGCCTGTGTGGACGGGGAAGCAAGCTCCCCCGCCACTACCACCCTCTCCAATTTTTGCTCGCGCCGCTGCGCGGCACAAGCAAAAATTGCGCGGCACTTTTGCCAATTTTCCAAATTGTCAAAAGTGGTCGGCCCTGGCCGACTTGAAAACCTGAAAGGTTTTCAACCTTGGGTAGATATTTTTCCTCCGGCAAATGGGATTTGCCTGCGTAAAAATATCTGCATTTCCGCCGCACATGTCGCCGGAAATGATTTTACAGGCGGTCCTGCATACCTTTTTTGACAGTCCGAAGGGTATACTCCCCCATCTAATAACTTCGCGCGCGGTTCCCGCAATCCTGCCATGGGGAAAAGATATACAATAAATGCTGGATTTTCGTCACAAACGGCGGGCAGCAAAAAACCGCCTCCCAAGGGTAGGAGGCGGAATTTGTACCGGAATGATTAGCCCTCCTGGGGAGCGGAAACGGGGCAAACGCCCGCGCAAGCGCCGCAGGAAATGCAGGTGTCCGCATCGATGACGTACTTGCCGTCGCCTTCAGAGATGGCCGAAACCGGGCACTCCTCCGCGCAAGCGCCGCACGAGATGCAATCGTCGCTGATAACATATGCCATGGGAAATACACCTCCTTATATTAGACACGGATATTATACAACGGGAACGGCCAAAAAGCAAGGGCGGACGGTTGACTTTACAATTTACCCATGGTATCATTGCAAAAAAATGGAATGCGGAGGGATGCGCGTGAATACCGATACCGTGCTTCAGGCGCGGGCGCTGGTGGGCGGCCTTACGCCCCTGAAAAGCGACTGCGGGGCGCTGTGCGGCGCGGCCTGCTGCCAGGCGGACGAGGACGGGCAGGGCGGCATGTACCTGTTTCCCGGCGAGGAGGCGCTCCTGCACGGCGAGGACAGCGATTTCGCGCCCATTTACACCTGCGACGGGACGTGCGCGCGCGAAAACCGCCCCTTGGCCTGCCGCATTTTCCCGCTCACGCCGGTAAAAACCGAAAAGGGCTGGGGCGTGAAGATTGACCGCCGCGCCCGGGCCATGTGCCCGCTGGCCCGCTTCGGCACGCGCGGCCTCGACCCCGAATTCGTGCGCGCCGTGCGCCGGGCCGTGCGCCTGATTGCCGCCGACGCCGAGGGCGAGGCGTTTTTGGAAAAGTGGGCGGCGCTGGAAGGACAATACAGGGTATTTTGAGCGGGGGAAAACGCCCGGCGGACGGGAAACGTCTGCCGGGGCGTTTCAGCTTGTCAAAAAAGTATTTTTGACAAGCTGGCGGACGGGGGAGTATCTCCCCCGCCGGGTGCCGCGCCTCAAATTTTCAATTTGAGTCGTGGCAGTTTCGCCTTTGGCGAAACCGCAGAATCCTGTAGATTCTGCGCCTCCGGCCACCCTCTCCAATTTCCGCCGCACATGAGGCGATTTTGCCGATTTTTCAAATCGTCAAAATCGGTCGGCTCTGCCGACTTAAAAACCCAACGGGTTTTCAACCTCTCGCCGGAAATGATTTTACAGGCCGTCCTGCCTTCCTTTTTGACAGTCTGGACGCCCCGGCGGACGGGAAACGTCTGCCGGGGCGTTTTTTGTCTGAGCGGTTATGCCCCGGCCACATTTGCCAGGACTTCATCCCCGGACAGGTTCAGGGCGCTTATGAGCTTGAAAAACACCTCCAATTCCGGTTTTCGCTGCCCTTTTTCGAGGTTTTGGAGAAATTCGGCCGAGCAACCCGTCTGGCTGGCCATTTCTTCGAGGGTTTTGCCCTGTTGCGTTCTGGCATTCCGGATATACGCGCCCAGTTTCACAAAGTCGATGTGCATTGCTGTTTCCTCCTTATAATCGGGATCGCCCCATTTGGTTCAATCGCAGGATTGAGACTTCTTGCGCAGCAGTTTGACCCGTTCGATGGCCCTGTTGATTTTTGTCAGCGCTTTCCTTTCATCTTCTTCAAAGTAAGGCAGCGTTTCCCCCACGAGCATGAGAATCGCAAAGAGCTTGAGCAGCGCGCCGTCATACCACCGTTGCTCTGCCGGTTTGTCATCCAGATTCGGGCCATGGATGCTATCGAGATGGTTCTCGAACACTCTCAGGGCCGCCTGAAAGCCCTCATAGGCTGCTCTGGACAGATTTTGGAAATACGGATTCAAGCCGTCGTCAAGTTCCCCTTCATCATGCCATTCTTCGTGGGACGCATCGTCTTGAAGCGGTTCGCGAAATGAATCTTCCGGGGCAGCCGGTTGCGCGTGGGGTGGTGAAAAGCGGATGTTGTTGTTGGATTCCATGGGTATGCCTCCTTTATTTCTCATGTAATTTTTGCAGCAAGTATTTCGTATAATGAAGCATATTCTCTATCCATGATTGATTTGCATATTGGGCATTCTCCGTACATTTTTCACAATAAAGGCTGATAAATAAGATTCTTATTTATTGCTGTCTGGTAGCAATTCGCCTCGTCATTCTAAAATATGAATGATGAATTTGGAGGTAGCCATTGAATGGATGGAAACTTGATTAACTATTCCATGATCGGCAAGCACATCAAAATTGCCCGCAAGGCCAGACATATGACACAGGAAATGCTTGCGGAAAAGATGGATGTGTCGCTTGGCTACATCGGCCAAATAGAGCGAGGCGACAAACTTCTCAACCTTGAACGGCTTGCGCAAGTTTGTCTCATCCTCCAAGTGCCGATAGAGGACATGATTGCCGGTTGCGTCGATCAGGAAAAGGAATCCATTCCGGCTATCAATGTGTTGACACAGGAGAAGGTAGACGCGATACACACATTGCTCAAGGGACAGCCCGGGAAGGTTGTCAATATGGTCACAAAAGTCGTATACGACATTGTAACAGGACTTGACGCACCCGAAAACGAGGGCTGATGGACGGGCTGATTTGCCCGTCTTATGTTTATCTTTCGCCGCATAAAATGCACCTCAAAATAAGAATCTTATTAATAACGGCCTGTTTGTCCAATTATAACACACAATCCTTCAGATGTGAAGCGCGAAATAAAATATATGAGAATTATTCTCGATATTTGATAGAATCTTAACAAAGTACCGGTTTCTTGTATCCGTATTGGAGGTGGCTTCTAAATGGACGAAATCTTGATTAACTACCTTACACTTGGCAAACATATCAAAGCCGCGCGCAAGGCCAAGCATATCACACAGGAAATGCTTGCGGAAAAGATGGATGTCTCCGTCGGACACGTTGGCAAAATAGAACGTGGCGACCGTCTCATCAATCTGGAACGTCTGGCGCAGATTTGCCTCATTCTCCAAGTACCAATAGAGGACATGATTGCCGGTTGCGTGGACAAAGAGTTGGACGCAAGTCCGGTCATCAATGCATTGACACAGGAGAAGGTGGATACCATACACACGCTTCTCAAAGGGCAACCCAAGAAAGTCACCGATATGGTTATCGAAGTGGTGCGTGATATCGTAAAAGGAGTTAATAAGCCTGACGATGAAGCGGAATAGACGCTTCATCCGGTAAAGCGTTTAAATGTGCCTTCAAAAATCTACCCTCTCGCAGAATAATTTTATATATAAGGGTTTGTTTTTTTGATTATACCACACAATGTTTCATATGTGAAGCGCAAAATAGAGTATTCAGGAATTTTTCTCGACATTTGATAGAATCTTAACAAAGCGCCGTCGCGCGGCAGTTGGCAAAAAGAAAGCAGAGGCCATTCGCCTCTGCTTATTCGTTTGAATTCCCTGTCAAAATCCCGTCGCCCGTTCGTTCAGATGCGGCACAATTTCATAGTCGCCCTTCCGGATGGCGGCGAAAATCTCGTCAAAGGTGGTCACCGGATAGAAAAAGCGCATCGCGCCATCGTAGATGTGCAACGTATTGTGCGCGTCCGCGCCGGCAGTGCCGGGCAGGTGGAAGCGCTTGGCGAAGGCGCGCGCCTTTTCATCAAAGGAAGGGTCCATATGGCGGCCGTTGAACACCTCCACCGCGTCCAGCCCATAGGGGTCGGGGTCGAAATGGGGAATGTAGCTGGCCTCGCGGAACGGGTGGGCGTGGGATACGTAGCCGCCCGCCTCGTGCACGCGGCGCAGGTATTGCACCTTGGGCAGCAGGGCGATATCGCGGTTTTTAAGCAGGAACTCCTCGCCCAGACCATAGGTGAGGTATTCGGGGCCGTCGGTATACGTCTCCCAGCCGGGCAGCACGCGCAGGCCGATTTTGTCGCCCATGGCCTTGGCGGCGCGATAACCCGCGAACAGGCCGTGTACCTGCTCTTTCCAGGGGATGTCGTAGGGCACGTTGATGTTGGCGTTGAAAAAGTGGTCGGTGATGACGATCAGGTCGTACCCGGCCTCCTTGCAGGCGCGCGCCATATCCGCGCCGCCCACGCGCGCGCAACGGCTCGATTCCGCCGTATGCAGGTGCATCTGTACATAAAAGCCCGTATCTCTCATGTTCACGTCCTATCCGCCAGCACGGAAACCAGCATTTCGTTTTCCGTCAGCCCGGCGTGTTGTCCAATCAGTCGATCCCCGGGTTTGGCCCCGGGCAGGGTGAAGGCGAAATAGCGCGTGCCGGTGGCCACGCCCAGGTAGTCGCCGATGAAATCGTCGAACTTGGGGTGCGGCTCGCCCCGCCCGAACAGGCCGGAGGAAAGCACTTCCTCGCGCGAAAGCAGCAAAAAGTCCCCGCCGCAGTATTCATGAAACGCCGCTTCAAACGCCGCGCGGCGGTGGTGCTTCACATAGAAGGCCGAGGCGCGCGGCTCGATGGACGGCGGCAGCACCAGCGGCTCCAGCAGCGCCGGAATTTTGGCGATATCCACCGCCTCGGTGGTATTGACCATGCCATGGTCGGCGGTAATCACCAGCAGCGTATCCTTGAACCGCGGCCGCAGCGCCGCCAGCTGCGCGTCCAGCGATTTGAACTCCGCCATGACTTCCGGGGAGCCTTCGCCGTATTTGTGCATCTTCGCGTCCGGCTGGTTCCAGTAGGCGATGGTGAAGGACGGCTTATCGCCGCGCGAAATCATGCGCAGCGTGTTGGTGACTTCGGCAAAGCTGGATACGCGGTGGCGGAAATCCGCCCCGTGCTCGGAATAGGAATCAAAGGCGTAGAGCACATGCGTATCGCAAACGCCCTTCATGCGCTCGAACACCGTCTGGTAGGGAATCAGCTCCCCGGCCGGGAAGGGGCCGTCCACGCTCTTTTCCGTGTAATAGGTGGATCGCTTGAAGGCGATGATATCCGCGGCGTATTCCTTCATGTGCAGATGCCAGCCCAGCCAGCCGCTTTCCAGCGCCGATTTGCCGCAGTAATAGGCCGTAGTGGCGGCGGCGGTGGTGGGCGGGAAGATGCTGGTGACGGTGGCGATTTCGTGCGCGCGCAGATAAGAGCTTTCCGGCAGCGCGTTTTTCAGCGGCCAGCCGCCCATGCCGTCCAGCAGAAGCAGCATTACATGCAGAGGCTTTGTGTCCAGATACGGCTTCAGCTCCGGCAGGGGCGGATAGTCAAGCGGCGCGCCGAAATAGCCCGTCAGCGCGGAGAGCGTGGAGAGGATGGAACGCTCATAATCCGGATAGACGATATTCATTGCAGCTTTTGAAGCGAGGCGTCCAGCCTGCGCAGCGTCTCCTCCCTGCCCAGAAGATAGGCAATCTCAAACGCTCCGCCCGGCGTGGAGGCCAGGCCGGAAATGGCAATGCGCAGCGGCCAGAGCACCTGGCCGTTTTTCAGCCCCGTTTCGGGAATGAAGGCCATCACCGCGTCGTGCAGCGCCTGCTCGGTCCACTCCCCTACCCCTTCCAGCACGGGCCGAACCGCCTCAAGCGCCTGCCGGGCGATTTCGGGGTTGGTTTTCATCTTTTTGTGGTTGTAAAGGTCGTTGTCAAACTCGGGCATTTCCGCCAAGAAGCCGATCATGCCCGGTATGCGGTTCAAAACCTCGATGCGCGCCTGCAAAAGCTCCGCCAGGCGGCGCAAATCGAAGCGCTCGGGGTCGAGCACCCTGGCCATCCACGGCCTGGCCAGCTCGTAGAACTCCTCGAAGGACAACTTGCGCATGTATTCGGCGTTGAACCAGGTCAATTTGTCCATATCGAAGATGGAGGGCGACTTGTTCAGCCCCTCTACGTCGAAGCACTCCTCCAGCTCCTCGAGGGTGAAAAACTCGCGCTCGCTGCGCGGGCTCCAGCCCAGCAGGGCGATGAAGTTGATGATGGCGTCGCGCAGATAGCCCATGTCCAGAAGGTCCTCAAACGAGGGGTCGCCATAGCGCTTGGAGAGCTTGCGCGTGGCGTCGCGCATCACCACCGGCAGGTGGATATAGATTGGCGGCGTCCAGCCAAACGCCTCGTAGAGCAGGTTGTACTTCGGGGCGCTGGAAAGATACTCCGTGCCGCGCATGACGTGGGTGATGGCCATCAGGTGGTCGTCCACCACGTTGGCGAAGTTATAGGTGGGCAGGCCGTCGGCCTTGATGAGCACGTTGTCGTCCAGCGTGGAGCAATCCACCTCCACATGGCCGTAGAGCAAATCGTCAAAGCCCGCCTTGCCCTCGGTGGGCACGTTCTGGCGGATGACATAGGGTTCGCCCGCCTCGATGCGCCGCTGGATTTCCTCGGGGGAAAGGTGCAGGCAGTGTTTATCGTATTTGAACGTCTTGCCCTCTTTTTCGGCCTGGGCGCGCGCCTCGTCGAGCCGCTCCTTGGTGCAGAAGCAGTAATACGCGCCGCCGCGCTTGACCAGTTCCTGCGCGTAAGGCAGATAGAGATGCCGCCGCTGGGTCTGGATATAGGGGCCGTAATCGCCGCCCACATCCGGGCCTTCATCGTAGGTCAGGCCCGCGGCCGCCAGCGAAGCGTAAATTTTTTCCACCGCGCCGGGCACCTCGCGCTCCTGGTCGGTGTCCTCAATGCGCAGGATGAACTTGCCCCCGTTGCGGCGGGCAAACAGATAGGTGTAAAGCGCCGTGCGCAGACCGCCCAGGTGCAGATATCCCGTGGGGCTGGGCGCGAAGCGTGTGCGAACCTGCATACAGGTAACTCCTTTACGGTCAGATTGGCGCGGGAAGCCCGGCAAGGGGCCGCCCCGCGCCGCAAAATGGTTTATTCCGCGTCAAAGGCGTAGATGGTCACAAAATCGTATTTCTCGCCTTCGCGCAGGACGCTGTCCGGGAACTCGGGGTGGTTGATGGAATCGGGCGCGTACTGCGTTTCCAGGCAGAAGCCCTCGTGCTTGTGGTATTTGCGGCCGCAGGAGCCGGGGTTGACGCTCTCCAGCCCGTTGCCGGCGTAGAACTGCACGGCGGGCATGTCGGTATACACCTGCATGACGCGGCCGGTGGTCGGCTCGGACACTTCGCAGGCAAAGCGCAGGCCCTCGTCGTTGAGGTTGAAGTTGTGGTCGTAGCCGTTGCCGTAGCGCATCTGCTCGTCCTGCTCGGTCATGGCCAGGCCGTCGCCAATGCGCTTGGCCTCGCGCAGATCAAAGGGCGTGCCGCCCACAGGGCGCATTTCGCCGGTGGGGATGCACTTGCTGTCGGAAACGACGGTGAAGGTATCGGCGTTGATTTCGATGGTATGGTCGTAAATCGGGCCGCTGCCCTCGCCGGCAAGGTTGAAGTAGGTGTGGTTGGTGAGGTTGCACAGCGTATCCTTGTCGGAAACGGCCTCGTAGTGGATGACCAGCTCGTTGTCGTCGGTGAAGGTATAGGTCACCATCACCTTCAGCGTGCCGGGGTAGCCCTCCTCGCCGTCGGGAGAGGTGTACTTGAGGATCAGGCTGTCCTCGCAGATGCCCTCGATGGGCGTGGCTTCCCAGAACTTGCGGTCAAAGCCCACGTTGCCGCCGTGCAGATGGGTGACGCCGCCTTCGTTCTTGGCCAGGGTCAGCTCCTTGCCGTTCAGCGTGCACTTGCCGTCGGCAATGCGGTTGCCCACGCGGCCAATCAGCGCGCCCAGATAGCCGCACAGGGGCTGGTAGCCGCTCACGTCCTTGTAACCGAGCACGACGTTGCCCAGCTTGCCATCGCGGTCGGGCACGTTGATGGCCCGCACGATGCCGCCGAAGTTGGTGATTTCCACCGAAGCGCCGGAGCTGTTGGTGAGGATATAGAGATCAGCCGCTTCGCCGCTCTCCACTTTGCCAAAGGGTACTTTGCGAATGCTCATAGTAACAAACCTCCTGCGTTATTTTCCTCCTATATCATACATCGAACGCCGCCGCTTTTCAAGACGGATTGGGCAAAAAACGCCGCGTCTTGACATCTTTTGCCGCGCGGCGTATAATTGAATACACCCAATGTGGCGGAAGGAACCGATTTGATGTACCGATACAACACGCATGGCACCTGCTCAAGGCAGATTGAAATTGAAATGGACGGCGATACCGTGCGCTCCGTCCGCTTTATCGGCGGCTGCACGGGCAACACGCAGGGCCTTTCCCGCCTGGTGGAGGGCATGCAGGCAGACGAGGTCATCCGCCGGCTCAAGGGCATCCAGTGCCGCGCCGGCACGAGCTGCCCGGATCAGCTCGCCCGCGCCTTGGAGCGCATCCGTACCCAAGCATAACGCAAAAACGGAGGAACGCACGTGCAAGCAAACGACGGCGGCCGCTATACCGGCTCCAGCAACGCCTATTCGCCCAACATGCGTCGGCCTGCCGGCCAGGGGGACGGCGGAAAGCGCACGGCGCTGAAAATCGCCGCGTGCCTGCTTTTGCCGCCGGTGGGCCTGGTGTGGATTTGGCGCACGGGTTCGTTTGCGCTGCGCGGCCGGATGATTACTTCGTTTTTTTCTTTTGCGGTCATGTTGGCGGCGTGCCTGCCGTTGTTCAAGCCCGCCAATATCCCCACGGTCGAGCCGGTGGCAGTCTCCCCCGTAGCGGCGACCCACGCCCCGGAGGAGGACGCCGTTACCGCGCTTTCCAATATTGAAGAACTGCTTATGCAGCAGGAAGCCGCCGAGTCCGCGGCGTTGGAGGAGGGCGAAACCGCCCCCGCGCCCGAGAGCGCCGCTCTGACCCTGGAGCAGATTTACAACACCACCGTGTACAGCGTGTACAACAACGCGCAATACTACCACGTCGGCCCCACCTGCAACGGCCAGCAGAACGGCCGGAGCCTTACCATCCGTCAGGCGCTGGATTTGGGCCTGGAGCCCTGCCCGGACTGCAACCCGCCCTCCACGGCGGACGCGACGGACACCGCTTCCGCGGACACCGGCACGGAAGAAACCGCAACCGAATAGCAAAATGCCCCGGCTTACGCCGGTGTGTCAGGATACGGACTGCCAGAGGGATGAGAAAGCCCGCAAGACAAGGAAGCAAACTTGCAGCCAAGGGAGCTTACATGGACGTAAGTGACCGCAGGCTGCATGTGCAGCTGACGCAGGAAGCAAAAATTGCCTCTGGTCTATATTGATCAGGGCAATTTTTGCGTTTGCAGGCTTTGTCAGCGCTCTGAAAACGCCCCGACGGAAGCCGGGGCGCTTTTGCGTCCAAAAAGGGTGAAGCCTCCGGGTCGGCATTCCCGGGGGCTTCTTAAGAGGGGGGAAGGGTGACGCCTTCGGCGTTGAGTGCATTATATCGTCTGTTTGTGGAAAAAGTGTGTCAAAGCGTTGTATTTATGAGAACGTTTTGCGATAAATTCCCGCTTTTTCGAGGCCTTCCATCTCCGCCTCTGTCAGTTCCCGCCACTGGCCGGGGCGCAGGTTTCCAAGGCGGATGTGCATGATGCGCACGCGGCGCAGGCGGGTGACGCGGTAGCCCAGCGCCTCGCACATGCGGCGGATTTGCCGGTTCAAGCCCTGCACCAGCACGATGTTGAACGACTTCCCGCCCGTTTTGCGCACGCGGCAGGGCAGGGTCACCGTGTCCAGAATGGCCACGCCCGCCTGCATCTTTTCCACGAATTCGCGCGTCACCGGCCGGTCTACCTCCACCTCGTACTCGCGTTCATGCCCGCCCTCGGCGCGCAGCAGGCGGTTGACGATCTCGCCGTCGCTGGTGAGCAAAAGCAACCCCTCGCTCTCGCGGTCGAGCCGCCCCACGGGGAACACGCGGATGGGGTAGTTTAAATAGGAAACCACGTTATAGCGCTCGCGCGGGTCGGCAGTGCAGACGATGCCCACGGGCTTGTTGAGCATCAGATATACGCGCTCGCCGCGCCCGCAGAGCGGTTTGCCGTCCACTTCCACGCGCATGCCGGGCAGGATTTGGTCGCCCAGCACGCCCACGCGCCCATCCACGCGCACGCGGCCCTCGGCAATGAGGCGGTCGGCCTCGCGCCGGGAGCAGTAGCCGCTGTCGGCTATGAACTTGTTCAAACGCTTCTGTTCCATCCAGATCACCGCCGCTATTATACCATGGCCGCGGGGAATCGACAAGCGGCGGAAAATGTGGTATCATGGAAAAAGCAAACTTTGGAGGCGGCATATGGCAAAGGCAATCCTTCGCAAGACCCGTGAAACGCGCGTGCGCGGCGGGCATCCGTGGATCTACGCATCGGAAATCGACAAAACCGAGGGCGAGTGCGCGCCCGGCGACATCATCGACGTATACAGCTGCAAGGGCACGATGCTGGGCCGGGCGCTGTACAACCCGCGTTCGCAGATCACCCTGCGCATGCTCACCACGCAGGACGAGCCGGTGGACGAGGCTTTTTTCCGCAGCCGCCTGACCGACGCCTGGGAATACAGAAAGCGCCTGTGCGACACGCAAAGCTGCCGCGTGGTCTATTCAGAATCGGACTTTCTGCCCGGGCTGGTGGTGGATAAGTTCGGCGGCGTGCTGGTCATGCAGACGCTTTCGCTGGGCATGGACATGCGCAAGGACATGCTCGCCCGCCTGCTGTGCGAAATCACCGGGGCCACGGGCGCATATGAGCGCAACGACGTGCCCGTGCGCCGCCACGAGGGGCTGGAAATGCAGACCGGGCTTTTGTTGGGCGAAGTGCCCGACCGCGTGGAGATGGTGGAAAACGGCATCCTCTATCATGTGGACGTGAAACACGGCCAGAAAACGGGCTTTTTCCTCGATCAAAAGCAAAACCGCGCCGCCATCGCCCCGCTGTGCCCAGGCGCGCGGGTGCTGGACTGCTTCTGCCACAACGGCTCCTTTGCGCTCAACGCCGCCAAATACGGGGCAAAGAGCGTATTGGGCGTGGATATTTCCGAGGACGCGCTGGATGTGGCGCGGGAAAACGCCGCCCGCAACGCTCTGGACGTAGCCTTTGAGGCGCACAACTGCTTCGATTTTCTGCGCGAACAGACCGACGCCGGGGAAAAATACGATCTGGTCATTCTCGACCCGCCGGCGTTCACCAAATCCCGGCAGGCGGTGGAAAGCGCCCTGCGCGGGTACAAGGAAATCAACCTGCGCGGGCTGAAGCTGACCCGCCCGGGCGGATTTCTGGTGACATGCTCCTGCTCGCAACACGTATCCACAGAGGCGTTTCAGGAAATGGTCAACCACGCCGCCCGCGACGCGAAAAAACGCGTGCGTCTGGTGGAATACCGCACGCAGGCTCTGGATCATCCCATCCTGCCCGCCGCCCCGGAAACCAAATACCTCAAGTGCATGATTCTGCAGGTTATGGCCGGCTGACGGGGCCGCCTGTAAAATCATTTCCGGCAAAAGGTTTTCAAGCCGGCCGCTTTTGACGGTTTGGAAAATTGTCAAAAGTGCCTCGCAATGTTTGCGTTTGCGGGCTTTGTCAACGCTCTGAGCTTGTCAAAAACACGATCTTGACAAACTGAATCACCCATCCCTTGCCCCATAGATGATGAGGCAAGGGATGGGCATCGTATTTTAGAGGAGAGCGCGTGCCACGCACCCTGCTTTTCTTGCCGGGTGCGGACGTTGCCTGCCCTCTCCATCCAAAGCGCGGTAAAAATCCCCTGCCCCATCAACCGTGGGGCAGGGGATCCGCTTATGCGCGGGCAGCCCATCAGCCGGCCGGGCTAATGACGATGGACTGGTCGTTGAAAAGGAGCTTGAGCGTATCGGTGCCGACCTCGGGATTGCCGGAAGCCGGGTCGATCAGCGTCAGCTGCGTTCCATCCTGCGCGTACTGTTCGTTCACATAGGTCTGGAAGTTGAGAACGGCGTTGACCGTCGCCTCATCCAGTTGACCGCGCGTGGCCGCGCCTTCGCCGTCAAACGTCAGCCAGCCCCAATCGGCAAGCACCGTTTGCATCTGCTCGATGAGCGCCGCGTCGGAATCGCGGTTGAGCGGCGCATCCCACGGATTTGACGAAGGCTGCTGCTCCTCAACGGGCTGCTCCTCGGCAGGCTGCTCCTCGGCAGGCTGCTCCTCGACGGGTTCGCTTTCCTGCGCGGGCACTCTGGCAAAACTTATCGTGGCGCTTTCGCCATCCTCCGCCGTGCCGTTTGTGGGTATCGCCGTCACAGTGATCTGGTAGGTTGCGCCTTCAGCCAAATCGTCAAGCGACAACGCATAGCTTGTGTCCTGCGTATCCTGATTGATGAAATCCGTCTGGCCGTCCGTGATGCGCACGTGATATCCGGCCACATCGCCCGTGGCGTACCAGGAAATCGTCGCGTCCGCGTTGACGTAGTACACGCCGCCATCCTCATAGCTCGCCGGGTCGATGCCAATCTGCGGCGTATCCACCGTGCCTACCTGCGGCGCGGGTTCCTTGGCAAAGCTCAACGTGGCGCTTACGCCGTCTTCCGCCGTGCCGTTTGTGGGTATCGCCGTCACGGTGATCTGGTAGGTTATGCCTTCCTCCATCTTGTCAAGCGACAGCGCGTAGCTCGTCTCCTGCGTGTTCTCAAGGTTCACAAAGTCGGTCTGGCCGTCCGTGACGCGCACGTTGTACCCGGCCACATCGCCCGTAGCTCCCCAGAACAGCGTCGCGTCGGCGTTGACGTAGTACACGCCGCCATCCTCGTAGCTTGCCGGGTCGATGCCGATCTGCGGCGTATCCACTGTGCCTACCGGAGGCTCCGTCGGGGTTTCGGTGGGAGCGTCCGTAGGCGTTTCGGTCGGGGTCGCGGTGGGGGCGTCCGTAGGCGTTTCAGTCGGAGTTGCGGTGGGGGCATCCGTCGGGGATGTGGTGGCGGTCGCGGTCGGCTGCGCCGGCTCCAGGGCGAAGCGCACATCCGTGGACTTGCCATCTTCCACCGTGCCGTTCACCGGCACCGCGGTGACGCGCAGGGTGTAAATCTCGCCTTCACGCATGTCGCGCGTGCCCAGCGTGGTGGTGGTGGCGGTGAATTCCTGCGAGGCCAGCACCTGGCCCATGCCGTCAAACACCTGCACCAGATAGTGGTCCACGTCGCCGTCGGCGCTCCAGCCCAGCGTCAGCGTGCCTTGCGGCACATAGTGAACCATATCCACGCCGACGCTCGAAACCGGGTCGATAGACACCGAGGGAATGCCAACCTCGCCCGGCGCGGGGGTCGGGGTAACGGTGGGCGTGGGCGTCGGGGTCGGGACCGCGGTCGGGGTCGGGGTGGGCGTGCCGGTGAGGGCGAACTGCAGGTGCGTCCAGCGGGCATTGTCCACGGTGCCGTTTTCGGGAATCGCACCCACGGAAATGGTGTAGAGCACGCCCTCCTCCAGCGAGCTGACGGCCAGGTTTCCGGAGGTATTGGTTACCTGCTGGGAAACGATGGTATTGCCGGTGCTGTCGGCCACGCGCACATAGTAGGCGGCCACATCGCCGTCGGCCGACCAGGTGAAGGTGACGCGGCTAACCGTAGGATCAATGTAGTACACGCCGCCCGAAATCGAATCGATGGGCGAAACGCCAATTTCCGGCGCGCCAACCTCGCCGGGCGCGGGCGTCGGAGTGACGGTGGGCACAGGCGTCGGGGTGGGTTCGACATAGATGGGCGCATCCTCGGAGAACAACAGCTGCTGCGTCTCCACCGTGGCTACGCCGGTCACATCCAGCCCGGCGGTGCGCTGGAACAGCTCGATGGCAGCCTGCGTCACGGAGCCGAAATTGCCGGTGATGTTGGCATCGTAGTAGTTCAGGTCGCGCAGGCGGCGCTGCAGGGCGGCCACACGGTCGTTGGAATCGCCACGCTGCAGGGTGATATAGCCGCTGTACTCCGGCGCGTTGGAGGCAAACAGCCTGCTTTGCAGGGAGGCGGTGGCCACGCCGGTCTGACGCAGGCCCAATTCGGCCTGCAGGCGGCGGACGGCCGCTACGGTGGCGTTGTTGTAGGTGCTGCCGGGCGTGCCCTCATAGTAGTACAGCTCCTTGAGGCGCTCGTTCAGTTCGCGCACGCGATAGCCGGTATCGCCGCGCTCCATGTAGATATAGCTCTGGCAGGCGGAAGCGTTGGAGGCATAGAGCCTCTGCAGCGTTTCGCGGGTGGCGCTGCCGTTGCCGGACAGGCCGTTTTCCTCCTGGAACAGGGCCACAGCCTCCTGGGTGCGCTCGCCGTAGATGCCGTCCGCGCTGTCGGCCAAATAGCCCAGCGCGCGCAGGCGATCCTGCATGATGGTCACACGCAGGCCGGTATTGCCGCGCGAAAGGGCCTTGTAGGGGTCGTAATCGGGCAAATCCTCGTTAAAGAGCACATCCTGAAGCTCTGCCGAGGCCACGCCGTTGACCGCGAAGCCACGGTCGGCCAAATCGGTCTGCAGCAGGCGCACGGCATACTGCGTTTTCGAGCCGAAGATGCCATCCGCGTCGTCGTTGAGATAGCCCAGCTCGATCAGGCGCTGTTGCAGGGCGCGCACGGCCTCGCCGCGGCTGCCGCGCGAAAGCGTGCCATATTCCTCCTGCGGCTTAAGCACATCCACGGTGGTTTCCTCATCGGCAACCTCCCAGGAGGCGACCAGCGTAATGCTGTACTGCGCGTCGGAGGCGTTCGCGGCATCCTCGCCGAAGTTAAAGGTGGGCACTTCCGCACTCGTCCACCCGCCGGCGCCATTTTCGGCCTCCAGATCCTCGGGCGCAAATACGCCGTAGAGGTTGACCTGGCCGCTCATGGCCTCCAGGCGCAGAGCGGCAAGCGTATAGCCGTCGGAAGCCAGGCCCTGGAGGTCGCAGCTGTTGTAAAGCTCCAGCGTGCCTTCCTCGATATGGGCGCGGTAGACCTCGCCCGTGGTTTCATTGAGCAAAAACAGGGATTCGGCGCTGGCGGCGATCTGCGTAAGCTCGCCTTCCAGCGTGGCCACCATGCGCCAGGACATCTGCGCCGGGTCAAAGGCCTTGAGGCGGCGCTGGCCGGCGGTGGAGGTGATATAGTAGACGTTGCCATTGAGGACGGCAAAGTCCTCCACGCCGAAGTCCACAAACTCCACACTGCCATTTTCGAGCGTCTGGATGCTCAAAAGGCCCTCGTCGCTCAGGCGCAGGAAATATTCATCCGTATAGGCGGCGCTGGCGGGCAGCTCGCCGGTGTATTCGGCAAAGACGTCGGCGCCCTGCGCAAGCAGAAGCGCGCCTTGTCCCGCCGTCAGTTCGGCGACGATTCCCTCCGGCAGCGAATAAAGGGCGACGATATCGCCGCTGGCCGTCGCCGCCTGCGTGCTGCTGTCCGTAGCGGCGTCGTAGCGCATGAGCTGCGTGCGGTTCAGGGCCGGTATGTAATACACCGTTTCGCCCGAAAGTGCGCAGGCCCGGTACACGCCATCGGCAATGGCGGTTTCGCTGAAGTCTGAAAGGTCAAGACGCATCAGCGTGCCGCCAATATCGTCGATTTCCTGCCCCGCCAGATAGAGGATCTGCTCCTCGTCCACATAGACGATCTGCGAGGCGTAATTGGCGCTCATCGTGCCGTCGTAGCCGGTCAGGTACAGTCCGCCCAGGCCGTCCACATAGGCGCCGACACTGCCCGACGCGCCCGACAGGGTCGCATTGCCGTCCGCATACAGCGCGGGCGCGGCCACGTCGGAAGCGGTCTGTGCGGTCGTGTCCCATGATGAGGCAAAGGCCGGGACGGCCAGCAACAGGCACAGCGCAAGCGCAAGAGCGCGCGCAAGTGCTTTCCGTTTCATATAAGTCCCCTCCGTTTCGTTTACGGTTTGATTTTTAGACGCATTTCCCCCGGCGCCGGTTCCGTTTTTTGGCGGTAGAGGGATGGCAAGTTTTGCCAAAATATTTTCATCTGCTGTTCGGTTGCATTTTCCGGCAGGCGTGCTATAATATAAAAAGAACATATGTTCGTTAGGGGCGATTTTTATGCGTACCATCCTGCACAGCGACTTAAACAACTTCTATGCCAGCGTGGAATGCCTGAAGAACCCGGCGCTGAAAAACGTGCCCATGGCCGTATGCGGCGACCCGGCCGCACGCCACGGCATCATACTTTCCAAAAACGAGCTTGCCAGGGCCGCGGGGGTAAAGACGGCGGAGGCCATCTGGCAGGCCAGGGAAAAGTGCCCGGAGCTGGTGTTGGTGGGCACGGATTTTCCCGCCTACCTGCGCTATGCGGAAAAGATGCGCCGCATCTACGCCGATTTTTCCGACCGCGTGGAGCCGTTCGGATTGGACGAAGCCTGGCTGGACGTGAGCAACGTAGGCGCGGATGGACAGACCATTGCCGGCGAGATCCGCGCCCGGGCCAAGCGGGAACTGGGGCTGACCGTATCGGTGGGCGTATCGTTCAACAAGGTATTTGCGAAACTGGCCAGCGATTTGAAAAAGCCGGACGCCACCACCTGTGTGACGGTGGAAAATTTCCGAAACACCGTATGGCCGCTGCCCGTGCGCGCGCTTTTATACGTTGGCCCGGCCACGGAGCGCCGCCTGCTGGCGCGCAACATACGCACCATCGGCGACATCGCCGCGCGCCGTCCGGAGGATTTGCGCGCCATGCTGGGCAAGCACGGCGAAACGCTGTGGACGTATGCCAGCGGGCTGGAATGCGACCCGGTCGCGCCGCTGGGGGCGGAGGCGCTCATCAAATCCATCGGCAACAGCATCACCCCGGCGCGCGATTTGTGCGGCGACGCGGACGCGCGCGAACTGTTCGCGGTGCTCAGTCAAAGCGTAGGCGAGCGGCTCCTGCGGCGCGGCCTGGCGGGGCGCACGGTGAGCATTTCCATCCGTGACAGCGCGCTCAAGACCATCACCGCCCAGCAGACGCTATCCGCCCCCAGCGCGCTTTCCGGCGAGATTGCGCAAACGGCCATGCAGCTATTCCACGAGCACTGGAACTGGTCCCGGAGTGTGCGCAGTCTGGGCGTATGCGTAAGCACTCTGTATGCGCAGGATGCGCCCGAGCAGCTCTCCCTATTGGATGACGGTGGGCGGACGCGCGCCCTTGCCCTGGAGCGCACGCTGCTTGCCCTGCGCGACCGCTACGGGCGCAACTGCGTGCGCCGCGCCATGCTGCTGGACAGCGATTTTGGCGACCTGCACCCCCACGAAGACCTGCCAGCATTTGTGCGTCGATAGTATCGACGGCCAGCGCTGCCGCGTTAGAGTGACGCGCGCCCGCCCCATGAGTCGGGGGCGGGCGTGCTTTGTTGCGTTCCGATTGGGGCGAAAGTACAAACAGACGCCGGGCGGCTCACGCGCAGGAGCCGCCCGGCTTGCGTTGCGGGGTTACGGGGTTACGGGGTTGCGGAGTTGCGGGGTTGCGGAGTTGCGGGGTTACGGAGTTGCGGAGTTGCAGGGTTACGGGGTTGCGGGGGTGCGGGAAGGGGCGGGAGTGCGGAGTTGCGGGGGTGCGAAAGTTCGCGGCAGCCAAAGGGATTTTAAGGGATACGTCAGGTTATCAAAGCACTGGCTAAACCGGCGGTTTGACCAAGCCCTGTAAGGGCATGAAACCGGCAGCGCTCACGCGCTCTGAATTGCGGCACATGCGCTATTCCCCTGGATGCCGCTCAAAGCAGCTCTTTGCCAGCACGTCTCCCGTCTGCTAAAGGATTTGACGATTCTGGGCATAACTTTAAGCTCTCCGGATCCCCGCTCGAAGCGGGGGCTCAGGATGTTGACAAAGTCAACAGACTGCCAGAGCGATGCAAAAGCCTGCAAGACAAGGAAGCAAACTTGTAGCCAAGGGAGCTTACATGGACGTAAGTGACCGCAGGCTGCATGTGCAGCTGACGCTGGAAGCAAAAATTGCCCCTGATTTCTCTTTGTTCAGGGCAATTTTTGCGTTTGCGGGCTTTGTCAGCGCTCTGAACCCCCGCTCGAAGCGGGGGCTTTCGCTGTACAACAGCAGCCGGGCGGCTCCTGCGCGTGAGCCGCCCGGCGTCTGCCTCCGCCTCCGCTCCAAACGAAACGCAACAAAGCGCGCCCGCCCCCTGCTCGTGGGGCGGGCGCACGTCTCTCTAACGCGGCAGCGCTGGCCGAGCGCACTGCGCTCAGTCGGTGGGGCGGTGATAGAAGCGGCCGGCGAGTTGGTCGGTTTTGACGATGTTGATGAAGGCATGGTCGTCAATGCGGCGTACTTCGCCAAGCACATGGCGCATCTCGGCGGAAGAAACTACGGAATAGACCATGTTGCGCTCCTTTTGTTCGTAAAGGCCGACGCCATGGAAAAGCGTGGCGCCATGGTGCGTGTTTACGCGGATGCACTCGTACACTTCCTCGGGCTTGGAAGTGATAATGAACAGCGTGTGCTTCTGATAGTTCTTGTAAAAGACGTGCAGCGCCTGCGTCACCGCGAACTGGTAGATGATCGAATACAGCGCCTTATCCCAGCCAAACAGGTATCCGGCCACGGCCAGCATGATGGCGTTGCCCACGAAGATCGTACTGAAAGCATCGCGGTCGTACTTCTGCGCCATATACATGGCGATGAAATCGGTGCCGCCGGTGGTGGCGTCGGCGCGCAGGCACAGGCTGCTGGCAAAGGCAAAGAGTATGCCGCCGAACACGCAGTTGAGCAGGGGATCGCTGGTCAGGCTCAAGTCAGGCAAAAGGTCGGTGAGAACACTGGAAAGCACGATGGTGATAATCGACAGGATCGTGAACTTGCGGCCCAGGAAGCGCAGGCCAATGTATGCGGGGATGGAGTTGAACAGTACGTTGAACACCGTGAAGGGAACCGATACGCCCAGATAGGTGGAAAAGATCGTCTGCATCAACATGGAAAGGCCGTTCGCGCCGCCGGGATACAGCCCCGCCGGGCGCACAAACATTTTCAGATTGACCGCAATAATCACAGAGCCGACGATGACCAGCAAAAGCCTGCGCAAATCGCGCTTCCAATCAAACTTCATGCATTGTCCTCCTCTTGCATGTCTACATACACGGCCTCATGCTGAAGCGATGGCAAAAGCCGCTCAAAAAAGTCCTTTCCGGACAACGCCAGCGTAGCGGTATTGACGCAGGGATGGAACAACAGCCTCTCCTCGCCGCGCAGCGTGCGGTCAATGGCCAGGCGCACCTTCCTCTCCCCATCAAACAGCAGCCCCAGCGGGCTGATCGCCCCGGGCAGCGTGCGCAGCATGTCCATAAGTTCCCCGGATGTGGCAAAACTCAACCGCGAAACGCCGAGCTGGCGCGAAATCAGCGCCGTGCGGAACGGAGCCTCCGCGCGGGCGATGAGCAAATGGTGCGAGGCATGGTTGCGCGGGGTGAGAAATAGGTTCTTGGGCATCACCCCGCCCAGCGCCTTCTCCGCGGCCTTGCAGTCCTCCATGGTGTGCACGGGTTCATGCTCCAACAAGTCGTAGGCAATGCCCAGGCCGTCCAGCGCGGCGAGGACATCCTCTTTAACGGATTCCATGCAGCCTCAAGTCCTTTCCTTCCAGCTTGATTGCCAGGGCGCGGGAGCGGTCGAACAGGCGGGAACACACCCGCTCGCCATAGCGCTCCTGGATCTGCGCCGGGGTGAGATTGGTCGTAAACATCGTCGAAAGCGCGGCCTCCATGCGCTCGTTGACCAGCAAAAACAGGTATTCCACGGTGATATTGCGCATCAACGGCTCCGTGCCCAAATCGTCCACCAGCAAAAGCGGCGCTTCCAAAAGGGCGGCAAAGCCGTCCGCGTCCTCGCCGCCGCTCATGTGGCGCTTGCGCATTTCATCGAACATGCGGAAGGCCGTGACCCGCGTGGCCGCGTAGCCGCGGCGGGAAACGCGCTCGTAGACGCAATTCAGCAGAAAGCTCTTGCCCAGCCCGCCCGCGCCGGAAAGCACGATGTTGCGCTGGGGCACATCCGGGTAGCGGTCGGCAAACTTCTCCAGCGCGTCGCGCGCCTTGATGAGCCGCTCGCGCTGGCCGCCCTCCTCGGGCACAAAGGCGGCGTTGAAGGTTTCAAATGTCTGCTCCTGCGGCGCGCCCTCCGTCTCCATCGCCGCCAAACGGCGCTCGAAGCAGGCGCAGAAGCGCGCCGGGGCGTCGCCCACATAGCCGGTATCCCGGCATTCGGGACAACGGTAATGTTCTTCCAGGTAATCCTCCGCCAACCCCAGCGCCCGCAGGCGGCGGCGCGTTTCCGCGTTGATGAGCGCGCCCTTTTGCCGCATCTGTCCGGCAATGGCGCGCCGCTTTTCTTTGTCTGGCTCGTCCATGGCCGCGCGCAGGGACTGCGTGGCCAGCGCCAGGCTGCGCGCGCGCAGGGTTTCCAGCTCCGGGTCGCGCGCAAAGGCTTCCCGCTCGCGCGCGCGCTGTTCGCGTTCGTTCTGGTAGCGCTGGCGCGCGTATTCGTCCAGCAAGGCGCGGATGCGTTCGGCTCTGGTCATTCGCCGTTCCCTCCATACTTCGTCAGGTCTGTAAACAAATCGTCCCCGTCGCCCTCGAGCGTCCGCTGCTCATAGCGCAGGGCGGGGTTGTCGGAGCCGCGCTTTTCGCGGGGACGTTCCTGACGCGCGCGCGCCTGTTCGGGCGTGGAGACGCCCTCTTTTTCCCATGCGGAAAGCAGCTTGTCCATCGCCGTCATCACCCGGCCCTTTTCGCGGCTCATCTCCGCGGCCAGGCGCAGCATTTCCTCAGAAAAGCGGTTCTTCCATGTCTCGTACTGGGCGATCTCGGCCAAACCCGGCGTCCTGTCCGAGCCGGCGAGGCGGAACAGGGCGGTAAGCTCCCTTTCCAGCGCGCGCTGGCGCTGCAAATACGCCTCGGCGGCGTCGGCGCTCAAAAGCCCCTTTTCCGCCCACTGAGCCAGCAATCGCTCCAAATCCTCGAAGCGATGGCGGTTCTTGGCGTTTAAGGCGATGGCGGCCGTTTCCACCGTGCGCGGTTCAAATCCGGCCTCCAGGAAAGCCGCATAGCGCCTGAGCGTGTCCGGCGTGGGCTGGGCGGCGCTGCCCAGCTCGCGCAAAACGCCGCGCAACGCCCCATAGCACTCGTCCGCCTGCAGGTAGCGGCCCTCGAGCACCTTGTCCAGATAGGCAAACGAGGGGTTCTGCGCATTCGTGGTGGCTTCGCAGGCGGCGAGGATGGCCTCGGTTTCAAAGCCCCAACTGCCGCGCCACTTGCGCACCAGCGCCAGTTCGTCCTCTGTGGGGCGGCGGCGCAGGCCGAAGCGCTTGAGCACCGCCTCCGCCGCGGCGTAATCGCCGCTCTTTTCGGCAATCATGCGCTCCACGTCCTCCAGCGTGCGCGCGCCGCGCTCGCTCCATTCGCGGGCGAGGTTGTCCAGCTTGCGCAGCGTGGCGCGGGGCGTTTTGCGCGAATAGCGCAGGCCGCTCAAGCCGTAATCGGCAATGCGCAACGCCGCTTCCGTGGTATAGCCAAACACCGTCACCCACTCCTGGGCGATTTCCACCTCGCCGTGGAGAATGACGTCGCCAAACAGCCTTTGCAGGGAAGCGTTGAAATCGCGGAACTGATAGTAATGCTGATCCATTTCCGAAACCGGGCTGGCCCCGCGCATGGGTGTGAGCGCATAAGAGGGCGGGCGGTCGCTCAGGCGTTTGACCAGCCCTTCGCGCTCCCAGAAGCGGAAGGCGTCTTCCACGGCTTCCTCGGTGATGCGCAGGGCGCGGGCGATATCGGCCACGCTGCCGCCCAGCTCGGGATGGCAACACAATAGGCGCGCATAGAGATACACGCGCAGGCAGTCGTCCTGCGCGGTGGGCAGATATTCCAAGAGAAACATGTTTTCCACGGGCGTGGAGCCATAGACCACCGCGCCCTTGTCGAAGCTGAGAAACGCCATGATTCCTCCCCTTTCGCGGCAATGCCCCATGAAATCATAGCACAATTTCGCCGGAAACACAATCGCATTTTTCGCAAAACGCCGCGTTGACAGGGCGGCGCGCTTCTGATATAATAGACGGGCATGGCAATGATGGGGAAAAGACGCCCGTTTTCGCACACAGAGAGCCGGGGTAGCTGCAAACCGGCGGCGCGGCGCGGCGTGGATAGCTCGCCCCGGAGCTTTTCAGGCGATGAGTTTGGAACGGTTGCCCCCGTTATCGGGCGCTGAGATTGCCGGATTTTCCGGCGAAATTGGGTGGTACCGCGAAGTATGCCTTCGCCCCAGGAGGGGCGAAGGTTTTTTTGATAAATTCAACGGGGGAGATGCGCATGAGAAAATACACGCCTTGCGTACCGGTGACGCTGCCCGACCGCCAGTGGCCCTCCCGGCGGCTGGAAAAGGCGCCCATCTGGTGCTCTGTGGATTTGCGCGACGGCAACCAGGCGCTGGTGGAGCCGATGAACGTCGAGGAAAAAATCGAGATGTTCAAAATGCTGGTGCGCATGGGCTTCAAGGAAATTGAGGTGGGCTTCCCCTCGGCCTCGCAGACGGAATACGACTGCGTGCGCGCCCTGATTGAGCAGGATTTGATTCCCGACGACGTGACCATCCAGGTGCTCACGCAGGCGCGCGAACACCTGATTCGCAAGACCTACGAGGCCATCGAGGGCGCGAAGCACGTCATCGTGCACCTGTACACCAACATTTCCCCGATGTTTCAAAAAGCCGTGTACAAGACCACGCGCAAGGGCATCGTGGACATCGCCGTGCGCGAAATCGAGCTTTTGCGCATGCTGGCGGAGATGCGCGAGGATGGCGGCGAGGGCATTACCTTTGAATACTCGCCGGAATGCTTTTCCGAAAGCGAGCCGCGCCTGGCGATGGTGGTGCTCTCCTCGGTGGTGGAGCACTTCGGGGCCACGCCGGAGAAAAAGCTGATTCTCAACCTGCCCTCCACGGTGCAAAAATCCACGCCCAACGAGTTTGCCGACCGCATTGAGTACGTACACCGCTTTTTGCCGGGCCGCGAGAGCGTCATCCTTTCCGTGCACCCCCACAACGACCGCGGCACCAGCATAGCCGAGGCCGAGCTTTCCCTGCTGGCCGGCGCGGAGCGCGTGGAAGGCACGCTGTTTGGCAACGGCGAGCGCACCGGCAACGTGGATTTGGTGACGCTGGGGATGAACATGGCGGCGCTGGGCATACCGTCCGGGCTGAACTTCAAGCACCTGATGCGCATACGGCAGGTGTATGAGCGCTGCACGCGCATGCGCGTGCCCGAGCGCTCTCCCTACGCGGGCGATCTGGTGTTTACAGCCTTTTCCGGCTCGCACCAGGACGCCATCCGCAAGGGCTTTGCCTACCGCGCCGAGCATCCCCGCCAGCCCTGGCAGGTGCCCTATCTCATCATCGACCCCAAGGACATCGGCCGCAGCTACGAGCCGATCATCCGCATCAATTCCCAGAGCGGCAAGGGCGGCGCGGCCTACGTATTGCAGACGCGCTTTGGCTATAACCTGCCCAAGGCCATGCACCCGGAATTGGGGGCGCTGGTGAAAAAGGAGGCCGTGGCCTACGGCGCGGAACTGCCCCCGGAGCGATTGTTGCACCTGTTTTTGCGCGAGTTCGTATCCGTGAGCAAGCCCTATGCCCTGCTTCGCCACAGCATTACGGAAATCGGCGGCGAGGGACATTCGCAGGTGCAGTTCACCGGCATGATCCGCTATCATGACGAGGAGCACGAATTGAGCGGCGAAGGCAACGGCCCCATCGACGCCTTCTTCTCCGCCATGCGCGAAGCGCACATTGAGGGCTTCCGGTTTGTGAGTTACCACGAGCACGCCATTTCCTCCGGCTCGGACGCCAAGGCCTGCGCCTATATCGAGCTGGAATACAGGGAACATCATGTGTTCGGCGTGGGCATCCATTCCAACGTGTCCATCGCTTCCATCCGCGGCGTGCTGGCCGCGGTAAACCGGGCGCTGACGCTTTACGGGGAGGGGTAAGCATGGGCGCAATGCAAAACGCCTTCAACGCCGTGGGCTGCATACTGCTCATGGGCCTGGCGGGGGCGGCGGTGTATCTGGCCGGATGGGTGCGCGACGAACATTTGAGCCTGCTTTCGGATTTGGTCATCAAGGTCGCCCTGCCAGGCATGATTATAAGCAACATACTGGGCCAGTATACGCCCGAAACGCTGCTGGAAAACCTGCCCGCGCTGGCCGCCTCGTTTGTATCGGTGGTGCTGACGATGCTGCTGTCCCTGCCGGTGGGCAAATTGCTCAAGCTTCCCCCCAAGCGGCTGGGCGTGTTTGTGGTGACGTTTTCTTTTTCCAACAGCGTGTTTATCGGCGTGCCGGTATCGCGGGCGCTGTTTGGCGAGGAAGTCATCCCCTATACGCTTCTCTATTACATCGCCAACACCACCCTGTTCTGGGGCGCAGGTTTTCCGCTGATGCGCAAATGGGGCGGCGTGGCGGCCGGGAAGCGGCGGCTGCCGCCCGTGCCCCTGATTGTGATCCTTGTCTGTGCGGGGCTGGTGTTTTTGCGCTTTTCGCCGCCGCAGTTTTTCATGGACGCATGCGGATACCTGGGCAACCTGGTCACGCCGCTTTCGCTGCTGTTCACCGGCGCGGTGATGGCGCGCATGGTGCGCGCGCGCACATTCCGCTGGGAAAAGGGCTATCTGGCCGCCACGGTGGGGCGGTTCATCGTCTGCCCGGCGCTTTTGCTTTTGTGCGCGCTGCCCTTTGACATCGCGGAACTGACGCGCAACGTATTGCTCGTGCAGGCGGGCATGCCGGCCATGACGCAAACGGCCTTGGTGGCCGCCTCTACCGGCTCGGACGAGGAATACGCCGCCGGTGGCACGGCGCTGACCACGCTTCTGTCTCTGGCGATGATTCCGCTTTACATGCTGTTGATTGAAACGGTCTTATAGGCTTTCAAAAATGGGGCGGCGCCTGGAAATTGTCCAGGCGCCGCCCTTGTGTTGGCAAGGTGGTAAACGGACGGAACGATGCGAAGGCCCGCAAACCAGGCCGCGTTTCCTTTTGGGGAGGCAGTTTTTCCTCTATAGGTCTTTGCAGCCCTCTGCCGCGCCTGGGAAATTTCCAAGCGCCGCTTCTGCCCTCAGCGCGCGCTCGCGCCGCAGGAGGTGTTTACATCCTCGCGGAAGCGGTCGTTGCGGTTGGCCTCGTAGAAACGATAGCCGCCGGAGAAGTTGTAGCAGTCGTAGCCGTGCTGAGAGAGGATGCGGCAGGCGATATAACTGCGCAAAGCGCTCTGGCACATTACGTAGACCGGCCGGGCGGGGTCGATCTCCGCAAGCCGGGCGCGCAGCTCGTCCACGGGGATGTTGACAAAGCCCTCCGCATGGCCGATGGCGTACTCGGCCGGGGTGCGCACGTCCAGCCGGGTGATGTTTTCCGGAAGGGAGTCCATGTCCTCGTAGTGGAACTGCTTCACCTTGCCGGTTTCGAGGTTTTCAATCATGAAGCCCGCCATGTTCACCGGGTCTTTGGCCGAGGAATAGGGCGGCGCGTAGGCGAGATCCAAATCCTTGAGGCCGATGGCGCTCAGTCCGGACTGCATAGCCGTGGCCAGCACGTCGATGCGCTTGTCCACGCCGTCGAAGCCGGCGATCTGCGCCCCGAGGATGCGCAGGCTGCCCTTTTCGTAGAGCACCTTCATGGTCATGGCTTTGCCGCCGGGGTAGTAGGAAGCGTGGCTGGCCGGGGAGAGCACCACCTTGCCGTAGTCAAGCCCCGTGGCTTTGGCGGCGCGCTCGTTCAGGCCTGTGGAGGCCGCCGTCATGTCAAACAGCTTCACCACCGACGAGCCCCAGGAGGCGCGGTACACGCTGTCCAGCCCGCAGATGTTGTCCGCCGCCACGCGGCCCTGCTTGTTGGCCGGGCCGGCCAGGGCGATGAGCGCCGGTTGGCCGGTAACGCCGTTTGTGACTTGCACGGCGTCGCCCACGGCGTAGATGTCAGGGTCGGACGTGCGCATGTGTTCGTCCACAAGAATGCTGCCGCGCGCGCCCGTTTTAAGGCCGGCATCCCGGGCCAGGCCGCTGTCCGGAGCGACTCCGATGGCCAGAACCACCAGATCCGCCTTCAGGGCGGGGCCGTTTTCCACATGGGTGACCACCTGAGCGCCGTCCTGCTCAAAGCCGGTCACGCCGCAGCCCAGGCGCAGCGCCACGCCCGCGGCGCGGAACTTGGCGTGCACAAAGGCGGCCATGTCCGCATCCAGAGGGCTCAAAAGCTGCTCCATCTTCTCCACCAGCGTCACGCGCACGCCACGCCCGGCCAGGTTTTCCGCCATTTCCAGGCCGATGAAGCCGCCGCCGACCACCGTGGCCGCCGCCGGGCGGTTTGCATCCACAAAGGCGCGGATGCGCAAAGCGTCCTCGACGGTGCGCAGGGTGAATATATTTTTCCCATCAATGCCGGGCAGGGGCGGCACCACGGGGCGCGCCCCGGGGGAGAGCACCAGCTTATCGTAGGTTTCTTCAAATTCGCGGCCGCTTTCCAGGTCGCGCACGCGCACGCACTTGCGCGCGCGGTCGATGGACGTGACCTCGTGGCGCACGCGCACGTCGATGTTGAAGCGGGCGCGGAAGCTCGCGGGGGTCTGCAGGGTGAGCGCCTCCCGCTCCGCGATCTCGCCGCCTACATAGTAGGGCAGGCCGCAGTTGGCATAGGAAACATACCCGGAGCGCTCGAAGACGGCGATCTGCGCCTCCTCGTTCAGCCTGCGCAGGCGCGCCGCCGCAGACGCGCCGCCAGCCACGCCGCCGACGATGACAACTTTCATGCCTTTTTCCTCCTTTATCCAAATATCCTTTTCGGGTTTACAGCCGCCAGAAGCGGCCCTTTTGCATTACGAGCTGGGCGCACAGGCCGGTAAACGCCCCGGCCAGGCAGCCGGACACCAGCAGAAACGGCAGGTAGGCCAGCGCCGATATGCCGATGACGGCCACCGCCACGGCAATCTGGCCGATGTTGTGAAAGACCGCGCCCAGCACGCTGGAAATCCACAACCAGCGCGGCGGAATCACCCGCTTGAGCAGCAGCATCCCCAAAAAGCAGGCTGTGCCGCCCGCGGCGCTGTACAGAAGCGCAATGGCCCGGCCGCTGAAAAACGAGCCGAGAAGAATGCGCGAGGCCAGCACCATGGCCGCCTCGCCGGGGCGATAGCGGTACACCGCGTAAACGGTGATGATGTTTGCCAGGCCCAACTTCACGCCGGGGATGGGAAAGGGGTTGGGAATCTGCAATTCAATCACAAAGATAATCAGCGCCACCGCCGTGAGCAGGGCGAGGCGGGCCAGCTTGCGAATATCCATGGCGTCCCTCCCTACTGCGCGAGCGCGTCCAGGCCGTCGCCCGTTTCTTCGGCAAAGCGGATTACCAGCTCATGCGGCAGGCAGACGATGGGCATGGCCCGGGAGCGCAGCGGCCCCATCTGCACGCAGGTCTGATCCGGGCAGTCCGCCGCGGAAACGCGGATTTCGCCGTTTTCAATGACGATGGTATTGGAGCCGTCCGGCCGGGATATCTCAATCGTCTGCGCATCCTGTATATCCGAAAGGCGGAAACGATAGAGCATTTCCCCGTTGCGCTCGATCTCCACCAGGTCGCCGCCGGGGGCGTTCCACAGCCACAGGCAGGCGGCCCCGGCAAGCAACAGTATGACCGCGCACAAGGCGATCCAACGCCCGGCGTGAAAGCGCTTCACCGGCGAATCACCGTCACTTCCATATCAGCGTAGCCATCCGCCAGCGAGAAGGCATCCTCCAGCCCCTCAGTGATATATACCCCGTTTTCGTCCGTGAGAAGCAGCATTTCAAAATCATCATGCGCGCGCCAGTGCTCTATGGCCCCGTCCAGACCCATCACAAACAGCGCCGTGGACAGCGCGTCGCATACCTTGCCCTCCGCGCCGGCGATGGTGACGGACGTAAGCCCGCTTTGGGCGGGATAACCGGTATCGGGGTCGAGGATATGGCCGTAGAGCCTGCCGTCCTCCGCCGTAAAGTAGCGCTGATAGTCTCCCGAGGTGATGACGGCGCAATCCTCTACTTCCAGCACGCAGAAGTTTTCCTGCGTAAAGGGCATCAGCACGCCCACGCGCCAGGGATTGCCGTCCGGCCTTGCGCCAATGACCTGCACGCCGCCGCCGAGGTTGAGCAGGGCGCAGGAAACGCCGTATTGCCGCAGCACGGCCACGGCCTCGTCGCCAGCATAGCCCTTGCCGATTGCGCCGAGATCTACCTCCACCCCCTCGGGAAGCGACGCCTCGCCCCCGGAAAGGGCGATTTGCCCATAGCCAACCAGGGGCAGAAGCGCCGCGATCTCCTCCGGCGCAGGCACCTGATGGCTGCCCGTGGTGAACCCCCAGGCGGTCAGCAGCGGATAAATGGTGGGGTCGAAGCGGCCCTGCGTGCGCTCCGCCATCTCCAGGGCAAAGCGCAAAATAGCCTCTGTATCCGCGCTGATGGGAACAGCCGCGCCGCCGGCATGGTTAAGGGCGTAAATTTCGCTTTCCGCATCCGTGACCGACCAAAGCCCTTCCAGCGCGTGTATGCGTTCCTCGGCGGCCTCGAGCGCGCTTTGCGCTTCCTCGCCATAGGCGGTAATGGTCATGTAGGTATCCATGGCGAAAAATCCGCGCTCGGCACCCGTGGCCTCGGCCAGCCCTGGGGCGGCGCAGAGCAACAGCGCCAGCAAAAGCGTAAACAGGCGGTATGCGCGCATAAAGCCTCCCTCTCCCCGGCGCGGCCGGGGCGTTTTCCGGAATGTTCTACCTTCATTATAGAAAAAATCGTCGCCGCTGTAAAGGGCACCCCCAAGGGATTGCCCTTGGGGGACAGGATGTTGACAAAGTCAACAGACTGCCAGAGGGATGAGAAAGCCTGCAAGACAAGGAAGCAAACTTGCAGCCAAGGGAGCTTACATAGGCGTAAGTGACCGCAGGCTGCATGGCAGCTGACGCAGGAAGCAGAAATTGCCTCTGATTTCTCTTTGTTCAGGGCAATTTTTGCGTTTGCAGGCTTTGTCAGCGCTCTGACCCCCAAGGGATTGCCCTTGGGGGTCAGGATTTCAGCTTATTCCTCCAGCGCCCAGATCTGTCTATCCGCGCGGAAGGCCAGGCAAACGAGCACGCCCGCAAAGGCGATGCCCAGAAACAGAAGCGCCGCGCCCGAGCCGCCGCCATTCCCCAGCAGGCGCGCAAGCGCGCTTTGCGGGGGCTGCGCGGCCATCAGCGGCGTGCAGACGTTATCCACCAGATAGCCGCCCAACAGGTAACCCACGGGAATGGTGAAAAACTGCAGCGTATTGCGCGCCGCGTAGACGCGCCCTTGCATGGCCAGCGGTATGCGCAATCGCAAAAGCGCGTCCATATTGGCGTTCATGGCCGGTATGCACAGCCAGCCCAGCACGGCGCCCAGGCACCACACAAGCGGCGTGCGGCCCACGGCCAAGAGCAGGTTTTCCGTGCTCATGGAAAACAACAGGGCATTCTGGATAACGCGCACGCGGCTGCGGGGCGCGTTGCGCAGGGAGACAAACGCCCCGCCTGCCAGCGTAGCCATGCCGGTACAGGCGTTGACCCAGCCCAGCGCCGTTTCGCCGCCGCCGGGACGGGAAAGCGCCATGGCCGGCAGCGCGGCGTTGTACATGGAAGCGATCAGGTTGATGGCGGCCAGGAAAAAGATCAGGTGCAAAACGCCCTTTTCCCGGCGCAGAAAGCGCAGCCCGGCGCGCGCCGCCGCCAACGGCGATTCGCCCTTTGGGGCCGCTTCAGGCGCGGGGACACGCACAAAGCCGCCCAGGGCCACGAGCGCCACCATGCAGGTGCCAAGATCGAAAAAGATCACCGCCTCCAACCCGGCAAAAGCAAACAACATTGAGCCGAGCACGGGCGCGAGCACCGAACTGAGCGCGTTGCCCAACGCCTGCATGCCGGCGGCGCGCTGGTAGCCCTCGCGGGGCACAAGCAGGCTCACCGTCACATCGGCGGCGGGTTTTTGCAGTGTATTCATCAACCCATTTAAGGCATTGAGGATGTAGAGATGCCCCGTTCGCAGCCGCCCGGCGGAAGCGAGCAGCAGCACGGCCAGCGTGGACAGCGCCGCGAACAGGTCGCAGAAAAACATGGTCCGCTTTTTGTCCCAACGGTCGCACAGCGCCCCGGCGAAAATGCTCATCGCCACATAGGGAGCATACGTGCATACGGACAAAAGCGCCGTCGTTACGGCGGAACCGGACTGCCGGTAGGCCCACAGCACCAGGGCGAAGCCGGTCATGGCGCTGCCGAGCGCGGACAGGGTTTGCGTAGACCAGAGGATGGCGAAACCGCGCATCCCGGCAAAAGGATTTTGAACTTAAACATCGTGACTTTGCTCCTCTCCGATTTGGATTTTCGGGGTGCAAAGTCCGCCGGACGGTAAATTGAAAAAGCTCCATGCGTCCCGCCCGGGATCAGACCTTGCACGGAGCCTTGTCGCTGCAAATGCGCATAAAAAACACCTCCCCTGCCAAGATTGCGTTCATTATACCACGGGCAGAGCGCCGTGGCAAGCAAAACGGGCCGCTCCGCCCGGGAAGCGTGTAGAGCTACAATACATATTGGACAGGGGAGGGGAGGAAAAAGAAGCGAGACTTGAGAGCAGAAATCTGTTATAGTTGAGATGCGAAAACAACAAACGGAAAGGAGCCTCAAGCCTCATGAACAGTATA